>JAICIH010000220.1 GCA_025924475.1 Bryobacteraceae bacterium
CCAGGGCGGCATCTTTCGAAGCGCTACCGCTTCCTTGATGGCCGCCGCGTACGGCCGCACCTGCTTATAGGTGAGCAGCGGCATCGGTCCCACTTCGCCGGGCCGGTGACAGCTCTGGCAGTTCTGTTGGAGAATCGGCGCCACGTCACGGTTGTAGGTGGGGATGGTCGAAGCGCCGAAGGCCAGCAGCGCAGGGGCAGATGCAAGCGTGGCGGCAAAAATCAAAAACGGGTGCATGTCTCTCCGGGTGTTGTATTTAGCTTAACGGAAATCAGGCGAAATTTACCTGGGAACTTCTGGCCTTTGGCGCGCGTAGTCTGATACGAGGCTTTATGCGGCGTTTGCTTTCTCTTTCCGTCCTGGCAGGTTTCGGATCGCTATGCTCCTGGGCGGGCGTGGACACCGGATTACTCGGCTTAGTACCCTCCGATGCTTATGCCATCGCGAGTGTCGATATCACCAAATCGCGCAACTCGGAATTCGGCCAGTATCTGCTGGCAAGGCAGTCCATGGAGGATCAAGGTTTCCAGCGGATGATTGCGCAGACCGGCTTCGATCCACGCCGCGACCTGCAGCACGTATTGCTCGTGAGCGTACGGCCGGCTAACGACGGGCGGCACTCCGCTTTCGCTGTGATCGCGCGCGGCACATTCGATGAGGACCGAATCGCCGCGGCCGCCACCGCCAAAGGCGCGACCGTCCAGAATTACCAAGGCGTTCGCGTGTTCGTGAACGCAAAGGAAGCGCACCCGACCGCTTTCGCGTTTCTCGATACCGGAGTGGCTGCCATGGCCGACCTGCCGGTGCTCGAGCGAATCATCGCCAATCGCGCCTCACCGGCAACGTTGAATTCGGACCTGCAGAGCAGAATTGAGGCCATTGGACCGGAAAACGACGCCTGGTTCGTTTCGCTCGACCACGGCGGCGCTTTAGCGCAGCACATACTCGAAGAGGCAGGCCCGCAAGCGCAGGCGATGCAATCGGTGACTCAATCGAGCGGCGGAATCCGCTTCGGCGATACGGTACAAGCCTCGTTTCAGGCGACGACCCGTTCTCCGCAAGATGCAAACGCGCTTGCCGACGTGATACGGTTCCTTGCCAGCATGGTGCGGATGCGGCAAGACGATCCGCGCGCCGCCATTCTGGCTCCCGCGCTGGACAGCATGGCGCTCGCCACGGCCGGCAACACGGTGCATGTTTCTCTCTCTATACCGGAGAAAAGTCTCGAACAGCTGGCGGAACTGAGGCCTAGGCACGCACACATGCGCTAGGACCTAACCGCGCACGAATGCGCTAATCGCCACAAGCACTCCCGCGGCAGCGGACACAGTTCCGGCGCCGTACCAGAATTTTCGCTTGGTCAAAATAGCGAGCGACGAAAGTACGATCGCTATTTCGAGAAACACTTCGCCAATGTGGAGAAATTCGGCGCGGCGGCTATCCAAATCGCGCTCCTTTTCGTATTCTTTGGCTGCCTTCTGAATCTCTTCCATTTCTTTGTCGTATTTAGCGATATCGTGCGTATATCGTTCGGTTAACTGGGGCGCGGCCTTGGTTTGCGCCAGAAGATCACACGCCACCTGCGCCGTATAGCGGCGGATGTTCTTCGCCTGATAGTAGGCCCACTGATCGGAATTGAGTTGCTGATTCAGCAATTTTTCACCGACGAAATGCAAGGCAAGAACTGAGACGGTGGCAAGCACGGCGGCGATGATTGCCATGGTTCCGGCCACGATCTTGTCGAACGGCTCTTTGGCTTCGTGTACGCGCTCTTCGACTTCGTCCGATCCGGCCATGGTTTACGCTAGCACGCAGTTTCGGCTTTTGCCATGGCCGAAATTTCCCGCACCAGCTTTCGATATTTCAGATCGGCGAGAGTGCGAAAGGGGAACCAATGGCCGTCGCGCCAGGAGGAATAGTACCAGCGCGAAAAAATGGCCAGGTGTTCGGCGCGAATTCCTTCGGTCTTTACAGCGGCGAAGGCAGGCTCCAGTAACTCCCGCAGCAGAGCATCCAGCGGCTTGGTCTCGAAAACGCCGGATATGTCCAGCGTGAGCGGTTCCTGCCAGAATCCTTCCGCCATGGGCCACAGGCGGAATTGCAACGGGTCCACGCTCCTGGTGAGGGCCACGCCGTGGAAGCGATCCACCGCCTGGATCACATCGTCGCGGCAAGCGGCAGCAGCGTTCACTTTCTCCAGGCGTTTGTGGATTTGGGCGGCGCGTTCGAAATCGAGTTCGGCCGAGGCTTTTTCGCGCGCCGAGCCGAGCGCGCCCGCCGGACCCTTGCCGTTGGTCGCGAGAAAATCCGCAACACGCTGCACTTCGCTCGCATATTCTTCCGCGGTAACAGCACATTGGCACGGCCGCAGGCATTGGCTCATCTCGCCATAGATACAGCCGGGATGATCGGCGCGCGGCGCCAGTGTGTCGGTACACCGGCGGATCTGGAACAGGCCGAGTACCTCCTGTTCGTAGCGCTGCGCGAGATCGCGGTTGGTAAAGGGCCCAAATACCTGGCCGCTTCCGCGCGGAATCCGGTTTAGTACTTCCAGGCGTGGAAACGGGTCGCGCTCGCGCAAGCTGACGAACCAGGGCAGGCGCAAACGCAGGCGCTTGCGGTAATCCGCGGGATAATAGTGCTTCGTCAATTCGTACAGCAGAAGGAATATTTCGAGCCGCGATCCGGCGGGCCAATATTTGATGGCGTCGATACGTTCGCGGTAGGGGCCCCCCAGCAGCCGGCCCAGCCGCCTTTTGAGATTTGTGGACCAGCTTAAATGGGGCGCGCCGCCGGCCGTGAAAATCGCATAGATTCCGGATGCCGGGCAAAGGGCCGCAAGCGCCTCCGGAAGGTCCTGATCTCGCGGGGTGAGGTGATGGGGTGGGGGAGCTTTCACAAAATCATTGACCGGCAATTCACATCCTAAGCGACCGGATCTTGATCGATGTGCGGCATAAAAGTGAAGGAATGTGCTGAGCCGCGACCGCAGGGAGCGGTCAAGAATCAAGCTTCAGCGCTCTCGAAAACGGCCATTGCCTCACCCTGCTCATCGACAACGTAGCAAATAGTAGCCGATACATGCTCCGGCTTCCATAGCCATCGCGTACTTCCGTGCCTACCGCCTGCAAGCGGGCCGGTCCATCCCGTCTGGTTGAGACAGCGGCTTGCGTAAGCTTTCAAGTCGTTCATGATCCTCTCGGGTCTAGCCTCCCCGTCGATTACCAAATGGACGTGATTGGTGCGCACGTGGGCAGCCAGGAGGATCCAGTGCTGTTGTTGGCTTCGCTCGCGCAACCCGGCAAGTACTACTCCGCGACGCCTCGCGTCTAACTCATACGGCGGCTGATCCATCCGTTGCAGTTCTCTGGAAACTCGCTGCGGATCGGCTTCCAACGGCCGGCTGCCTGGCAGGTTATGTCGCCGATCGACCGAGCCTGAAACATGGCCGTGCAAATGGCAGCCATAACACACAAAGGTAATCAAATAGGTCACTTCAGCGCGATTGGTTCAGATTCCACCGCTCCTGGGAACACGCGCAAAACGGGCGCGGTATCAAGCGCGCCGCCCAAAAAGTGGTGAGTTCCATCGTTGTCTGGCGGCGTGCATCCGCGCCCTTTGCGCTCCCTCTGGTCGCGGCTCAGTCTCGTACCTCATACGCTCAGATTTTGCCATGTCGCACACTCGATCGCGATTGGGCACTTGACAGTAAACTCCCTCGGTCTAGAATAGGTGTTACTTCGCTATGCAGGGTTGTCAGCACGAGCGAACCGAGTTTCTCCACCGCCGGGATGGCATCGACTATGTACGCTGCCTCGACTGCGGGCAGGTGTTCGAAGCCGAAGACCTGGACTCGGTTCCCGTTTACGAAGAAGAAGACGAAAAGCCCAAAAAACGCCGTTGAAACGATCGGGCGCGCCTCATGAGATCCTGGAGCATCTGAAGGGGTCATGCCTATCCTGACTCGCGTCTCGCCCGCTGAAAGGACCTTGCTCAAGGCGCCGCTGCGAATCGTGTCGATCGGCGGCGGCACCGGCTTGTCCACGCTCCTGTCGGGCTTGAAAAAGCACGCGCGCGGGACGCAGGAGGACGCCGAGGGGGGCATTCCGGCGGTGGATATTGCGGCGGTGGTCACAGTCACCGACGACGGCGGCAGCTCGGGCCGGCTGCGGCGGGATTTCGATATTCTCCCGCCCGGCGACATCCGGAACTGCATGACTGCGCTCTCGGAAGACGAGCACCTGCTGTCGCGGCTATTTCAATATCGTTTCGATGGCGGCCGCGGGCTCAAAGGACACAGTTTCGGCAATCTGTTTCTGACAGCGCTGCACCAGATTACCGGCGATTTCGCGCAAGCGGTGAAGCTCTCGTCCGAAATTCTGGCGATCCGCGGGCGGATTTTTCCCGCCACCTCGGCGAACGTAACGCTCGAGGCCATCCTGCGCGACGGCACCGCCGTGGCGGGAGAAAGTAAAATCAGCAAGAGCCGCTGTCCGATCGAGAAAATCCGTTTGCGCCCGGAACACTGCGATCCGCTCGAAGAGACGCTCGAGGCGATTCGCAAGGCCGATTTGATCACTTTGGGGCCGGGGTCGCTCTATACCAGCGTGATCCCCAACATTCTGGTGAAGCAAATACCCGAGGCGATCGCGAATTCCGCCGCCATGAAAGTGTATTTCGTGAACCTCATGTGGCAGCCGGGCGAGACCATCAATTTTTCCGCCTCGGCCCATGTGGCGGCCATTCATGAGCATGCGGGAAGGAAGCTGATCGATTGTGTAGTGTTGAATTCCGCGCCAATCCCCCAGCGGCTGGCGCGCAGTTATGCGCGCGCCGATGTCAAGCCGGTCGAACACGATCTCGACAATCTCCGAGCGCTCGACGTAAAGGTGGTAACCGCCGATCTGATCTCTGAGGTGGCCTTTGCGCATAAGAAAATTCGTCACGATCCGGAGGCGCTCGCCCGCGTCGTCATCGACCTGGCCAGCCGCTCGCGTGTGTACCAGGTGCGGAAAAAGACGCTAGCGCTACGGAGTTCGCCGGTCCAATAGATATATTTTTATGAGTTCAGAGCTTAACGTAGTCATTCTCGCCGCCGGGCTGGGAACGCGCATGCGATCCAACAAAGCCAAGGTGTTGCACGAGGCCGGCGGAGACACGCTTCTCAATCAGATCATCCGGGTCGTGCTGCAGGTGGCACCGGCGGAGCGCATCGTGGCGGTGGTCGGCCATCAAGCGGACCAGGTGCGGCGCAGCGTGCGCGTGCCAGGAATTCGCTTTGCCGAGCAGTTGGAGCAAAAGGGCACCGGCCACGCTGTTCTTTGCGCGCGCTCCGTGCTCGATAACGCCGATGGCAAGCTGCTGATACTGAACGGTGACGGACCGCTGCTCCGTGCCGAAACATTGCGCGCTCTTCTGAATTACTGCCACCCGCAAGCAACCGGAGGAGCGATCGTTACCACAAGACTGAACGATCCCACCGGATATGGACGGATCGTGCGTGACGAGCAGGGCCTCGTCGAGGCTATCGTCGAACAAAAAGCCGCCAGAGGCGAACAACTCGCAATCACCGAAATTAATCCGGGATTGTATTGCTTTGACGCGAGGCTGTTCTGGCAGTACGCCGGCGAAATTACCCCCGATAACCCGGCCAAAGAATACTATCTGACCGACATGGTCGCGATCCTCACGCGGCATGGCTACAAGGTGGCGCCGCTGCTCGTTCCCGATGAGACTGAGTTGCTCGGCATCAACACGCGTGTCGAATTAGCGCAAGCGGATAAAATCCTGCGCTCGCGCAAGGCTCAGGAATTGATGCTGGCCGGAGTCACCATCGAGAATCCCGACAGCGTGGCTATCGATATGGATGTCGAAATCGGCGCCGATTCGGTGGTGGAGGCAAATGTTCAACTGCGCGGCCGCACGCGTATCGCCGCCGGCTGTCATATCGGAAGCGGATCGTATTTGCGCGATTGTGTTGTCGAAGAAAACGCGCGTGTCCTTCCCTATGTGGTGGCTGAGAATTCTTCCATCGGCGCCGGATCGTTCGTAGGTCCGTTTTCCCGTCTGCGCCTCGACGCCGAAATCGCCGGCGGCGCTCACGTCGGGAATTTTGTCGAGCTGAAGAAGACCAGGCTCGGCGAAGGATCGAAAGCGAACCATCTGGCTTATCTCGGGGATTCGACGATTGGCGCGGGCAGTAATATCGGCGCCGGCACGATCACCTGCAACTACGACGGACAGAAGAAGCACCCCACCAAGATCGGAGAGAAGGTGTTCGTCGGCAGCAATTCGACTCTCGTTGCGCCGATTTCTATTGGCGAGGGCGCCTACATTGCGGCCGGGTCCGTCATTACGAAAGATGTCGAGCAGGATGCGTTGGCTGTCGGCCGCGCCTATCAGGTGGATAAGCCGGGATGGGCGAAGAAGCGCCGAAATCTCGTGAAAGAACCACAACCATCAGGGAGCGCCTGAAACTACGGCGACTTGGGCCGCGCCGGTGGGCGCGCTTGCACCTCAAGCGCTAAATCGCCTTCCGGCCGACGTTGGTATCGCACCGTAACTCGGCCTTTGATATGGATGGCGGCCTTATTCATCCGCGTGTTCGCATCGATGATAAACGTGCGGCTTTCGAGCGGGCGGCCCACCAACTTGCGCGAGACTCTGATGTGTGCGTCATCCAATTCCGTAACGGTTCCACCGAAGAACTGCGGCTTTGGGGCGGGCGCCGGAGCATCGGGATTCTGCGCCCGCAGAGGCAGCGTTCCACCCACAAGGAGGCCTACAGCGAGACACGCGACGATGCGCCACTTGTTTGTCATTCCAACTTCTCTTGTTAACACAGACGGGCGAGCTTACACATTCCAGTTGACTCACAAAACCGTGCCGGGATGGTACAAATTAGGGATTTTTAACTGTCCAATAGCGATTAAATCACCTGAATAAGACAGCGCCTTGACCAGAGGCGCACCCGGTGGGACCACAAAGGGAGAAGTGCGGAAATTGTTTCCCGCTCGAACGCGCGCTTCCCAGGCAGCGTCCAGGTAAGCCGCCGGTATGTCCGGCAGCAACTCGGACGAGGGGATCACCGCTTCCGCCAAACGGCCGAGTTCCGTCAATTCGCGCAGCTCTTCCAAAGTTCTGGCGCGCTCTAGCGTAAATTCGCCGGATGCAATGCGCCGCAGCGCGCTCAGCAAGGCGCCGCATCCGAGCCGCTGACCTAGATCATGCGCAATACTCCGGACGTAGGTTCCGCTCGAGCACTGGATCAGCGCCGTAATTTTGCCTTGCGCAACGCTTCGGATCTCGAGGCGCTTCACTTCCACTTCCACGGGCTTCAATTCGACCGGCACTTGCTTGCGGGCGAGTTTGTAAGCGGGGACGCCGGCAATCTTCTTCGCTGAGACCGGCGGCGGCGTCTGCCAGAAGCGTCCCTGGAAGCTCTGGAGCGCGTCAGCTATCGCCGTATCCGGCGGCAGCTCTCCCGCAATCTCCGTGATCTGACCCTCGGCATCGTAAGTATCAGAGACCTTGCCGGCGGTAATCTCGGCAAGATACGTCTTATCGGCCTTCCCGTAAAACTGCGCCAGCCGTGTAGCGTTTCCAGTCACCAGGACCAGCAAGCCCGTAGCCATGGGGTCGAGCGTGCCCAGATGGCCGGCGCGTTTAGTCATCGCGAGCTTGCGCCATCGGTTCACCACATCGTGGCTGGTCCAGCCCTTCGGCTTATCGATCAGCACGGCTCCGTTCATAGGCGTGACCGGCCATACCGCGGAAACGGCCCAATCCTTAGCTCTGGGTTAGTCTGTTGATAAGCGGGCACAAATATTTTGGAAGAAGAAGTACTCGGCAAAGCGTACGATTCGCGCCTCATGAAGCGGCTTCTGACCTACATGAAGCCGTATCGCGCGGTGGTGGTCACGTCCCTGGCGCTGCTGCTCATCGATTCCGGCTTGCAGATCGCCGGACCGTTACTTACGAAATTAGCAATCGACCGCTACCTGGTTCCCAATAACCACGTTCCTATTCTCCCATTCCTGGATAAATGGCTTTCGCACGACGCCTGGATCGGGCTCACGCAATTGAGCCTGCTTTATCTCGGCGTGGTCGTCTTAGGATTCTTTTTCGACTTCGGGCAGACCTACTTAATGCAGTGGACCGGCCAGCGCGCGATGTTCGACCTGCGGCGCCAGCTGGTTGCGCACCTGCAAACGCTGGACGTAGCGTACTTCGATAAGAACCCGGTAGGCCGCCTGGTGACGCGCGTGACGACCGACGTCGACGTGCTGAACGATCTGTTTGCCTCCGGCCTGGTGACCATCGTGGGCGATATCCTCATGCTCACCTTCGTGATTGGCGCGATGCTGCGCCTGAGTCCCGGCATGACCGGCTTGATGCTTGCCGTGATGCCGGTGGTTGTGCTGGTGACGATTCAATTCCGGCGCACCGCTTCCCAAAGCTACCGCCGCATTCGCGTGGCCATCGCCCGGATCAATGCCTATCTGCAGGAGCACATCGCTGGAATCGCCGTGCTGCAGCTTTTCAATCGCGAACAGAAAAGCAAGGAAGAGTTTGAAGAGATCAATCGCGCCCATATGCTGGCCTTCAAGGATTCGATCACCGCGTACGGATGGTTTTATCCGGTGGTGGAGTTCCTCGGCATGCTGGCTCTCGGCCTTCTGCTCGCCTACGGCGGCTTCCGGATCCGGCAGGGCGCGCTCACGCTCGGCGTGCTGGTGGCGTTTTTCCAATATGGCCTGCGCTTTTTCCGGCCGATTCAGGACCTGAGCGAAAAATACAATATTTTGCAAGGCGCCATGGCCGCCTCCGAGCGCATTTTCAAGCTTCTCGACACCCATCCGACAATCGTTTCTCCGGACGCGACGACGCCGTTCCCGGAAGGAGCCGTGGATGTCGAATTCGACCATGTCTGGTTCGCTTACAACGGCGAGGATTGGGTGTTGAAGGATGTTTCTTTCCATGTCGCCGCGGGCGAGAATATCGCGATTGTGGGACATACCGGCGCCGGAAAAACCACGCTGACCAATCTGCTGCTGCGCTTCTACGATGTGCAGCGCGGTGCAATCCGCATCGGCGGCGTCGACGTGCGGCAATTCGACTTACGCGATTTGCGCCGGCATTTTGGGGTGGTTCTACAAGATGCGTATCTGTTCACCGGCACGTTGGAGAGCAATATTCGTCTTGGCACCGAAAGCATAACGCGCGAAGATGTGCAGCACGCCGCCGAACAAGTGAATCTCAGCGGGCTGATCGAAGAACTTCCGGAGGGCTTCGAAACGCCGGTGCGTGAACGCGGAAACGGTTTTTCGACGGGCCAAAAGCAACTCGTGAACTTCGCCCGCGCCTTGGCGCACAATCCGCGGATACTGATACTGGACGAAGCCACCTCCAGCGTGGACACCGAAACCGAGTTGCGCGTGCGGGATGCGCTGACCCGGCTGGTGACGAATCGCACCTCGCTGGTGATTGCGCACCGGCTTTCTACTATCCAGAATGCCGATCGTATTCTGGTGATGCATCGCGCGCAGTTGCGCGAGTCCGGCACCCATCAGGAGCTGCTGGCGCGCCGCGGTATTTATTGGAAGCTGTATCAACTGCAATACAAGGAACAAGAACTTGAACCTGGCCGGGAGCTCGCGCCGCAACAGTTATAGGCCGCCCAAGCCGCCCAATTACGCCTATCGTAAATTCGGCGCGCTCAAAGTGCGGCACAAGCTCGCTTTGCTGCACAACGTTTTCTTCTTTGTCTTGGCGGTCTCGGTCTATCTGTCGGTCATTCCGCTGTTTTCGAGCGACTCCGCCTCCAGAGATGGTCCAGCTAATGTGGTCGGCTTACCGCTCGAAGGCCAGCAATTTCTCCAGCAGCATCCGGAAGCGACCTGGCCGGCAGCGGACGGAAGCTTGATTCGCAACACCGGCTCGCCGGGCGCCTACCGGCGCATCAGCGTGCCTCCCGAGTTCGATAGTCATGCCTTGCGCCAGGCGCGCACCGGGCTGTTTGTCGTCCTCGGCACCATCTATCTGCTCTCCATTGTCGTTCTCGAATTCATCATCATGCCGCAATACGTCTATCAGCCTTTGACGCTGATGCTCAAGGCCGACGAAGCCACACAGCGGGACGATCGCGAGCACGAAATGATCGACGCCGAATTCATTCTCGATGACGAGATTGGCCAGATTATGCGCTCGCGCAACCAAACCGTCGCCCAGTTGCGGCGCCAGGAAGACGATCTGGCGCATGCGCTGCAGAAGCTCGAAGAGCAAGACCGGTTGGTGAGCCTCGGCCTGCTCAGCACCAGCGTGGCGCATGAGCTGAACACACCGCTCGCGGTGCTGCAGGGCTCGATTGAGAAGCTACACGAAACCGAGCGGGATGCCCATACGCTGGAACGTCTGAACCGGATGCTGCGCGTCACGCAGCGGCTGCGCAAGATCAGCGAAGGACTCGTCGACTTTGCGCGTGTTCGCCGCCAGCAAACCGAAGCCCTGGGCCTGCGTTCCCTGATCGATGAAAGCTGGAGTCTGGTGGCCATCGACGAAAAGGCTTC
>JAICIH010000221.1 GCA_025924475.1 Bryobacteraceae bacterium
TGTAAGGCGATCGGATCCAGCGGCAAGAGAATTCCTCCTTATCGGGCATCGCTCAGTATATATGCGCGTAGGATTGTGCCGGCAAGAGGACGAACGTTTCAGGATTGCTTGCTGGGGGTGTGAAAAATTGGGTACAGACAGCCGCGCCTGCATTCAGGGTTTTATTTCTCAGTAGCTTTCTGCACGGCGCTTCAGTCAGTCCCTGATTTTTTCACATTCCGTCGCGGTCGCGGTTCTTTACATTGCGGAGGCTTGCACTGTTTCGGTTTCCGGCTCGTGTAGTTCCTGGAGGTTCCAGACGCGAATTGGGTCGCGGCGGCGCGAGACGATAGCTTCCGCGGCAGCGCGTGCTCCGCTCATCGTGGTGATACAGGGTGTTCGATACACGACGGCGTTGCGGCGGATGACTTGCTCGTCAGGAAACGAGTGGCTGCCGGTGGTCGTGTAGATTACCAGGCTCAGATTACCGGCCTTCAATAAGTCGACCGCGTTGGGGCGGCCTTCGTTGACTTTGAACACAGTCTTCGCCGGCAATCTGGCGGCTTTCAGCGCGGCGGCGGTGCCGCGCGTGGCGAACAGCTCAAAACCGAACTCGTGGAACTTGGCGGCGACCTGGACGGCAGCCGGTTTGTCGCGATCATTCACGCTGATGAACAGCGCTCCTCCATCCGGGATAGGACTGCCGGCCGCGAGCTGCGCTTTGGCGAACGCCTCACCGAAACTTTCGCCGACGCCCATGACTTCACCCGTGGAGCGCATTTCCGGGCCGAGCGCCGGATCGACACCAGGAAATTTGTTAAACGGAAACACAGGGCTCTTCACGAAGTAATTCGGGACCGGCAGCACTCCGTTCACCACCCCGCCGGTCAAATGTTGGAACTCGTCGAGTTTCTTGCCGAGCATCAAGCCGACCGCGATTTTAGGCAGAGGCACGCCAGTCGCTTTGCCCACAAACGGCACGGTGCGCGAGGCGCGGGGATTCACTTCGAGCACGTACACTTTTCCGTTTTGGATGGCATACTGCACGTTCATCAGACCGATGACATGCAGCGCGCGCGCGAGCTTCGTGGTGTATTGCCGAATTGTTTCCAAGACCTGTTCAGAAAGAGTGGTGGCGGGAAGCACGCACGAGCTGTCGCCCGAATGGACGCCGGCTTCTTCGATATGCTCCATGATGCCGGCGATCAGAACATTCTCGCCATCGGAGAGCGCATCGACATCCACTTCGGTTGCGTCTTCGAGAAAGCGGTCGATGAGAACGGGCCGCTTGACGGAGAAGCCAACCGCTTCCTGCATGTAACGGCGCACGGTTTCTTCGGCATAGGCGATCACCATGGCGCGGCCGCCCAGCACATAGCTGGGACGGACGAGCACGGGGAAACCGAGGCGGCGTGCGACTTCGCAGGCTTCTTCCACGCTGGTCGCAGAGCCATGCGGCGGCGAAGGAATCTGTAAATCGCCGAGCAGTTTGCCAAAGAGTTTGCGGTCTTCGGCAAGATCGATATTGCTGGGATCGGTACCGATGATGGGGAGGCCGACATGTTTGAGCGGCATCGCCAGGTTCAGGGGCGTTTGCCCGCCAAACTGGACAATGACGCCATCGGGCTTCTCCGTCTCATAGATATTCAGAACTTCTTCCTGGGTGAGTGGCTCGAAGTAGAGGCGATCGCTGGTATCGTAGTCGGTCGAGACGGTCTCGGGATTGCAGTTCACCATGATCGACTCGTAGCCAAAATCCTGCAGCGCGAAGGAGGCGTGACAGCAGCAGTAATCGAACTCGATTCCCTGCCCTATGCGGTTGGGCCCGCTGCCAAGGATCATGACTTTCTTGCGTGTGCTGGGCGCGGCTTCGTCTTCGGATTCGTAGCTCGAATAGAGATACGGAGTGAAGCTTTCGAATTCGGCGGCGCAGGTATCGACGCGATTGAATACGGCGTTCACGCCCAGTTTCTGGCGCGCCGCGCGCACCTCGAGAGGCTCCGCGCCGATGGCTTCGCCGATCTGCCGATCACCCAAACCATCACGCTTCAGCTTGCGGAACTCGCGAGCCGTGAAGGATTCGAGAGAACGTCCTTTCAAGGATTGCTCGAGCGCGACCACTTCGGAAACCTGTTGCAGGAACCAGCGATCAATGCTGGTCATTTCGAAAACCTGATCGACGGTGTAGCCTTGCGCGAAGGCAAAACGGATATAGCCGAGCCGGTCCGGATTGGGAGTGATCAGGCGCTTGGCGATCAGATCGGGATCAAGAGCAGCGGCGCTGGAGGATTTGCCCGTTTCGAGACTGCGCAGACCTTTGCCCAAAGCTTGCTTGAAAGTACGGCCGATGGCCATGACTTCGCCCACCGACTTCATCTGCGTACTCAGCACCGGTTCGGCGCCGGGGAACTTTTCAAACTGCCAGCGCGGAATTTTGACGACGACATAATCAATGGTGGGCTCGAAACAGGCCGGCGTGGCGCGTGTGATGTCGTTTTTAATTTCATCTAGGCGATAGCCTACGGCGAGTTTTGCCGCGATCTTGGCGATCGGGAAGCCGGTCGCTTTCGACGCCAGCGCCGAACTGCGCGACACGCGCGGATTCATTTCGACCACTACCATGCGGCCGTTTTCCGGATTAATGGCGAACTGCACGTTCGATCCGCCGGTATCGACGCCGATCTCGTTTAGGCAACGCAGCGCGGCGGTGCGCATCATCTGGTACTCGCGGTCGGTGAGCGTTTGCGCGGGCGCGACGGTTATGGAATCGCCGGTGTGAACACCCATCGGATCGAAATTTTCGATCGAGCAGACGATAATGCCGTTACCCGCGAGGTCGCGCATGACCTCCAGCTCGAATTCTTTCCAGCCGAGCACGCTTTCCTCGACCAGCACTTCATGCACCGGCGAAAGTTCGATACCGCGCTCGAGAATTTCGACCAGCTCTTCGTGGTTATAGGCGATGCCGCCGCCCGTGCCGCCTAGCGTAAAGCTGGGCCGGAGAATGATCGGATACCCGATCCGCGAGGCGAAAGCCAAGCCGTCTTCGACGTTGTTGACCAGTTGCGACTGGGTCATGTCGAGACCGATCTTGCGCATCGCGTCTTTGAAGAGCAGGCGGTCTTCGGCTTTCTTGATGGCGTCGATTTTCGCGCCAATCAACTCGACGCCGTATTTTTCCAGAACTCCGGATTCCGCCAGCTCGACGGCGAGGTTCAGCCCGGTTTGGCCGCCGACCGTAGAAAGCAAGGCATCGGGCCTTTCCTTGCGAATGACCTCAGTGGCATAGGCGAGGCTCAGCGGTTCGACATAGGTCCGATCGGCCAGTTCCGGATCGGTCATGATCGTCGCCGGATTCGAATTGATGAGCGCGACTTCGTAGCCTTCCTGGCGCAGCGCTTTGCAGGCCTGGGCTCCGGCGTAATCGAACTCGCAGGCCTGCCCGATGACGATCGGACCGGAGCCGACGATGAGGATGCGCTTCAGATCGGTTCGCTTTGGCATTTGCTACGACTTGTGTTCCTTCATGGCGGCCGCGAAATCGTGAAACAAGTAATGCGAATCGTGCGGACCTGGCGCCGCTTCGGGATGATATTGCACGCAGAAGACCGGCTCGCTGCGGTGGCGCAGGCCTTCTACCGTTTGATCGTTCAAATTCAGATGGGTGATTTCGACTTCGGAATCGCGCAGCGAATCGGGATCGACGCAGAAACCATGGTTCTGCGACGTAATTTCGACTTTACCGGTGCGGTGATTCAAAACCGGATGATTCGCGCCATGATGCCCGAACTTCAGCTTGTAGGTTTTGCCGCCGAGCGCGAGGCCGAGGATCTGGTGACCGAGACAGATTCCGAAGACGGGAACTTTTCCGATCAACTGGCGGACATGGGCGGCTTGCGTGGCAAGCGGCTCCGGATCGCCGGGACCGTTCGAGAGAAAAACGCCATCCGGTTTGAGCGCGAGCACGTCCTGCGCTGTCGCATCCGACGGCACCACCGTCACACGTGAGCCGATCTGCACGAGATGCCGCAGGATATTTCGTTTGATGCCATAGTCGTAAGCGACCACGTGAAAGGCAGCTTCTTCCGGAGCCGGCACTTTATCGGAGGCGGAAACGGCTTCGATGCCGCGCGTCCATTCGTAATTTTTGGCCGTGGAGACTCGCGATACCAGGTTCTGCCCGGCCATGGAGGGAGCGCTGCGTACTTTAGCCAGAAGCGCGGCGAGATCGTGCGCGCCCACGGCGATGATGCCGCGCATGGCGCCGCGCTCGCGCAGAAGGCGGACGAGTTTACGCGTGTCGATTTCTGCAATAACCGGGATGTCGTAAGCGGCCAGAAAATGTTCGGCGCGTTCCTCGGAGCGCCAGTTGCTGGGAACAGGGGATATTTCACGGACTACCAGGCCTTCAATGAACGGCTTGATGGATTCGTTATCGGCCAGATTGGCGCCGTAGTTGCCGATTTGGGGATTAGTGAGTACAACGATCTGGCCGCAGTAGGACGGATCGGTGAAAATTTCCTGATACCCGGTGATGGCGGTATTGAAAACCACCTCACCGGTGCGTTCGACAGGCGCACCAAAACTGACTCCCTCGAAGACCGTACCGTCCTCCAGGGCGAGAACTGCTTGCTGCAACAAATAGGCTCCTAATTCGAGTGGGCGCCGCAAGAACATGCGGCTGGCTGACCGGCGGGCCGATCACTTTATTTGATCATGTTTCGATTTAGGATTCAACGCGAGAGCCAAGTAAACCCGTCGCTACTTCTATGTTGTGAAACAGAACCGCGACCGTCAGGGAGCGGACGACGGAGCGTATCTCATTACGTTTGTGTGCTATGGGACTCGCCTTCCTGGGCAGTTTGGGGCCGTCGATCGCAGTCAGAACCAGTTCGGCGCGCCCAAGTTAGAAGAAAACGCTGCCAAAGAGGCCGCAGCACGCACCAAAATGGCGCAGGAGCCTTATTTGCTCAATGCAGCACGCCGCGAAGTCTTGCTCAAGAGCGTACACCAGGTCTGTATGCATCGAGGTTGGATGCTTTTTGCTGCACACGTCCGGACCAACCATGTCCATGCGGTCGTCGGAACCAATGAATCCGCCGAGCGAGTAATGAACACCTTCAAAGTCTACGCCAGCCGCGCCCTGAACGCCGCGGGACTCGACGGCCCCGACCGCCGCCGTTGGGCTCGTCACGGAAGTACGCGGCATCTGTACACGAAAGACGCGATTACAGCAGCGGTCCGTTACGTGGTGTGCGAACAAGGCGAGCCGCTGGCGGTTTACTGCGCGCCTGCCGCTTGCTGACGCGCGCGGTTCTTTATCAGCGCAAACTCCTTTTCGGCCAAGTCTCGTTTGCCGGATTTTTGGTACAGGCGCGCCAGGCGGTAATGGGCCTGAAAGAAGCCCGGCTGCTGTTCGATGACGATGCGGTATTGCTCGATGGCCTTCGCCGTCGCGCCGGCGTTCTCTTGCAGCAAACCCAGGTGATAGTGAGCCTCGGTAAGAGCCGGATTGAGCTGCAGCGCTTTTTCAAGATACGGCTCGCCGCGCTCGCCCTGGCTCAGCCCGTAATAATAATTGGCAGCCGCGTTCTTCGGATACAATTTCACGAAATGCGCCAGCCGCCGATCCACCTCACTCTTGTATTGCGGGGAAATATCCTCCATTTTGCCCAAGAAATCGAGGGCCTTGGTGTCGCTCGGATCGAGGTCTACGGCCTCGCATAGGCGCTCGACGGCCTCATCGTAACGCCGCAGCGAATAGAGAGCGACACCGAGCCCGACGCGCAGCCGGGCGGATTTCGGATAGCGCTTTACTGCGTAGTCGAATACTGTCAGCCCGGGAGCGAAGCCGTTATGCGCCAGCAGGTAGCTGCCGAGATCGAACAGGTGCTCCTCGGATGGATCTGCGCGCGCGGTGCGCTCGAGCTGGCGCGCGGTCTCGTCGAAGTCCTGCGCCAGCATAGGCGCCAGACAGAGCGCGAGACCGAGCCACCACCGCATGCACCGCTAAAAATAGAATTTTAACGCGAACTGCAGCTCGCGCGCGTCGTTCGGCGCGTCGCGGGTCGCTGTGATGCGCGAGAAGTTCGTAGTGTTGAGGAAATTCAAGCTGCCCGGCAGCGCGAAAGCCGGAGTATTGGTCAAATTGAACGATTCGGCGCGGAACTCGAACCGCTTCGTCTCACTGATCGGGAACGACTTGAACAGCGAGAAATCCAAGCGGTGAAAAGACGGCCCGGTGACTTGGGTATTGCCGCCGCCGAGCGGAGAGAAATCCGTTTGGCCGACGGTGGTAACCACAGGCGGATCGGCAAAAGCCGCGGCATTGTAGAAATGATTCGCGTCATGCGGCCCGGCATACGGATCTTCTCCCGTATATAGCGCATAGCAGCCGGTTCCGGCGCCGGTTGACTTGGTGCAACCGATAGTCTGCGGCTGTCCCGTAGTGAGCGTCATGATGCCGTTTGCGCTCCAGTTGCCCAACAGCAGTTCCACGACGCGCGGCGAGCTGCTCAGGTAGTGCCGTCCTTTGCCGAAGGGCAGATCGTATGTTGCGCTCAATGAAATGGCGTGGCGGATATCGAAGTCGGCGAGCGCCATGTCTTTCTGAATTCCCCAGCCGGCGATTCCGGGCGCGCGGAAACCCGAAACACCGCCGCCGCTCAACAAATCTCCCGCGTCGGTTCGAGTCTTCGCGAAGGTATAAGCAAACAGCGCATTGAGGCCGTTCGCCATGCGGCGCTGATATTTGACTTGTAACGAATGGTAATTCGCGGTTCCGATGGTACTCGCGTACGATTGGCCGCGCGCAAAATCCGGGAACGCAACATAGTTCTGTGGATTGAGGCTTGGCGGAAGCAACATCGATACCTGATTCGATCCAATAAAGGTCTCCAGATGGCGGCTGAGCGAAGCCACATAGGCAGCCTCGAATGAATCCGCGGAGCTCAACTGGTACTGCAATGTCAAGTTGTAACTCTGCACGTACGGCGTTTTGTAGTGGAACTGAATGCCTTGCAACGCCAGGCCCTTCGCATTCACGGCAGTGGGCGTGAGAGGCACGCTCGAAAGTCCGTTTTCGAGAGTGGCAATCGTCCCATTCGGAAAGGTGACGGGCGAAACCGAATCCGGCGTCGGAAAGCTAAATCTGTACTGGAACGGATAGTTGTAGCCGAGGCTGGGGGAGCCGCCGCGGTTTTCGAAGGCTCCGTAATAAATGCCGTAGCCGCCGCGCACCACGAATTTCGGAGTCACTTGATATGCAAAGCCGAAGCGCGGCGCAAAATTGGTTTTCTGTATGATACTCAGCCCGGAGCCGTAGGCATCGGAATACACGAGATCGATGCCGTCTTTGGCGAGCAGGCTGGTGAAGCTGGGCGACAAAGGCGGGTTGTCTTTTCGGCTCGCGGGAATAATATATTGCGCGCCGGCGAACGGCGTACCGGGAACGAAATTGGCCTGCGCGCCGTAGCGGTCGCCGGTCGCGCTGAACCAATCCCAGCGTAGGCCGAGATTCAGCGTGAGTTTACTGGTAATTTTCCAATCGTCCTGAAAGTAAGCGCCGTAATAGGATTTCTGGGAAGCCAGGCTACCAAAGTTAGAAACAGCCACCGAATTGGATCCGCCGATATTATTCACGCCTCCGACCGAAGAAGCGGTGGGAGAGAGCAGAAATTGCGCGCGGCCGGTACTCGTATCGCCGATAACGGGAATGGAGGTGTACTGGCCGTTAAAGTCGAAAGAGCCGCGGGAGTTAGGCGGAGCGGTCCAGGGGAAATAAATCGATTGCATCTCAAAGCCGCCTTTGAAGGTATGCGACCGGTAAACCTTCGTGAGGTTTTCCGTGAATTGAATCGTGTTGCTGTAGCGATCGCTGATTAACCATTGGGCAGGCCCAAGCTGAGCAAGGCCGCCGATGCCGAGATAGGGAAGGCCGCCGTTCCCAGGTATTTGCGGGACACCCTGGATGCCGTATTGTGCGGGGATATCGGAAACGTCGTTGCCGAAGGGCTGCACGCGCGAAGTATGCTCGCGGTTGAAGCCGAGACGGGCCTCGTTCACCAGCGTTGGCGTAAACGAGTGCGTGTAGCTCAACGCGGCGCCTTGTACGTCAACGTTCTGATCCCCCGCCCCGAACGCCCCGCCGTCGGCAACACCGGTGAAGGGTCCCGGGATGAAGCTCGGGCTTCGCGACCAGCTATAACGGGCGAACATCTGATCCTTCGCTGAAAAATATTGGTCCACGCGCACATCGAATGAGTTCGCGTCGGTGGTCGAATTCCGGTTCGTGCTGAAATTATTGAACAAGCCGGATTGGCTGGGCGCCGGATACAGATTGAGGAGCTTCACGGCATTCGGATCCATCCGGCTGGCCGGGATGATATTTCCAGGGAAGGGCTCGCGCACATAGTCTTTCGCATTAATGGCGCGAGTGGTAGCCGGATCGAAGATGGTGCCCAGCGGAAAATTCCGCCCTAAGGCGTCGGTTCTGGTTCCAGTTTGCAGCGCAATCAGATCGGAAAAATCGGTATAGCCGCTGGCGCGCTCAGCGGCGGTAGGCACGCTGTAGCCAGTCAGCGGAACGCCTTGCCGGATGCGGGTGCCCTCGTAGTCGGCGAAGAAAAACGTTTTATCCTTGATAATGCGGCCCCCCGTGGTGGCTCCGAACTGGTTCTGCTTGAAGGAGCCTTTCTTCTGGCCGGCGGCGTTGATGAAGAAGTCGGCCGCGTCGAGTTTATCGTTGCGCAGAAATTCCCAGGCGCTGCCGTGAAAGCTGTTGCTGCCTGACTTGATACTCGCATTGAGCACCGCTCCGCCGGCGCGGCCGAATTCGGCGCTGAACGAATTGGTCTGCAGCTTGAATTCGCCAATGGCATCGATGGGCGGTTTGAGCACGTAGGCGGCGCCGCTTAGAAAGTCGACGTTGTTGGTGTTATTGTCAATGCCATCGAGCATGTAATTGTTCTGCGCCGGGCGCGTGCCGTTAGCGGTAAACCAGCCGTTGGCGTTGAGGCCGCGGCCTTCCTGCTGCCCGACTGTAGCGCCCGGAACGAGCCGCGCCAGAAACGTGTAGTTGCGGCCGTTCAACGGCAGATCGTTGATAGTTTGGCCTTCGATCACGTGACCAACCGAGCCGCTTTCGGTTTGCAAAAGCGGAACTGCCGCGGTCACCGAAATCTCGCTGGTGACATCGCCGACCGAAAGAGTGAAATCGGAGACTACCTGCTGCTGGATATTGACGATCAGGCCGGTGCGGCGCTCCTTTTTGAATCCGGGGCTTTCAACTTCGACCGTGTACGTGCCGATCTTCAGAGGTGTGAACACGTATTCGCCGGACTGCGAAGTCGTATTGGTCTGGGAAAACGAGGTACCTTCGTTGCGGACGGTTACCCTGGCGCCTGCGATCACCGCGCCGGTATTATCGTGAACGGCGCCGAGGATCGTTCCGGTATCGACCTGGGCATAAAGGGCAACGGCGGAAAACAAGCAAACCGGAAGAGCGAGAGAACGCGAGAGCAACATGGCACACCAGCCTTTCCGGGGAAAAATATCATAGAAAGAAAGTAACTGTCAACGTACACGGAGTTTTTCCAGTTGTTTCTTGGCCTTTATTGGGCTAATTTGCGCCAAGTGCCCGTTATCGTACACTGTCCCAGCCCGTACTAATCCTAGAATGGGAGTGCAGCCCGAATGAGCGACACCGCAGAACGGCACGCACCGGAACGGCCCGCCGGGATCAAGGATATTGCTCTCGCCCTCGGCGTTTCCATCGGCACGGTCGATCGGGCGCTGCATGCGCGACCCGGCATCAACGCCATGACGCGGGCGCGCGTGCTCAAGATGGCGCAGACGTTGGGCTACCGGCCGAATTTCGCGGCGCGCCATTTGAAGCTCAACCGGAAACTGCGGATTTCGGTGCATTTGCCGCGCGAGATCGCCTCGTTTTTCGACGCGCTGCGGGAGGGAATCGAAGAAGCGGCGGCGCCGTTTGAATCTTCCATCCGGATTCAGTTCCGCAGCTATCCTCATCTGGGCGAGAATGATGTCGAGTTGTTCGAGCAGGCGTTGGCGGAGGAGACGCAGGGAATCATTTTGGCGCCGGGGCATCCGGCGGAGTTGAAACCCTGGATTCGCAAAGCGGCGCGGCGCCACGTTCCGGTGGTCTGCGTCGCTACCGATGCGCCGGGAACCGAACGGCTCTGCACGATTTCGAGCGATGCCGCAAGCGGTGGAGCGCTGGTCGCCGAGTTGCTCACGCGTTTTGTGAAGAAGCCCGGACCGGTGCTACTCGTCACCGGTGATTTGAATACAGTGGACCATGCCGATAAAGTGCGCGGCTTTCGCGAATGTCTGGAGACAGTGGCAAGCCCCCTAAAAGTGGCGGCCGTGCTCGAAGCGCACGATGACGCCGAAGAAGCCTACCGCCTGACGCGCGAAGCGGTCGAGCGCCACACACGGCTGGCGGCGGTCTATGTAACAACGGCGAACTCGGTTTCGGTGGTGCAAGCGCTCGAA
>JAICIH010000222.1 GCA_025924475.1 Bryobacteraceae bacterium
CTCTACTGCTTCAATGAGGCCTCGATCAATTGATCGAGGAAATATACCAATGCAAATAGAGATGATAATATTGCTAACTGCTTCCAAGAGGCCTCGATCAATTGATCGAGGAAATCCTCTGGATCGTCATCGTCAGGGATGCCGACGATGACGCTTCAATGAGGCCTCGATCAATTGATCGAGGAAATCCGGAGTCACCCGAGACGCTCGCGATCCAACTCCAGGCTTCAATGAGGCCTCGATCAATTGATCGAGGAAATGCCCATCTGCTGCGCGGCTTGCGGCCGAATCTGCTGGCTTCAATGAGGCCTCGATCAATTGATCGAGGAAATAGCCGGCCACCCAACTATTCTATTGTCAAAGACCTGCGAGGCCATCCGCGAGCGCCCCGTTGCGTCGCCAGTGCTCAACCTCTCCAGCAGCATCCACCGGTCCTGTTAAAGCCTTTTAAAGCAGCCATATACATGCTTGCGAGCGGCTCCCGGCTTTGCGGCGTCACCTCGCCGCTCGCGTGTCATCTCGTGACAAACACCGGATACTCCGGCACGCTCCCTTCAATGTACTGCGCGAGCAGCCGCGCCTGCACCTCCAGCATGCGCCGGTACGACAGCCGGTATTCGAACAGCGGATGCGTCACAAGCGTATCCATTCGCGATTCGTAGCTTTGGAAGAACGCCTTGCGTCCTCCAGGCTTCAGCGCCACCGCCCGCCCCGCGGCGATGAAGTCCCCAGCCGTCACCATGCGCGTATTGATCACTTGCAGCACCGCCGATTCGACGATCAAGGGCCGGAACGGCTCCATCAGATCGAGCGCCAGCGCCGGCCTTCCAAACCGGGGCTGATGGTAGAAGCCCATCATGGGATCGAAGCCCACCGCATAGCGCCACCGTCAGATCTTTGGCAAGCATGCTGTAGCCCAGCGAAAGCAGCGCGTTGACCGGATCTCGCGGCGGCCTCCGGTTTCTTGTCTGAAAATCGAAGGAGAACCGGGCTTCCGGCTCATCCTCATCCGCCTTCAGCATCCCGCTAAACTCGCCGAAATAGAGCCGCGCGCCATTGCCCTCAATTCCCAACAACTGCTCCAGGGTCTCGGCTTCTTCGGCTCGCTGCGCCATCGTCCGCATCTGATCCAGCACCAGCGCTGGCGGTTCTTCGTGATTGCGCATCAGCATGGTTCGCTGGTTGCGAATCTTCCCGGCCGTCAGCTTGCGCGCGAGGCGCAGGCAGAACCATTCTTCCTCCGCAAGCCGGAACTGTGCTTTACGCAAAAACACGTTCTTGGTCGAAAGCCCCTGTGTAATGCCGTAGAACCAGCCGCCCTGCGAGAAATAGCAGACCGGCACCTCCGCCTGCGCGAGCGCCTGCACGGCCTGGGTGCTCACCTGAATGTTGCCCATCAAATTCAGTTGGTTGATTTCATTCAGCCGGATCTGCTGCCGCAGCGTGTCCTTCTCCTTCACCTGCAGGACGTCTCCCGATTTCCCCACGCGCAATCCCTGCGTGTTCAGATAAGCCGGCCGCAGTTCGTCCCTGGGAGTCACCAGCCGCCGCACTTCGCTCTTCGGCGGTTTTCTCGGAGCGCCCGCGTCGTCGAATAACGTGAGCTGCTCACCCGGAGCGCCTGCCTCTCCGCGCAGCAAGACATTGGTTTCTTCGGGCAGGCAGATTGGCGCAAGGGAGCACCCCGTGCATTTGGGTGAATCCACCAGCGGGTTTGGAAGAACGCCGAGGCGGGCTGTCTCGCGCGCCGCATGGACAGCGTCCAGCGCCTCGGCGATAACGGCGTCGTCGACCGTCAACCGCACGCGTTGCTTTGTCGCCGCATAATAGAGCACCGCCTCGTCGCAACGGTAGCCGTTCTCCCGCAAAACCAGCGCCTGCAAAGCCAGTTGGACGCGATCCGTAGGCCACATCTCCAATCCAGCGTCCAGTTCGCGCGGCCGTCCGTGTTTGTAGTCCACCGGCGTGACGATTCCGTCCTTCGCCTCCACCACATCCATCTTGGCGATGACGCGATGCGCTTCGCTCGAAAGCGTGATGGAGCGGGTCCGCAGATCTTCGGGCAACTCGTCGGCCGGCGGCAGTCCTTTGCCTTCCTTATCGACACGCTGGTGCTGATGCGAGCCTTCTACCGTGTCCGCGCTGTCGCGGAAAATGCCTTCTACCCACTCATAGAAAAACAGGCGAGGGCAATAGACATACTCGTTGACCATGCGGGCCGGCAGGTACTCCGGCAGGTCACGTTGTTCCGGGGACGGCGCCTCGTCTGGAAAAGAAATTGGCTGTGTGGCCATGTCTGGCGTTTTCGTTACACCACAATGCACGGAGCATCGATGCGCGTGTACGGTTTGCCAAGGGCCGTAATGACACGGTCGCCGCGCCCCTCCGCCGGCCCTAGATTCACAAACAGAACCTGGTCCTCGTCTCGATGCACCACCGCGCCCAGTTCGCGCCGTAGCTTGGCCATATCGATCTGCGTCAGCTGACACTCGAAGACCGAGTACTGCAAATGATCCCCATACCCTCGCATGATCTGGAAGACTTTCCGCAGGCGCTTATCGTCGCAGATGTCGTAACAGACGAGGTAAGAGATGCGCATGGGGGTTACACCACGGTTGCTGGCCGAAAGCTGACTTTGAAGTTGGCCCCTTGTCCGATTCGGACTCGCGGTGCCCTGTATACTTCCTCGATGCCTCGCAGACGGACGTGGGTCATGTCGTGTCCTTCTTGCTGCAAGTCAGCGAACGATAAAAGGGATCGCACAGTATCTAGGCTCGCCTCATGTGTCCAGATTGGCCACGTGAATTGCGGCCATTCTCCGCGGCCTCCTTCGGTGAAGCCTGTTGTCCGTAACCCGTGGCGTGTTGGTTGAGCAGGAAACAAAGGAAGAGCTTCGATCGCGAGCCAATTTGCGCCCCACACGGACCGTGCGCCCTCTTTGCTAGGGTCGCCCCAGCGGAAGGCATATTCGGCCGCGTCGCTCGGATCCCAGCGCATCGAAAGCTTTTCGTCCTTGCGCCACTCTCCGAACAGGGCATCGGAGATGTGGTGCTCAGTCACTTTTTGCGCCAATCCTTCCATTGTTCCAAGAAAGTGTTGATGGCCTGAGCCGGTGATAAAACAGAAATCGGTGCGCTCGATTCGGTCCTTACCTTCTTCCTCGCACACTTCTGAGCCGAACGCCGCTGCGAAATCGGCATGCGTACGATTGCTCTTTTCCTTGACGACATGGAACGCTTCTTCTACAAACTCGCGATACATTTGTGTCGGCACGGTGATATCTTTCCCTAATTTGCCGAAACTTTCGATAGGAACCGTTTTCGCCACAAGCAACGATTTGCAGAGTTCATCTTCTGGCAGAGACAATCCGCTTAGCTCAGGGCGCCAAACTTCCTCGCGGACCCATTTCATGCAGATTGACGCTTCCGGCCTATGTAAATGCAACAGCCGGAGTGTCCCTAACGCGGCAAGAAACGCCAGTGGATTCGAGCCGTCTAGCGCGCGCAAGATTATTGGATTGTTCATTCCCAGACCTCCGCATTCTCCTCGCTACTCGCCTTCCAATCGGCGAGGCGCAGTAAGGCCTCCAGATAGGCTAACCCCCACCACCCGTAACGCCGCGTGAGATTCCAGAATCGATCAGATATTCCGCTTGATATTTTGTGCGCCGCGCCTTCAATCCGCTCCTGCTGGCATACCGAGAGACCTCGAACAGTTAGGCACTCTGCGCCGTCATCTGGCACAACCGGAGCGAACGGCCGGCATCGGCCGTGATGACTGGCGATCAGATGTAGCGTCAACTCCCGCATGTCCTGTTTCAGTTCGTTCGATTTGGCCGCAAACACCAGGGAAACCAATTCGTGCCGGAAATCCTCCGGTAGACCGCACTCTTGTTGCCTTCGTGTTAGCGCCCGGCCACTCTTGGCGATGAGGCGTGGTGCATAGAACGCCGCTAATGAATCCCCACCTCGAAGCCACGCTTGGTAGCGAAGATCTGCTTTGCCGTAATCGTGAAATCGCGCCGCCGTCTTCAACGCGCTCAACAGCGTAGGCTCAACCGTTCTGGCGGCTATTTGCTCAACCGCTTCCTCTACGTCATGCAAATGATCGTCGAGGGATACTTCCTCTTTGGCCGCCGTGCCGCCGTGTCGGATACGGCCTTGAAGCACATAGCCCTCCCCATTCGGATACTTTTGCAATTGCCGCCGGGAAAGTTTGTCCACGTCCGCCAGGAAATCTGCCGGCCACTGTCCTTCCAACTCGCTACCGTAGGCGCGAAGAAGATCTTCGGCTTCTTCCCTTGTCAGATCGTCATCTTTGATCCGGTCCTCTATCGGACGCCGCGATTGTGTGTCCGGCCAGTGCTGTATCAATTTCGCATGCAAGCGGAGACTAACGCCACGCCGCAGATCAAAGCGTGTCCTATCGCCCACGTCAATCTGCCAGCCGTCTGGAATATAGCCGAGATCGTTCCAGCCCTCATCTGAGGCGCGAAGCACGATAGTATCTCCTGGACGGACGTCCCTGGCGTCGTGAACCAGACGGCTATGAGCCGTGTCGCCGCGCCAAATGAGCGCAGGCAGCCGTCGTTGTTCGTGTAGATCGTCCTCGGAGGTGCGCGCTCCTTCCACATCCGACTCTGTTTCGTCCGCTCTCGCTTTGCCTGCAAACCATCGGCGAAACGTTCCGATCTGGACAGGCATCGCTTCTCGTGAGCTGGGCGGACACAGCCCTACGATTTCTTGCCAGTCGCTCGGATCGAAGTCGTTCAAATCTTCTCGCCATACAACTTGCACATCGGGCTCGCCGCGGCCCGGACCGTGTAAGAACAATGCAATGAGCGGTTCCGGCTCTGGTGTAGGGTTTGTCTGCACAAGTGCGTCGAGGTGCGCCGGCAGTAAAATTGGCGCATTCTCGCTCAACATGCGTAGTTGTTTCTGGCGATCGTCGGAAACATCCTGCAGCAGTTCGGCGACAGTGCGAGAATCGCCCTCTGGGGCGGCAATACCCATGTTGACTGGTCCGGTCGCTGCGATTTCTCCGAGCCACGTCCACGTTTCGCGTAGCGCCTCACCGTATACCGGATCATCGTCCTTGGTATTCAACTGCCAGGAACCAATTAAGATGCCGCCTCGCGCCCGGTCGAACTGACCAAGTCGGTCGAGCCGCCCAAACCGCTGCACCAGCGCCTCAATGCTTGCGCACTCACTCACTAAGACATCGAAGTCGAGATCCGCGCCTACTTCCAAACACTGAGTCGAGATGACAAACCGCCGCTGGTCATCTTCCTTCCTAGGCTCGTTGGATTTCAGCGGCGAGCATTGCTTATACAACTCATCCCGGTCGATAGGCCTCATCCTGCCGATCACCAAAAGAGCGTCGATTCCTTCCTCCTTTAGCTTTTGATGCACTCGCTTTGCCGTGGCAACCCGGTTTACCATGATTGCGATTCGTTTCGCGTCCACTGCATCCGCCAGACGAATTGCTTTATCGATGAGTGCGCCCGCAAATCTATCGCGTTCGTCTTTTCTGCATTTGATCTCGTTCAGGTCCACCGGTTTCTTTGCATAAATGCGAGGCCCCAGGAACTCTTGCTCGCGATCCTTCGCTGCAATTTGGAAGCGTTCGGCGTTACCGCGAGAGGGAGTTGCCGTCATCTCGATGAATTGGAACGGCTTCTTTAGCGAACTCGCCGCCCACCTGTCGCCCCGGTACTGTTGGATAGCTTCCAGCGTTTGCGCAAAGGATTTGGAACAGTGCGCTTCGTCCAAAAAGATGAGAGCGTCGTTCGCGATCAAGCCAGCATGCAGCGGCCAAGTGTTCGGATTGATGCCATAGCCGCGGAATAGGAGTCGCGAACCTATCTGATCTACCGTGCTCGTAACAACTGTGGGTTGAAGCGGAGTTCTCACCCAGGTCTCATCGCGGTAGGCTCCGCCCCTCAGCTCAGCTACACGCAGCGGCTTTTCGCCGTTTGCCAACTCGCGAAACCGGTCCGCCACTCTCTTGAGAAAGGCGTCGCCGGATACCTCAACGAGCCGCTTGCGGATGCATTTCGCTCGCAGAAACGCTTCACTGACAATTACCCGCCGATCGACTACGAAGAAGATCCGTCGCGGCCCTTCATCGCCCCGTACGGCGAGTGCAAATAGAGCAATGTCAATGCACGCGGTCTTGCCGCTCGCGGTGGGTAAATCGATTACCGCCGGCCATCCCTCGCTGCACACCTGTACCGCAAGCCGTTCTTGCCAAGGAAAAGGAACTTTGCCGTGCAACTCGAAGAAGAACTGGCGGAAATCGTCAGGCTGAATGAGGTTCACGGCTGGCCTCCTCTCTCCAACTAATCGGGCGGAACAAACCGTATCCGCGAAAACGCCCGCGCCCCACAAGGATTGGTCCTACGACGGGATTCGAAAACTCCACTTTCAAGTGTGTTTGGTACCGGCACAGATTTTGCCCGCCTTCAGTAAACTCGGGCATCGATCTCGCATGCCCCGCGCCCTTAAAGACGGAAACGGGGCTCGTGGAAATTCTCTCGGGTTCGGGAAGCAAAGCCGAGCGAAACGCCTCGCGCACAATGCGTTCTACATCCTCTTCGCGATTCCTTTTTGGATAGTGATGCAGCACTACAGGTGTCACGCTCGCCCACACGCGGCCCGGACCGATCCAAGTTTTGGCAGACAGTGTCAATGGCGGGCGCTCTCGCATTTCGCGCTGCAGACGCCAGTCCCATAGATCCCGGTTCCATAAGTGGATATTGCTCGGCGCACCGCTCTCCTGGTTGAACAGTAAAGGACCAATGACATTGCGTATGTCACTCGCCTGAAGCCCTCGCGGAATCGCAAGCGCTAAGCCCATAACATGGCCATCAGCATAATCCGCTCCGACAAACGGCAGGGGAAAGAACGCCATATGCGGATTACGCGAGGGGTTCCCATCACTGTCGTGTCCCGTGAGCCATTCCGGGGAGTGCCCCTCCAGCGCCGCTTTCATCGCTGCATTCCGCAGAGCGCCGGTCAACTGTAGCGTCGACTCAAGCCCGAGTACACGCCCGTCGTCTTTAGCGAGAATGACGATTCTTTCGTCGAATGGGCCGGAGATGGCGTCTTCATTCGCCTCTCGATTGCTGCTCCTTGCGTATCCTTGCCACTGAGATAATTGAGGATGCCTCGATTCGGGTTGCCCATGCGGAAATTTCTCCGCGATGTCCTTCTTCAGGCTACTTTTTTCCCTTCCCTTTGCTGTCTCCAGTGCCTCGCTCAACAGGAAATACTGCTCAATGGCCTTGCCATTGAATGCTCGCTCAAGCTGTCGTAGCGTCCCCGATTCTACGACGCGCATTGTCTGTTCCGCCACAACGTTTTCTGGAACCCAATTTGCCGTTAGATCAATGCTCTCCTCTGCCAGCCACATTTGAACCAAGGTCGAAGAGTGCCCGATGCGCGTCACCTTTTCACAAATCTGCTCTAGGCCCAGACGAATATCAGGAGGAGCATCCGGCTTCCATAGCAGAAAAGCGGAATCGCGAATAGGCCGCGCGGTTGGAAATGCGCGCGCCTGCCGAGTGCGCGCGACAATGCCTCCGTGCTTATCGTTTACGGGCACATACGTTTCAACGAATGATCGGCGATAGGCCTCAGGCGCCAATATCGCTGGCGCCGGGCGCTGCCGTTCCAACCATTCCAATGCGGCACGCTCTTGGGATGTGCCTTTGGTCTCAAAATATGCCGCAGCCATCGCCATGAACACGCGTCCGGGGTGGGGCGGCCACTCCGGTTTCTCTCGCGTGGCATCGGACGCGACGACGTTACCCGTCAAATAGCGGATTCCGAGCGCCGTCATTCTGCTCCGCCCTCGCCTTTTTCCTTTGCGGCAAGCTCCTGACTCTGGCGCACCAATTCAACCAGTTCGATGGAAGGTTTAAGGACCACTTTCTCTTCAAGCCACTGCAAGCCTGCTCCTTTCGCATGATCAACAGCATCTTTGAGTAACTGCGCAGCCTCTTTCCCCTTCAATCCGAACGATTGCGGCAATTGGCCCGGCTTCTCTAGCAACTCCCATTGGTGTTCCTCTACCGGCCATAGATGGCAACGCGAGCGCAAGCTCGTGCCCGACTCGGATGCGAGCACCCCAGCGCACAATCCGATCGCAGCGAGTACGGCGCGCCCGGCTTTATTTACATTGGGGCAATCCTCTCCATTGATAGGGAAACGCAACTTACGTAACGCGCCCAGCGAGACCACCACCGTCTGCTCCGCGTAGCGAAAGCGAATACCGCCATTCGAGCTGTCGAAAGGGATGTTCCCGTGGTTAAGTTCCGACGGCCTCAGTTTCCCGCCGCCAACTTCAAAGCTCCCGTTGTCTTTCTGCTTTAGAAGGACGTTTTTACTTGAGCCAAGTGGATCAATTCGGAAACCGTAGCGCTTTTCTACTTGTTCGACATCGACGGCAACAATCTCCGATACGAAGGCTCGCTCGAACTTCGCACCAAGGCCGCCTGGCTTTTCGGGCGAGCCCCACATGCCAAACACGAGCGCCGTTGGGCATAGCTCATAAATGGCGGTCGCGTTCCAAAGATTGGATCGACCCCACTTCTTCGCGTACTCGGATTTAGAGAAGCGCGTTCCATCCGCTAGTTCGCTATCACGGAGAATGGCGTCTGCCAGCCGGTGAGGGACGTCCAGGCTGGTCAGGTTGGCGATTGGGCTCCGAAGGCTGTCGTTTGCCGCCTTGAAATCCACTTCGATGAGCGGCAACTCGATCTCTTGTCGCTCAATCGCAAGTTTCAGCGCCTCTTCCGCTCGATTGCTCTGGGACTGTACTGAGTCGAGCAATACGCAATCAACTTCTCTTTCTTGCCCCGCGGCATCTTCTTGACGCGCTGCATCGAGAATTCGGCGCTTCTCTGTGGCATATCGCCCTCCTGCATAGGTAGCGGGGAAGACCTTGTCCCCTTCACCCCCCACGGGCTGCAGCTTTGTAATGGACCGGAACGCCGCAGCAGAGCCCTGCACGGCTGTCATCAACTCTTTAAAACTCAAAGACACGAACGCCTTCCTTTCCGAAAATCAGATTTACGATGTGCTTTTGCGATCGTGCAAACGCACGCCGCTATACCAGACCGCCATTGTGCTGTCTGGTACAACAAAGCAAGAGCCTTGGCTGGTTAGCCTGCTTAGCTATAAAACTATGTGGTGCTGGGCGAGTGAAATTCTATCGCATTCCCAAAAAATATGCGTTAGAAAATGAGTGTCCGCAGAAACTTTAGTTGACCCGTAGAATTTGAATCCGAGAATCCAGGACTTCTTGGCGCGCAGCGGAGACTTGAACTCCCACGCCTTGCGAGCGCTGAAGCCTTAATCCAGTGCGTCTGCCAATTCCGCCACATCCGCATGGTGAACGACGCGGCTGAATTCGCGGGTACATCGTTGTGCGGACTGGCACAGGAACGCCGATAGTGATACAACATAACGAATGCCCAGCAAAGTTAACGTTACCCGGCGCGGCCTGCTAAATTCTTTCGGCGCGGCTGCCGCGATCTCGTCCATTGCCCCAGCGCCTCTATTTGCGCAGCCGGAGAAGAACGCCGGACCGACTACATCGACCGTCGCCGACCGCGAGCGCCGAATGAAGTGGTGGCACGAAGCGCGTTTCGGCATGTTCGTGCACTTCGGTCTCTATAGCGTGCTCGGCAGGCATGAGTGGGCGATGGAAGAGGAAGGGATTCCGGTCGCCGAATACCAGCAGCTCGCGAAGGTTTTCAACCCGAAGCCGCATGCGGCGCGCGCCTGGGCAAGACTCGCCAAACAGGCGGGCATGAAGTACATGGTGATGACCACCAAACACCATGAAGGTTTCTGCAACTTCGATACAAAACTGACCAACTATTGCGCTCCGAAGCAGGCGGCTGGCCGCGACCTGGTCGCCGAGTATTACGAGGCGGCCCGCAGCGAAGGCCTGAACGTTGGCTTCTATTACTCTCTGATGGACTGGCATCATCCGGACGGCGCCCACTGCGCGGACGATGAAGCGGCTCGCCGCCGGTTCGTCGACTACACGCACGGCCTGGTCCGCGAGCTATGCACGAACTACGGCAAGCTCGATATTCTCTGGTACGACGTTGCTTGGCCGCTCTCGCCCGAAGGCTGGGAATCCGTCAAGATGAACAAAATGGTGCGCCAGCTTCAACCCGACATTCTTATCAATAATCGCGCCAAGATCCCCGAAGATTTCACCACGCCGGAACAGCACATTCAGGCTTTCGCCGAACCCTGGGAAGCGTGCATGACCATGAACGATAGCTGGGGCTATCAGGCGGCCGACGACGACTGGAAGTCTCCGAAGACGATTACCCGGAATCTGGTCACCTGCGCCCGCGGGTATGGTAACTATCTTTTGAACATTGGACCCAAAGGCGATGGCTCCATTCCCGACGAATCGGTCGACGTACTTACGAATGTA
>JAICIH010000223.1 GCA_025924475.1 Bryobacteraceae bacterium
AACTGCCGCTCAAGGTGTTTTTGGACGAGATGACCTGGTCTATCTTGGCGCTTCCCTGGTCGCGGCTGAGCGAGTTAGAAGGCGATACAAAGAGAGTATTTCCTGACGAGGCCGAAGGAACCAGAGCCAGAATGTTTTTCGCGGCGGGCACGCCGAACTGGTTGACCAAGGCGCGTTCCTGGTCGGTCGGCACCGTGGCGCTTCGGGCCACGCCTTGCACGCGGCGGAATCCCAGGTACGAGATAAAAAAGAACGTCCTGTCGCGGATAATTCGTCCACCGAGGGCGGCATCGAAATCGTTCGACTTATAATCGGGCTTTCTCGGTAGTCCGTTTGCGAATGTATCCACCGGGCCGGGCGTGCTGTTTTGGAAAAACGGAACGGAGTTCAAAACCTTATTGCGCAGGGTCTCCGATAGAACGCCGTGGAATTCGTTGGCGCCTGACTTAGTAACAATTTCGATGGTTCCACCGCCGTTGCGGCCGTATTCGGCCTTCATCGCTCCCGTTACCACGCGAAATTCGGCGATGGCGTCGGGCGACAACTGTTGAACGGAGTCGGGAATATTGATGGCAAGGTCGTTGGAGTCGCCACCATCCAGAATGTAATTGTTCGACTGCGTCCTGCCGCCATTCAAAGAGAACGGTCCAAGCGAATTGGTGGACGAGGTAGCCATGGTTACGCCAGGCTGCAGGCCGACCAACTGCAGCGGATTTCGTCCGCCATTGCCGGACAGGATTGGAAGATTGGGAATGTTGCGCAAAGTTTTGCCTAGCTGCGCATCGTCCGCATTCAGAAGGGCAGCCGCCTCGTTCACGGTTACTACTTCGCTCGGTTGGCCGATTTCCAGAGCCACGTCAATTGTTCGTGTACTCGAAACGTCAATTTCCTGGGGCGGCGTAGTCGCTTTCCGGAATCCCGGGTCTTCCACTGTTATCGTGTAGTCGCCTGGAACCAGGCCAACGATTCGGTAGGTGCCGCTAGCGTTGGTTTGAGCTTTCACTTCGGCGTTGGTCCCGACGTTTTTAGCGGTGACGCTGGCGTTCGCTATCGCAGCGCCCGATGGATCGGTTACGGTCCCCGTAATTCCACCAGTGAGGCCTTGTGACAACGCCGGGTAAGCGGTCATGAACAGGACCGCTGTGAGTGTTATTGCGCGAAAAGGCAGTTTTTGAAATCCAGAGAGTGACGACATTCTTGAGCCCCCAAGTATTGCTCGAATCGAAATGAGCCGTCATGCTGCACGCGGATTTCCATAGTAGGGAAAACCACATAAATGTTTGATAGCGTTAGGTTATTCGCGGTAATGCATGGAAATACTACTCCAAAAATCCATAATTACCCGAGCCGGAAGTCCCAGGTTCAGGATAGGTGATAGTTAGCCCTTGTAGGAAAGCGCACTTTTTCAAAAAGTTAGAACAACAGCATCGCGTCAGCCGCCTGGAGCTTCGGTCTTACCGGAAAGTTATCTTCTTTGTCTGGCGGTGTGCATCCGCGCCCTTTGCGCTTTTGAGGAACACGCGCAAAACGGGCGCGATATTAAGCGCGCCGCCCAAAGAGTCAATGAGTCCGTTCTTTGTCTGGCGGCGTGCATCCACGCCCTTTGCGCTCCCTCCGTTCTAAAGTGACAAATATGAGGTTTGGCAGCACGTGGATCATTGGAGCAACAGGGTTACTGGCAATCGCATTTGCCGCCGCGCAAAGCGATATTCCCAAAAACTTCGTCGCGCCGACGGCGAGTTATGACTACGTCAAGCGCGACGTGATGATCCCGATGCGCGATGGAGTCAAGCTACACACTGTCATCGTTGTGCCCAAAGGGGCGAACAATGCGCCGATTTTGCTGACACGCACTCCGTATAACGCTACGAAACGAGCGGCGCGCAACAACAGCCCTCATATGCTGGCGACTCTGCCGGAGGGCGATGAAGTTTTCGTACGCGACGGCTATATCCGCGTGTTCCAGGACGTGCGCGGCAAATATGGTTCGGAGGGCGAATACAACATGACGAAGCCCGTACGCGGGCCATTGAATAAGACCAGTACGGACCATGTGACAGATGCTTACGACACGATCGATTGGCTGGTGAAGAATACGCCGGAATCGAATGGCCGCGTGGGAATGATCGGCTCGTCGTACGAAGGCTTCACGGTCGTCATGGCGCTGCTCGGGCCGCATCCGGCGCTGAAGGTGGCGGCTCCGGAGAGTCCCATGGTCGATGGATGGATGGGCGACGACTGGTTTCATTACGGCGCGTTTCGCCAGCCGAATTTCGACTACACGTCCGCGCAGACCACCAAGCGAGGCGAAGGAGAGCCGGTGGCGCGCGGCGCTTATGACGATTACGAAACGTTCCGGCGCGCGGGATCGGCCGGCAATTACGCCGAGGCGCATGGGTTGAATCAACTGCCTTGGGCGCAGGACATGATGAATCATCCCGCCTACGATGCATTCTGGCAAGGCCAGGCCCTCGACAAGCTGGTGGCGGAGCGGCCCTCACAAGTGCCGACGATGTGGATCCAAGGGCTTTGGGATCAGGAGGACATGTGGGGCGCCATTCATTGTTACCTGGCGTTAAAGACCAAGGGGCAGGCGGATCATAATTATCTGGTCATGGGGCCGTGGCGGCACAGCCAGGTGAACTACGACGGATATTCTTTGGGTCCATTGCGATGGGACGGGGACACTGCATTGCAATTTCGCCGCGATGTATTGAAGCCGTTCTTCGATCGCTATCTGAAAACCGAGTCCTCATCCTCCAAAACCACAACGCCGCACGCGTTCATCTACAACACCGGCGAGAATCATTGGGACCGCTTCGAAAACTGGCCGCTCGCGTGCGAGCGCGGATGTACGGCGCCATTGAAACCGCTGTATCTAGAGGCGAATTTCGGGTTGGGGTTCGAAAAGCCCACAAGCGAAGACGGGTCCGATAGCTATGTTTCCGATCCGGCCAAGCCGGTGCCATATTTAACGCGCCCGGTGCGCTTTTCCGATTCCCAACGTTGGCACTGGTGGTTGGTTACCGACCAACGCGCGGCCGCCGACCGCACGGACGTATTGACGTATCAAACATCGGTGCTCACCGAGCCGGTGCATCTTGGCGGCGCACCGGTAGCGGACCTGTTCGCCGCAACGACCGGCACGGACGCCGACTGGGTCGTGAAATTGATCGACGTGTATCCGGACGAAGTTCCGAGCCAACCGGAAATGGGCGGTTACGAATTGGCGATCGCGATGGATATTTTCCGCGGACGCTATCGCGAGAGCTTCGAGCATCCTTCCGCCATTCCGGCCGGCAAAGTCCAGCGCTACCGGTTTACGCTACCGACCGTCAATCACGTGTTCCTTCCGGGGCACCGGATTATGGTGCAGATTCAATCGAGCTGGTTTCCGCTGTATGACCGGAACCCGCAGAGCTACGTCCCGAATATCTTCTTTGCGAAGCCGGGCGATTATGTGAAGGCGACGCAGTCCATTTTCCGGTCGGGCGGCGACGCCAGCGCGGTATGGCTGCCGGTGGTCCAATAAGAGGGGGTGCCCATGCGAAGCCTGTTATCGCTTCTCGCGCTTCTGCTCGTTTCTCAGGTGAGCTATGGACGAGTAGAAATTGCGCCTTGCAAGAATAACTTTTCGTCGGAACAGCAGATTGAGCTCGGACAAAAGGCAGTCAAGCAAGTATATGCCGAAATGCCCGTGCTTCCGGATTCGAACCCGGTAACGAAATACATTCAGCAACTCGGTGCGAAGCTGGCGGCGCAGGCTCCTGGACAAAAGTGGCCGTACAATTTTCACGTTGCGAACGTAGCGGAGATCAATGCGTTTGCACTGCCGGGTGGAACGATTTTCGTGAACCTGGGAACGATTCAGGCCGCCGCGAATGAGGCGCAGTTGGCGGGCGTGATGGCGCATGAGATTTCGCACGTTGTCCTGCAGCATTCGGTTTGCAACGCGCAGAAGCAGCAGAAAGTGGGGCTGATTGCGGGCTTGGGCCAGATTGCCGCGGGCGTGCTGCTGGGCGGCGCGGCGGGATCACTGGCGCAACAGGGCATTGGCTTGACGGCAGGGCTGGGCTTCTTGAAAATGTCGCGCGGCGCGGAAAAGGAAGCGGACCTGATGGGGGTGGGAATCCTGTACGACGCGGGCTACGATCCACACGGGATGTCGCAGTTCTTCGAGACGATCCAGGCCAAGTACGGCGAGGGCGGGGCGCAGTTCATGAGCGACCATCCGAATCCGGGCAATCGTACCGAATATGTGGATAAGGAAATCGCTTCGTTCGTGCCCAAAGCGAATTATGTGACCACAAGCCCGGCGTTCGCTAAGATTCACCAGCAGGTCGGTGGCATGCATGCGTACACGGCGAAGGAAGTTTCCTCCGGAGTCTGGAAAAAGCAGAGTCCGAACCAGACCGTGGGAGCGGGTGTAAATCAGGCCGTGGCGCAAAGCGGCGGCGCGGGGCAAGTGGACTTGAGCGCGCCGAGCGGTTGGAAGGCGTTTCGGGGAAGCGGTTTCTCTATCGAAATCCCGAGTAACTGGCAGGGATATGGAAACGAGACGTCCGCCATGATCGGGCCGGCTGGAGGAATTACCCGTTCGGCGGCCGGCGGCGCGGGCGGAGTGGTCTACGGGATGCTGACGGATCGATATCAGGCGCAAGGGGCGGCGGACATCTCCGCGGGGCTCGATGCGCTGGTTGCGGACATTCGGCGGGACAACCCTGGTCTTACAGTGGATTCGAAAACTCATGGCACCGCGGGAGGGGGCGCCGGACGCAGTGTGGAGTGCAACAATCCCTCCGCCAATAACGGAAAAGGCGAGCACGATTGGATTGTGGCGTTTCCGAGCCGGGATGGCTCGCTGCGCTATTTCGTTTTTGTGGCGCCCACGCCGGATTTCGAAAAGATGCGGCCTACGTTTGCGCGGATGATCGAGACGATACGGGTCGAGTGAAGAGGCTGGTCTTCTGCTTGGCGGTGTGCGTCATAAAAGTGAGAGAACGTGCTATGAGCACCGAGCCGCGACCACAGGGAGCGGTCAAGAATCAAGCTTCAGCGCTCTCGAAAACGGCCATTGCCTCACCCTGCTCATCGACAACGTAGCGAATAGCAGCCGATACATGCTCGGGTTTCCATAGCCATCGCGTACTTCCGTGCCTGGCCCAACGTTTGCGAGCAGGTGGATCCCAGCCCGTCTGGTTGAGACAGCGGCTTGCGTAGGCTTTCAGGTCGTTCATCATCCGCTCGGGTCTAGCCTCCCCTTCGATCACCAAGTGGACGTGATTGGTGCGCACGTGCGCAGCCAGGAGCCTCCATTGCTGTTGTTGGCTGCGATCGCGCAACCCAGCAAGTACTACTCCGCGACGCCTTGCGTCTAACTCATACGGCGGCTGATCCATCCGTTGTAGCTCGCTGGAAACCCGCTGGGGATCGGCTTCTAGCGGCCGACTGCCTGGCAGGTTATGTCGCCGATCGACCGAGCCTGAGACATGGCCGTGCAAATGGCAGCCATAACACACAAAGGTAATCAAATAGGTCACTTCAGCGCGATTGGTTCAGATTCCACCGCTCCCTGTGGTCGCGGCTCAGTCCGGATGTTCGATCACTTACCACTTTCATGTCGCGCACCTTCGCCGTTCTCGCGCGAGCGAGCGTCGCGCACGCGGATGACGAGCATATAAAGGATGATCGCGATATTGATAACCAGAATGCCGACTCGCTCCCAGCTCGCTCGTTCCGCCACTTTTAGAATTTCCCAAGGCAGATAAAGCGTTCCGGACAATAGCGCGAACCACTCGGCCCATACGCGGAAGTGCCAGAGACCCCAGGCTTCGACGAAGCGCACCGTGGAATAGGTCGCGCCGGCCAGGAAGACGGTCCAGGCGTGCGCGTCGCTTAATTTCGTGGCCGCATCCATGATCCAGCGCGCGAAGCGGCGGTCGGGAGCGAGGTGTAGAGCGAAGAGAAAATCCTCGGTGTAGTCTTCGATTTGTCCGCGCACGGCGATCAATATAATGGCAAGCACGACCACGGCGACGCCTTTGGACGCCTCGAAGACGGCTACCGTGCGGAGTCCCGCGGCGCTGGCGCGGCGGTCGACCGCTTGCGGAATTCGCGACATGTTTCGATGCTCCCACACGCTGCTACACTGCACAGTGTGAAACGCGGGGGAGTGAGCAGGAGAGCCTTGTTGAGCCTTCTCGGGGCTCCGGCGGCGAGGGCTTTTGCGCAAGGCGTATCATCGCGCGGCGTGAAGGCGCAGCCGCGCGGTAAGCCTTCCGGGCTGCCCTTTGATGCAAATTTCGTGGATATTGCCGAGCAAGCCGGCTTGCGTGCGCCACTGATCTATGGCGCGCCAGACAAGAAAACATACATCATCGAAACCGTCGGCTGCGGCTGCGCTTTTTTCGATTACGACAACGACGGCTGGCTGGATATTTTTCTGCTGGACGGCACGCGGCTCGAGGGCGCACCGGAAGGAGCCACCAACCGGCTCTATAAGAACAATCGCGACGGCACTTTTACCGAGGTGACGGAGAAGGCCGGTTTACGGAAGACGGGATGGGCGGGCGCGGTAACCGTCGGCGATTTCAATAACGACGGCTTCGAAGACCTCTTCATCACCTATTGGGGCCAGAACGTTCTGTATCGCAACAACGGCGACGGAACCTTTACCGATGTCAGCGAAAGGGCGGGGTTCGCGCATGCCCCGAAGAAATGGAGCTCGGGCTGCGCATTTGTCGATTACGATCGCGACGGGAAGCTGGATCTGGTTGTTGCGAACTACCTCGAGCTGGACCTGGCGCGTATCCCGAAGCCGGGGGACAGCGGTTTTTGCAATTGGAAAGGCATCCCAGTGAATTGCGGGCCGCGCGGGCTGCCGCCGGGCGGTGTGTCGTTGTATCACAACAACGGAGACGGCACCTTTACCGACGTCAGCGAGAAGTCCGGCGTGGCGGCAATCAAAGGCAGTTACTGCATGACCATCGCGCCCGCCGATTACGATAACGACGGTTGGCCCGACATTTATATCGCGTGCGACTCCACGCCGAGTTTTCTATTGAAGAACAACCACAACGGCACCTTCACCGATGTAGGACTCGAGAACGGCGTCGCGCTAAACGAAGACGGCATGGAGCAGGCGGGCATGGGCCTCGGGATCGGAGATTTCAACCTGGATGGCAGCCTGGACATTCTGAAGACACACTTCGCCGATGATACGGCTGTCCTTTATCGCAACGATGGCAAGGGCGGGTTTGAAGATGTGACCAATTCCTCGGGTCTAGGCGTCGAAACCCGCTACATCAGTTGGGGAGCGGGCATGTTCGATATCGATAACGACGGATATCCGGACCTGTTTTGGGTCACCGGCAGCGTCTATCCCGAAATTGAGAAGGCCATGCCGAACTACCCGTTCAAAAGCCAGCGCATCGTATTTCGCAATCTGCGCAACGGGAAATTCGAGGAGCTTTTGGATCTGGCCGGTCCGGGAATTGCGGCGCCGCATGCAAGCCGCGGCTGCGCCTTCGGCGACTTCGATAATGACGGCGATCTGGACGTGCTCATCATGAACCTGAACGAGCCGCCCTCGCTGCTGCGGAATGATATGAAACCGGGCAATCACTCGATCAAAGTGAAGCTGATCGGGACGAAATCGAACCGCAGCGCTATTGGTGCTCGCGTGACCGCGCGTTACGGCGGCAAGGTGCAGGCGCAGGAAGTATTGAGCCAGGCGAGTTTCTATTCGGTGAACGATTTCCGGCTCCACTTTGGTTTGGGCGCGGTGAAGGAAGCGGATCTGGAAATACGCTGGCCCAATGGCGCAATCGAGCGGGTGGCGAAAGCGCCGGCCGACCGGCTGATCACGATTCGCGAAGGCGCCGGTGTGGTCAAGACCGAGGCGTTTGTAAAAAGCACTTCTTGAGATCGTTCGGAATGCTAATCACGTTTGTTCGCTTACCATGAAGGTATGGCCACTCTCGACTGGTCTCAATGCCCCGCTGTGGAAAGTGTGCCAGGTAGGCTAAGCGGCGCCTGGGTGTTTCGCGATACGCGTATGCCGGTTTCCGCAGTGTTCGAAAACCTTGAAGCGGGAGCTACCATCGATGAGATTGTGCAATGGTTTCATATCCCCAAAGAGCGCGTAATCGACGTTCTCGAATTCGCTGCACGCAGCCTTGATGCTCCGGCCCCTGTCCAGATGGCGCCTGCTTGCGATGCACATCCTGTTTGACCACAGCGTGCCCGCACCTCTTTTGCCGTTTCTAATTGGCCATGGCGTTACAGAGGCTAGACATCGAGGATGGGACCGGCTTTCGAACGGCGACTTGTTGGCAGAAGCGGAGAGGGCGGGCTTTGAAGTTTTCGTTACGGCGGACAAAAACATCCGGTATCAACAGAATTTAGTAGGGCGCAAAATAGCCATACTCGTGTTGAGTACGCCCCGCTGGCCCGTCGTGCGCTTGCATGTAGCGAAAATTGCACAGGCAGTGAACTCGATGACGCCGGGCAGTTTTCTCGAGATAGAGCTGCCATTTCCTGTCTAGCGCATGGAACAATGAGAAGGCCAGTCCGGATTTAGCATGCGTCTGACCTTGGTTGCACTCACCGCCGCGGTAGTGTCGGCATTCGGTGCGCAAACCCAATTGACGAGCGTGAACGACGCGCGCGCTACATCGGTCACAGGAGCGGTCAACCGCACGCGCGACGCGCGGCCCTGGGCGTTGAGCAGCGGCGAGCGTATTCCAGTGCGGCAGGTGATCACCACGGGAGGCGACGGTTACGCACATTTTGTTGTCGACGGCGGCAGTAATTTCGATCTGTTCAGTAATTCGAAGGTGATTTTCCGGCAGAACGTGGCGAGCGCCGGCGATCTGCTGGACGTGGTGTCCGGGCGCGTGAGAATTCACCTGGTGCCTTCGCCGGGGCAGCTGCAGCAGAGGGTTTACACGCCATCCGCGATTGTCACGGCGCTGCAGACTTCGACCATTTCGATTGCGGTGGACGAAGATGACAATGTGCGTATCGATGTGCTGGAGGGTGAAGTGCGCGTGCGCCATAGCAAGCTGCCGAGCGGCGAGCCGGCTATTGTGCGGGCAGTTGACGCGATCTTGGTGCAAAGGGACGAGGAGATTTCGCGGCGCGTAGATCGTGGCTCGCTGTATCGCTATACGGTGAAGCCGCTGCACGATTTATGGACCGCCGTGACGCCGGGTCACTCCTCGCATGACGGTGAACCGATTGAAGGCAATCAATTCATGGCCCTGGTCAAGCCGTTACAATGAAGGCGGATGCGCATAGCGGCAAGGCTATTGATTCTTTCGATGTCCAATTTGGCCGCAACTTTTTGTTTTGCGCAGCAGCCGGCGCCGGCTCCGAGCGGTATGGACGCTCCCTGGGGCGTACGTAAAATTCTCGACGACTTGATGGCGGATAACGAGAAACTTAAGTCCGTGTTAGCAAGCCTCAATCCGCAGGAATGGTACGCCAAAAAAGGCGCGTCCAATGCCTACGTGCAGCAGTTACAAATGGGGCAGAGGCAATTGAACGATGTGATCATTTCCTCGAAGCTGCTGGCGCAAAAAACGGAAAGCCTGCCGCTGGCGCTCGATAACTATTTCCGTCTGGAAGCGCTAGAGGTCACGGCGCGGTCGCTCGGCGAAGGGGCGCTTCGTTATGGAGATAGACATGCGGCGGATCAGCTCAATTCGCTCGTGGCGCGCAGTTTCACCAGGCGGGAGCGCTTCCGCGATTACATACAGGATTTAGCCAAAACCCAGGAACAGAACTTCCGGGTAGCCGATGAAGAGGCGCAGCGGTGCCGCGGCATAATCAGCAGGCAGCCGGCGCCTTCCACACGATCCAGAAAGCATTAAGTATTAAATGGAGACCAGCACCTTCGTTTGTTCCATCTGCGGTGACGCATCGGAGAAGATTTGTGTTTACTGCACCAAAGACGCCTGCGCCAATCATCTCTGTGAGCGCTGCCATCGCTGCAGCGATTGCTGCACGTGCGAGATGCGCGCTACCGATCAGAACGGCCACGTCCCGGTGGAAGAGCCAGCCGCTTACTGACGTGCGGTAAAAAAATTGGGAACAGACAGCCGCGCTTGCGTTGCCCGCTTACTTACGTGCGCGGTTCTTTTTGC
>JAICIH010000224.1 GCA_025924475.1 Bryobacteraceae bacterium
GAACGTGTAAAGCTGGAATTCCGCACGGACTGCTTCAACATCACGAACACTCCCAAGTTCCCGAACCCGTCTGCCAGCGCAAGCAGCGGAACATTTATGCAGATCACGAGCACGCTATCGAACAACAGTACGGCGGTAAGTCTTGAGCGCCAGTTCCGCTTCGGCCTCCGCCTGACGTTCTAGTTATCCAAAAGGGGCGGGCCTCCCAAGGTTCGCCCCTTACGCAACTAGCTGTGCAATGCAGTCCTTGTAGCGCGCGCACTCGTGCGTGCCGCGTCGAGACTCGTCTCGACTCTTGTCCTCAAAAGCCGGCTTGCACGGAAATCTCAAAAGAAGACCCACGCAAGCTCGTAGTGTGTGGCACGACAGTGATCAGCGAACGCCTCATCTTCGTCAAGGGACTGAAACAACGCCGCCGAAGCCGCCCCGATATCCTCGTCTGCGAGTGGACCGGAAGCGAAAGGAAGCGAGCGGCGCAGAACTTCCAGCGTGAAAGTCCTCTTCTCCTCCTCTGGAAGGTGCTCAAAGGCCTCCAGCAACGTCTCAGTTTGGCGCTCATATCCAAATCGTAACAGGAAATACCAGCGCTCCCCCACTTGCTACAATCCCGAAAGACCCGCAAGGGCCCGTATTCCCTCGATGTGGTTGTGTTTCCTCGCCCTCGCCGCGGCACAAATTAATCCGCAAGCTCTCTATGAACGTGGCCAGCGCGACGCTGCGCTCTCCCAGCAAGCCTTCGAAAAGCTTCTGAAAATCGCCCCCGAGTCCGCCTATGTTCTCGCGCTGCTCGGTGAGGTAAAAGCGCAAGACCACCAGTACACTGCCGCTCTATACGCCTTTACAGAAGCCTCTAAGCGCATGCCAGGCATGCGCGGTGTGCATCGCAAGAGCGCCGAAATCTACGATGCTCAAGGCAAGCCAACCGAAGCCGCCGTCGCCCGCGCGGCCGAACAAAAACTCGGCCCGCTCAATTGCGCTTCCGAAAAACTCGAATGCGATTTCGACGCCGGACGCTTTGAGGAAGTCGTCAAAACCGCCCAAACCAAAAACAACCCTGAGGGCCTCTACTGGCTCGCGCGCGCCTATAACGAGCTCGCGGAGCAATCCTTCGCCGCGTTAGGCAAACTTCCCGAGTCTCCCGAATTGCATCGCGTGAAGGCCCAGATTATGAGCGATCAAGGGCAATTTCGCCAGGCTGTCGACGAATGGCGTGTTGTTTTAAAATTCTCGCCAAACGATCGCGATGCCCAACATCAGCTCGCCACCGCTCTCTACCAAAGCCACGATTTCAAAGCCGTCCTCCCGGAACTGCGGCAATTCCTGAATGCCGAGCCCGATTCCGCTAACCTGAATTTTTTCGTGGGCGACAGCCTTCTCGAAACCGAGCAGATCGAGCCCGCTATTCCGTATCTCGAAAAAGCTTTGCGTCTGGACCCGAAACTTCTTCCGGCGCACGCATCGCTTGGCTTATGCTACAGCCGGTTAGGCCAGAACCAAAAGGCGATCCCGCATCTGAAAACCGCCCTCTCTCTCGATAAGGACGGCAGCTTGCATTATCAGCTCGCTCGCGCCTATCAGGCCACCGGCCAGCCTGCGCTCGCGAAAACCATGATGCAGGAGTACCAACGCATCAAGGCTCGCTGACGTCCACAATGCGATTCACCGGCACGTGATGCAGTTGCTGCACCCGTCCGCTCGGCCAGCGAATCTCCACCGCGTCCAACTCATGCGCCTGGCCCACGCCAAAATACACCGGAACCAAGCTCGATGACGCATAACTTACCGCGCTGGTCATCTCGTTCCATTGCTTCCCCACGCGAATCCGCGCCCCAATGCCGTCGCGATTGCTGCGCGTGCCTTTCAGCCGAAACGCAACCCAGTGGCCGGCGTTTGCCGTCGTATTTCTCCACAGCTCGGCCGCCTCGCCGAGCGACGAGACAACCAGGTCCATCCGTCCATCAACATCGAAATCGCCAAATGCCGCCCCGCGATGCGCCCTGCGAACGGCCTTCATCGTGGCCGGCGTCTCATCGGTGAATTTCCCCGCCAGGTTCCGAAACGCGCTGTTGGCTTCTTTGTAGGCGTGCGATTCGAACGCCTCGATCCGGTCGTTTACATGCGAATTAGCCGTGAAAAGATCCTTCCAGCCGTCGTTATCGAGATCGACGAACATATCCCCCCAGCCGCTGTGCCCATTGCTCAACGGCCCGATCTTGGTTGCGTACGTCGCATCGTTGAACAGGCCTTGCCCATTGTTGCGAAAGAGTGGAAAAGTCTCACCTGCCAGGGCGGTCACGGCAATATCCGGTAACCCGTCATTGTCGTAGTCCCGAAAATCGGCGCCCATGCTCGAGACCGGCTGCCCGCGGTCCGGCAGCGCCACACCAGCCAGCAGCGCCGTCTCTTCGAACTTGCCCTTGCCGAGGTTGTGAAAGAGAAAATTCGGCATATTGTCATTCGTGACGAATATGTCCATCAGCCCATCGCCATCGTAGTCGGCAAATGCGACGCTCATGCCTCGTCCCGCATATTTCGCAATGCCCGACTGCTTAGAGACATCCTCGAACGTGCCGTCGCCGCGATTGTGATACAGCGTCGAGGGTAGCGGGTTGAAGTACTTTGGGTGGCAATAGATTCGGAGATTCTTCTCGCGATTGCCGCAAAAGCGGTCCTGCAGCGGAGTGTCCGAGTAATGCACTATTAGCAGATCGAGCTTGCCGTCGTTGTCGTAGTCGAACCATCCGGCAGCCACCCCCCAATGATCGTCCTGAATGCCCGCCTTCGCTGTAACGTCCTCGAACGTGCCGTCGCCGCGATTGCGATACAAAATGTTGCGATTCACACCCGCCACGAAAAGATCCGGATGCCCGTCGTTGTCGTAATCGCCCGCCGCCGCGCCCATCGAATAGCCTTTCGCCGCTACCCCGGCGCTTTCCGTCACGTCCGTGAAATGAAAGTGCCCGTCATTGCGATACAGCCGGTTCCAGAACTTCGAAGATTTCTTCTCGAGCAAAGGAACATCGGCGCCGTTTGTGAAATAAATATCGGGCAATCCGTCGCTGTTGTAATCGAAAACGGCAATCCCGCCCGGCATGGTTTCGATCATGAACTTTTTCGGCGTGGGATTGTTTTCCAGCACAAAGGAAACGCCCGAAGTCTGCGCCACATCCGAAAATTGAAATGCCATTCCGGCCATCATGGCGAGCAGCAGTGTAATATTTGACCAATGAAACGCAATCACTGTTTTATTGCCGCTCTTTCAGTCTGTCTCTTCGCCACCGCCGCGCTCTCACAGAACGCCGCGAAAAAGAAAGCGCCGGGCGAAGACTGGGTCTCCTTGTTCAATGGCCAGGATCTCACGGGCTGGACGAAAATCGGTAACGAAAGCTGGACCGTCGAAGACGGCGTGATTCACGGCCGCGGCCTGACGAAAGATTACGGTTATCTGCAGACTGAAAAGTCCTACAAAGATTTTCAGCTCTCGCTCAAGTTCCGCTGTGAAGGCGATGGCAATAGCGGCGTATTCTTCCACACCGCGTTTAAGCCGGGTACCGCCGAGATCACGCAAGGGCTTCAATTCGAAGTAGACTGCACCATCGGCAAGCACACGGCCGGCCTGTATGGCGATGGACGGAACTGGATCGTCTGGCCCGCGCCGGAGAACGAAACCGTAGTGCGTACCGGCGAATGGAACGAATATCTTCTGGAAGTGATCGGCAACCGTTATCGCGCGCGTCTCAATGGCGTGCAAATGGTCGATTTCACCGACCCCAAACCCAAATCCTTCGATGGTCCAATCGCGCTCCAATTGCACGCGGGCGGCCGCGGCAACATGAAATTCCGCGACATCCTGATCCGCGATTTATCCAACCGCTAACCTATTTCTTTGTGTGGGGCAGGCTGGCCTGCAGCGGGTTGTCAACCCGCTTTGCTCATTCCCGAATCCAGCCGATTCTCCAGAATCGCATTCAATCGCCGGCAAACGTCTTTCAAGTATGCGGCATCTCCGTGCTCAAGTTCTACGGTCGCGGTTCCCTTATATCCGATATCGTTCAAAGCCGAATAAATAGCGTGCCAATCAATATCGCCCTCGCCGAGATTTACCCACTTGGCCACCATCTTCCGCCACGAAAAATCTTTGATGTGCAGCTTCGCGATACGCGGCCCTAACGTCCGTATCCAGTCCTGCGGGTACCCGTACAGGACCACGTTGCCAACGTCGAAGTATGCCCGTATCCAAGGGCTCTGAAATTCATCGACGTACCGGGCGAACTCCAGCGGGCTCAAAAGAAACTTGTTCCAGACTTCCTCGATCGCGATGACGACCTTCAATTCTTCGGCCAGCGGTATCAGTTTGCGAATGTTCTCCTGCGATCGTGTATAGGCGTCCCGATAGGAGGTTTCCGCATTGACCACAGCCGGTACCAGCAGAATCGTATCCGCGCCCCACAGCTTCGCATTGTGCAGTGAGACCCGCGCGCCCTCCAGGCTTTTCTCGACGACCGCCGGATCGGCCGAGGAAAGCGGATACTTCCAATGAGCCATATTCATCACGGAATGGATCTGGATGCCTGCGGCCGCTGCTGCGTCTTTCATCTTCTGCGCTTCGGCTTCGTCCGGCGTGGTTGGGCACTCGATGCGTTCAAAACCGGCGTCCTTGGCGATCTGAAATCGCTCCGAAATCGATGCCGTTTTCGGCAACATACTGTATTCGACCGACGTGTGAATGGATAGACGGCTAGGTACTGCCGGTACTGCGGCAAACGCCAGCGCAGACTCGAGGAAGGCTCGGCGATTCATCTAGTATTTGTACCGCAGTAGACTGAAGAAGAACATGAAAATCGACAAATTGGTTCCCGACCGGCGCACTTTCATCCGGGGAACGGCTGGCGCGCTCGTGGTCGGCTTTCCCGCCATTGTGTCCACCCAAAGCATAACGAATGCGATCAAAGTGGGACTAGTGGGCTGTGGCGGCCGTGGAACCGGTGCGGCTTCTCAGGCGCTTCACGCCGACGATTACGCCGAGCTGACCGCGGTTGCCGATATCGATCAGGCGCAAATCGACAAATCCCTCCGGACCTTGAAAGCTCATTCGAATATTGAGTCGAGAGTGAAGGTCGAGCCGGCGCGCCAGTTCTTAGGCCTCGACGCCTATAAAAAGGTGATCGATAGCGGCGTCGATATCGTCATTCTTACGACTCCGCCAGGATTTCGGCCGACCCAGCTCGCCGCCTGCATCGACGCCAATAAGCATGTCTTCTGCGAAAAGCCTATCGCCACCGATGCGCCCGGCGTTCGTTGGGTATTGGAGACGACGGAGAAAGCGAGGCAGAAGAAGCTCTCGTTGGTTGCCGGGTTCTGCTGGCGCTATAGCAACATGATTCAGGACACGTTTCAGCAGATGCATAGCGGAGCTCTGGGCCGGTTGGTTTCTTACTACGCGACATATTACACCAATCCGGTGAAACCCATGCCTCCGGCGAGTGCGCGGCCCGCGGGTATGAGCGACACGGAATGGCAGATTCGCAATTGGTATAACTTCGTCTGGCTCTGCGGCGACAGCCTCGTCGAACAGGCCGTGCACAGCGTCGATAAAATCGCCTGGTCCATGAACGACGAGCCTCCCGTAAGTTGCGTCGGCGTGGGTGGGCGCGTCATTCCGGCCGAAGGTGGCAACATTTACGATCACTTCGAAATCAACTACCTTTATCCGAACGGCTTCCGCGCCTTCATGGCCAATCGCCAAATCGAGGGCTGCTATAACGAGAACTCCGACTACGTCCTGGGCACCGATTCCGTGCTCACCATTGGCCGCGGTCCTTTCCCGCGCATCGAAGGCAAAACGAACTGGACCTGGAGCGGACAGAAATACGACATGTATCAGCGTGAGCACGATCTGCTGTTCGCATCGATTCGCAAGAATCAGCCGATGAACGACGGCAAGCGCATGGCCACCAGCACTCTACTCGCGCTGATGGGCCGCATGGCCGCCTACACAGGCCAGCAAATTACCTGGGAACAGGCCATGAATTCGCAGGAAAAGATCTTCCCCGATCATCTGGACTGGAACGGAAGCCTGCCCGTCGCGCCGCGCGCGCAGCCGGGCATTACCAAATTCGTGTAACCGCATGATCGGCGCTGTTGTCCTGCATTTGGCGCTGGCGGCTCAGAGCGCGGAGATGCAAAACGTAGAGCAGATTCGCGCGCGCATTTTGGCGCATAAGCCGCCCGAAGCCCAGCCTTATAAAGTCACGATTCCCAACACCACCGTTTCCTATGACATGGTGCCAGTCGCCGCGGGCGATTTTGAGATGGGATCGACGGCGAAATCGGATGAGCAACCGAAACACAAGGTGCACCTGGACGCCTTCGCGATGCAGGCCCACGAAGTCACCTGGGACGAATATCGCCTGTTCATGTTCGCCAACCAGGCCGGCGAGACCGGTCATAAAGACAATCTGGTGGACGCTGTGAGCAGGCCCACTCGTCCCTACGTGGAAATGAGTTTCGGGATGGGCATCAACGGCTATCCCACCATCAGCATGACCCAGCATGCCGCCAATAAGTATGCCGAATGGCTCAGCGCTAAAACAGGCGAATTCTACCGCCTGCCGACCGAAGCGGAATGGGAATACGCCTGTCGCGCCGGCACAACGGAAGATCGTCCGTCCAATCTCGGTGACTATGCCTGGTACGCGGCGAACAGTGGCGGTAAGTACGCGCTCGTAGGCAAGAAGAAGCCAAACGCCTGGGGCCTCTATGACATGTTGGGCAACGTCATGGAATGGACGCTCGATGCCTACGCGCCTTACAAACCGGGGCCGCAAACGAATCCCTGGGTCAAGTCAACACAGCCGTATCCGCAAGTGGCCCGCGGCGGGTCGTGGAACGATCCTGCGGACGCCGTCACTTGCGCCGTGCGCGTCGGCTCCGACCCGTCATGGAAGCAGCAAGACCCGCAGCTTCCGAAAAGCATCTGGTACCTGACCGACGCGCAGTGGCTCGGCTTCCGCCTGGTCCGCCCGGCCAAAGTTCCTTCCGCCGAGGAAATGTACAAGTATTGGAACAACGGCGTAGAGCACGACGAGCAGTAGCGATTGCAGCCTGCTGCTGCATTGTGGGGCAGGCTGGCAGCCTGCGGCGGGTTGGCAACCCGCCAATCACTCAGCGCTACGAAGCCGTCGAGCCCCACATGGGCACACTAATACGTATTGAGTTATATGCGCGCGATGAGGCGCAGGCGCGAACCGCATTCCGCGCCGGTTTCGACCGCATCGCGCAGATCGACGCCGCGCTCTCCGACTATCGCCCCGATAGCGAATTAAACCGCGTCTGCCGCGAAGCCATAGACCATCCCGTGCCCGTGAGCGACGATCTTCTTCAAGTCGCTGCCGCCTCACAGCGGCTCGCCCGAGAAACGAACGGCGCGTTCGATATCACCTGCGGGCCTCTTACGCACCTCTGGCGCGAAGCGCGTAAGTCGCATCAGCCGCCGGACAAGACGGCCATTGAATCCGCTCGTCGGCGCTGCGGCTATCGCAAGCTGCACGTCGATTCCGCCCGCCATACGATCCAGCTCGATTTGCCGGACATGCAACTCGATGTAGGCGGGATCGCGAAGGGCTACGCGGCGGACCAGGCCTTAGCCGCGCTGACAAAATTCGGCATCCGCAGCGCGCTGGTGGCCGCCAGCGGTGATCTGGCCTTCAGCAACGCTCCGCCCGGCGAATCCGGCTGGAAAATCGGGCTCGACGCGCTAGCAAATCCTTTGTTGCTTACTCATGCCGCGGTCTCCACATCGGGCAGCTCGGAGCAGCACCTCGATGCCGGAGGCAAGCGATATTCGCACATTCTCGATCCAAAAACGGGGATCGGTTTGAGCGTGGACACCACCGTCACAGTAATCGCCAAACACGGTATCGATTCCGATGCTGCCGCCACTGCCATCAGCGTGCTCGGCCGCGACGCCGGCCTCAAGTTCCTTCGTTGCAGGCCGGATTTGGAAGCCTTGATCGTAACGAAGGATAATAACGGACACTATGAGTGTGTTGCATCGCCGGGGTTTCCTGGAAACCACGATTGCCGCAGCCGCGGCAATTCCTCCGCAAACCCGAGCCGCTAGCGGCAAACCGCGACTCGGCGTAACTATAGGCGTTGTCGGTAAGACTACGCCGGAGGAAGCTATCGCTAAAGTTCATGCCTTCGGACTGCCTACGTGCCAGGTCCACGTTGGCATGGCGCCGCCCGATCTCGCCGGTCCCTTAAAAGACGCTTTGGCTAAGTATCACGTGGAAGCGACGGCTGTGATGACGCTCGGTCCAGGACGCATGGTGTGGGATTTCTACGATGGTCCTCGGACCATCGGCATCGTCCCGCCCGTCACGCGCGCCGCCCGCATCGATGCGTTGAAGCGCGCCTCGGATCTGGGAAAAGCCTGCGGTATTCCAGCCGTGCACACCCACTGCGGATTCATTCCTGAAAATCCGAACGACCCGTTGTATCCCGAAACCGTCGCCGCCATTAAAGACGTCGCAGGCCACTGCAAAGCCAACGGTCAGACCTTTCTTATGGAAACCGGCCAGGAATCGCCCATTACACTATTGCGCGCAATCGAAGACACCGGCTTGGACAACATCGGCGTCAATCTCGATACCGCCAATCTCATCCTCTATGGAAAAGGCGATCCCGTCGGCGCGCTCGATGTCATCGGAAAATACGTGCGCGGCTTGCACGCCAAAGACGGGCTGTATCCTACCGATCCGAAAAAGCTCGGCCGTGAGGTGCCCATCGGCCAAGGCAGAGTAAATTTTCCTGAAGTCGTCCGCAAGCTCCATCAGCTTGCCTATACCGGCCCTATCACAATCGAGCGTGAAACGTCGGGTGCCCAGCAGGAAGCCGACATTCGCGCTTCTATCACTTTCCTCGATCGCTTGATCGCCTCCTCATATGCCTAATTCCGTCAGCATCCGCCTCAGCATCATGATGTTCCTGAACTTCGTAGTTTGGGGTTGCTGGTACGTCACCATCGGCACATATTTGACAATGACGCTGAAGTTTTCGGGCACGCAGGCCGGCGCTGTCTTCGGCACCACCGCGCTAGCGTCCATGATCTCGCCGTTCTTCGTCGGCTTGATCGCAGACCGCTTCTTTTCGACCGAGCGCGTGCTTCTTGTCCTTCACTTGATCGGCGCCGGCTTCCTCTTTGCCGTTACACGAGTCACCAGCTTTGCCGCTGTCTACAGCATCATGCTGGTCTACTGCTTGTGCTACTTCCCGACGATCGCGCTGACTACTTCATTGGCTCTCCGGCATATGTCTGATGCACGCCGCTTTCCGCTGGTGCGCGTCTTTGGAACCATTGGATGGATCGCTATCGGACTAACGATTGGCCGGTTGCGAATAGAGACATCCGCTACACCGTTCTTAATTGCCGCGGTAATGTCGCTCGTGATGAGCGCATTCTGCCTGCTGCTGCCGCATACGCCGCCCGAAAGCAAAGGCCGCGCCATAACAGCGCGAGAGATCCTGGGGCTCGACGCCCTCGTGCTCTTGAAGGAACGCTCGTTTCTGGTCTTCATCGTGGCCTCGATTCTGGCCTGCATCCCGCTGACTTTCTATTTCTCGTTCACCAATGCCTTTCTGAATGAAGCCGGCGTGGTGAATGCCGCCGGCAAGATGACCTTGGGCCAGCTATCCGAAGTCGGCATGATGCTGCTGATGCCCTGGATATTCCGGCGCGTCAGCGTAAAAGGCATTCTCTTGCTCGGCCTCGGCGCCTGGTCCATTCGCTACGCCGCCCTGGCCTATGGAAACGCGGCCGATCGCATGTGGATGTTTTACCTCGCCATTCTGGTCCATGGCGTCTGCTACGACTTCTTCTTCATGACCGGCCAACTCTATACCGATCAGGAAGCCCCGCTGCATTTACGGAGCACCGCCCAAGGCTTCTATATGTTCGTGACCTATGGGTTAGGAATGCTCGCGGGTTCTCTGCTTTCCGGCGGCGCACTCGACTACTTCACGAACGGCACACGCAACTGGACCGGCTTCTGGATGAGCTCGAGCGTGGCTGCCTTGGCCCTGTTCCTGGTCTTTGCGCTGTTCTTCCGCAGTAGCCGGATGATTCGGAGCCGTGA
>JAICIH010000225.1 GCA_025924475.1 Bryobacteraceae bacterium
CGCCGATGCTGAAGATGTTCTGCAAACCATCTTTCTGCGCCTTTTGAAGCGTGGGGCATCCGTCCCGGCGCTGGCGCAGGAAGAAAGCTATCTGCGGCGCGCCGCCGTTAACGCCTCGCTCGATCTCGTCCGGAGCCGCCGCGCCGCGCCCACCGTTCCGCTCGCCGAAGTGCAGAGTCCCGGAGCTTCCTCCTCCGGAGACCTCCGCGAATGCCTGCGCCGAGCGTTATCCTGCTTGAATCCCCGTTCTGCCGAAATCTTCGCGCTTCGCTACTTCGAAGAGTTCACCAATCCGCAAATCGCCCGCGCGCTGAATATGTCGCAAGTGTTAGTCGCCGTCACACTGCACCGCGTCCGCCGTCAACTGCAAAAAGAAATTCGTTCCTGCCTGGGAGACATATCGTGAAGCCAAATGAGTTAGATCGTGCCATTGCCGCCGTTCGCGAGGACCAACCCGAAGAGACCGCCGCGCACGACGCCGCTCGCCGCGTGTTCAATCGCCTTTTTGAGAGTTCCTTTCTACGGGCGCCGGTCGAGTCCATTCGCGACTGTTCCGATTTCCAGGCGCTGATTCCCGCGTATCTGAGCCGCACTCTCACGCCCGCGCGCGTTCTCCTGCTCGAAGATCACACACTCGAATGCGTGGCCTGCCGGAAAGCGCTCCGCGAGGCGCGTGGGCGTGAGCCCGAACCCGGCATCTGGCCCGAGGAACCGCGGAAGCGCGTGCCGGTCATGGCCTGGGCGCTTGCTGCGACTCTCGTTCTGGGTATCGCCGCTGGCGTCGTCGTGGCGCGTTATGGGCTTTTACCCGGTCAGCAAACCGTGCGCGCTACCGTAACCAACATTGAGGGCCGCGTCTATCGTATTTCTCAGTTCAGTTCTTCGCTAGTCGAAGCCGGTATGTTCCTCAAGAATGCCGACGAACTCCGCACCGCCAAAGGTTCGCGCGCTATTTTGCGGCTGGTGAACGGCAGCGAAGTAGAAATCGGCGAGCGCTCTGATATCTCCTTTTCGCGCGGCTGGCGAGGCGCAACCGTCAATCTGAAGCAGGGTCGCTTAATTGCCGGTGCAAACGATGCTGGTCAGCGCGCCTTTTACGTTTCGGCCGGGGACATATCGGTCCCGGTCCGGAGCGCCTTATTGTCGCTCGATCGCGGCGCTAAAGGCTCGCGCGTCGCGATCGCTAGGGGATCGGCCCGCATCGCACACGGACAAAACGTCTTTGATCTCGTCGCCGGCCAGCAGTTCGCGACCAACGGCCTCGCCGCAGTGCCCATCGCATCCGAGTTCTCTTGGAGCGCGAATGCCGCCGCCCATCTTGCCCTCCTTGGCGAGCTGTCCACGCTGCAAAAACAGTTTCAAACGATCCCGACGCCTGGCCTGCGCTATTCGTCCAGCCTCGCCCGCTACGTTCCCGACGATACCGTGATCTACGGCGCTATTCCGAATATGGGAGGCGCCATCGCCGAAGCCAAGCGGATGTTTGACGAGCGCCTTACGCAAAGCGACGTGCTGCGCAACTGGTGGAACCAAAAACCGCAATCCCAACGCGACAACTTCGATAGTTTGATTGGCCGCATCTCCTCCATCGCTTCTTACCTGGGCGACGAAATTGTGATATCGTTCGCTCCGCATAGCGCGCCGCTGGTGATCGCGGAGGTGCGGCAGCCCGGACTTGCCGAATATCTCCAGCAGAATCTTCCGGCTTCCGCCGGCCTGCACTTCTCGATCGACAATAATATCTTTCGCGCCTCGCCGGACCCGGCTCAACTCGGCCGTACCGCCTCCGGCCAATTTATGAATTCGGCCTTCTACGCCCGCATTGCAAAGTCCTATGCCGCGGGCGCCGGCTATCTTCTCGCCATAAATCTGGAACAAACCGAGCCAAAAACCGTAATGGACAAGGTAGGAACCAATGCACAATATTTGGTTGTCGAACGGCGCGGCTCGTCCAACGCCACCGAAACACGCGCTTCTGTCTCCTTTGCGGGAAGCCGCCAAGGCGTCGCGGCCTGGCTCGGAGCTCCCGGCCCCATGGGTTCGCTCGATTTTGTATCGCCTGACGCAAGTCTTGCCGCTTCGTTCGTTATGAAAACTCCGCGCGCAGTGCTCGAAGAGGCTATAGCCCTAATCACCCCGAATGATCTCCGCTTTCCTGGTGAACTGAGCGCGTTCGAATCGCAAACCGGCCTCAATGTTGCCGACGATATTGCCGCTCCTCTCGGCAACGATGCGACCTTCGCCATCGATGGACCGCTATTGCCGGTTCCTTCCTGGAAACTGGCTATCGAGGTCAACGATCCCAACCGCCTGCAGCAGACGATCGCCACCTTGACCGAGCGTTTTAATCAGCACGCGCAGGAAAATCAAGGTAAATTGGAGTCGGGAAGCGAGCAAGTCAACGCTCAAAATTTCTATTGGCTGCGTAGCAGCAAAAGGCCGAATCTGACGTTCTACTATACGTTCGTGGATGGCTATCTACTTGCTGGCGCTAACGAAGGCAGTCTTTCGCAGGCCATCCAGAATCGCCAAAGCGGCAACACGCTCATTAATTCGGCAAACTTCAGAAATCAATTGCCATCCGACGGCTACACCAATTTTTCAGCCGTCATCTACACCAATCCGGCAAGCTCTTTCGGCCCGCTCGTCGAGCAGCTGAAAGGGTCTAGCGCGCTCACTCAGGCGCAGAAGGAATCGCTATCCGCTTTGCTCGCTTCAAGCAGCCCGGTACTGGTCTCTGTTTACGGTGAGCCGGACCGGATTGTCGCCGCTAGCCGCGGCTCATTTCTCGGCTTCGATCTGGGAACTCTGATTGGCCTGCGGCAAGGCCGTCCGGTGCTCCCGCTCGTCGCATCGAGCGCCCGATCGGCTCTATCGAAACCAATCCCGCAACCACGAAAGTGAATCATCCCGTCATAGAGTTTCGCAATTTATCCGTCCGGCTCGGCTCGAGAGAGGTCCTGCGCGACCTCTCTTGTTCTTTTTCCGGAAGCACGATCGGCCTACTCGGTCCGAATGGCGCGGGCAAATCCACGCTCATCAATACCCTGCTCGGCTTCTGGACTCCTTCGGCCGGCTCGGCGCATATCTTCGGCTCAGACATCCGCACCGATGCCAAGAAAATCCGAAGCCTGGTCGGCTACATGCCTGAAAACGACGCGTTCATTCATAACATGAGCGCGGTCTCGTTCATTCGCCTCATGGCCGAGCTATCCGGACTTCCTTCGGAGGCGGCGCTCGAGCGCGCTCACGAATCCTTGTTCTATGTTGGCTTGGGCGAGGCCCGCTATCGCAAGCTCGGCTCGTATTCGCTCGGCATGAAGCAGCTTGCAAAGCTGGCGCAAGCAATCGTCCACGGCCCCAAGCTCCTGATTCTCGACGAGCCCACCAACGGCCTCGACCCGCCCGCGCGCCAGCGCATGATTCGCCTCGTTCGCGAGATGCGCGATAGCGGCCAAATGCATATCATCTTGTGTTCGCATCTGCTGCGCGACGTCGAAGAAACCTGCGAAGAAGTCGTCATTCTCAAACAAGGCCGCGTCGTACATTATTCGAATCTGGCCGATGAGCGGCGCTCCAACCGGCGTTTTCTCGAACTGGAGCTGGAAGGTACCATCGACGGCTTTGTCGATGCTGCCCGCAGGCTCGGCTGCGAGTGCGCTCCCGGCGCCTTTCATCGCTGGAAGCTGGTGCTTGCCGATAACGTCGAGGTTGCTGATATTTACCGGCTCGCCGCCGAACGCAACATCCAGCTTCGCCGCTTGAATTTCCGCCGCGACACACTCGAAGACATTTTCTTGAAAGCCATGGAGTCCACCAATGGCGGTTTATAAGCGCAGCTATCGCCCCTATTCCGGCGAAACTACGCCTGTCTGGTCACGCTTTCTCGTGCTCTACCGCTTCTCACGCCGGAATCTGTTTCGCTCGAAAGTTCAAACGGTTTTTTTCGTGATTTGTTTGTTCTTTCCATTGCTCTGCCTGCTCGGCATCTACGCGAATTCTCATCTCAACGCGATCACCTTCCTTAGCCGGAGTACCGGCCCCTTCCTCGATGTCAACGGCAGATTTTTTTCCATATATCTCGATGTGCAGGCCGCTTTCGCGTTTCTCCTCACCGCGTTTATTGGTCCCGGTCTGGTCTCGCCCGACCTGGCAAATGGCGCGCTTACGCTCTATCTCTGCCGTCCTCTTTCACGAACCGAATACGTGCTCGGAAAAATCTCGGTGCTGTTCATCACGCTGTCCTGGATGACGTGGGTTCCCGGCCTCGTGCTGTTTTTCGTGCAAGCGAGCATTTCCGGCTGGCAATGGATGTGGGACAACCTTTGGATCGCCGGCGCTATTGTTCTCGGCTCGCTTGTTTGGATAGCCGTGCTATCGCTTGCCGCGCTCGCACTCTCCGCCTGGGTGAGATGGCGCATTGTTGCCGGCGCGCTGCTGCTCGGCCTCTTCTTTTTTGGGGCCGGATTCGGCCGCGCGATCAATGCCGTGCTCCGCACGCAGCAAGGCTACCTCATCGATCTTTCGCAACTGGTTTCGATCATCTGGCACGATTTGTTCCGCGACGCCGGCGAGCCGCCACTCTCGGTCAGCGAAGCCTGGATCGCGCTGCTTGCCTTTACCTCTTTCTGTCTCTATCTGCTCATGCGCAAAATCCGCGCCAATGAGGTGGTCCGGTGAGCGATCGCATCGTATTCGATAACGTCTCGAAATTCTACGGCGACGTACTCGGCGTCAATCGCGTCAATCTCTCCATCCCGCCCGGGATCACCAGCCTGGTCGGTCCGAACGGCTCCGGTAAAACCACGCTCATGAATCTGATGACGGGCCTCATCCGTCCATCCCGCGGCCACGTCAGCATTCTTGGCCTCACGCCCGATCAGCCCGAGCAGCTTTTTCACCTCGTCGGATATTCGACCCAGTACGATTCCTTTCCGAAGGGCCTCACCGGCTATCAATGCGTCTCGTCTTATCTGCGCTTGTACGGATTCGATCGCGCCCAGAGCGAACAGCTAACGTGGGCCGCCATCGACCGCGTCGGCCTGCGCGATGCGGCCCATCGCAAAGCGGCCGGTTACAGCAAAGGTATGCGGCAGCGCATCCGCCTGGCGCAATCGCTCGCTCACAATCCGCGCGTGCTTGTGCTCGATGAACCGCTGAACGGCCTGGACCCGCTTGTGCGCGCCGAAACCATCGCACTCTTCCGCGCTCTCGCCAAGGGAGGCTGCCACGTGATTCTATCGAGCCACGTGCTGCACGAAGTCGATATCATTTCCGACCAGGTCATCCTTATGAGCGCCGGTTATGTCGCCGCCGAAGGCAACATCCAGAGCGTGCGCAGCGAGATCGAAGACCACCCCATGCAGATTCTCATCCGCTGCGACCGGCCTGGCGAACTCGCTTCGCGCTTCTTTGCCGAAGACCACGTCGTGGAAGTGCGCCTCCATAACGACCGCCGCGGATTGCTCGTCAAGACGAAGGCTCCCGATCGCTTTTATCTGCTGATGAACCGTATAGCCCTCGATGGTTTTGCGGTCGAATCCGTAGCGCCTTGCGACGATGACGTGAACTCCGTCTACGAATATCTGATCGGCGCCGAGGAGCCGACGCGATGAACAGTCTCTTTTGGACCCAGATTAGCGCTATTGTCCGCATCGAAATGAAGAAGACTTTCTTCGCCAAACGCGGTCTTTGGATTTATCTCCTGGCGCTCGCTCCAGTGGCGCTCTTCTTCACGCATTCCATGGTGGAAATTCACGAGCACGGCGCTCGCCGGCAAATGGTCCAGAAAAGCGCCCGCCAACTTACCGAGCGCGATCTTTTTTCGATCGGCATCGGCATGTCGCGCGAAGACGTGATCGCACGCCTCGGTGAGCCGCCCGTGTCCCGCACACGCAACCGGCGCATGCGAACCGGCCGCCATTCATCTATCATCGTGCCTACCGAAATTATGAGCTACTCCGATGGCAACAACGAGCTGGTTCTTGCTGTTCAAAACGGAGCTGTGACCGGCATTCAAAAAGCCTCTGGCATCAGCCTCGGCCAGGACAGTTACGTATTCGCCGGCGTTTTCCAGTTCTTCTTTCTCCGCCTCGCGATTTTCTTTGGCTGTCTGGGCATATTCATGAACCTGTTCCGCGGCGAAATGCTCGATAAAAGCCTGCACTTTTATCTTCTCACTCCGGTTCGCCGCGAGATTTTGATGATCGGAAAATATCTTGCCGGTTTGCTGGCCGCCACGGTGATCTTCTCGACCAGCACGGCGCTGCAATTCATAGCTCTGCTTCTCCAATTCGACGCCGCCGTCATTGCGCAATACATGGATCAGAACCACGGTCTTGCGCAAATGGCGGCTTATCTAGGCGTCACAGTGCTTGCTTGCATCGGCTACGGTAGCATCTTTCTCGCCGCGGGTCTCCTGTTTCGCAATCCCATCGTGCCGGCCGCGGCGGTGCTGATTTGGGAAGCCGCCAACCCTGTGCTTCCAGCGCTGCTTAAGAAGTTCAGCATCATTTATTACTTGAAGTCTCTCTGCCCCTTCGAAATCACACTTGACCCCGGCATGCCGCCACTATTTGCCCTGCTCGCCTCGAATCCCGAACCCATCTCACGTTACATCGCGATCTTCGGCTTACTCGCGGTCTCGATCCTTGTCCTACTGGCCGCCTCGAAGCGCGTCCGCCGGCTCGAGATCAATTACAGCGCCGACTGAAAAAGACTATGTTATATTCGATATTTCGAATATACTTACCCTATATCCCATGGAGGACGCGCTTCGCCGCTTCAAGGCCGATTTCTTTCAAGCGCTGGCTCATCCCACTCGAATTGCCATCGTGGAACAGCTCCGGGACGGTGAATTATCGGCTGGCACTCTGATTGAACGGCTTGGCATCGAACAAGCCAACGCTTCACAACACTTGAGCGTGTTGCGCGCGAAGAACATCGTCGTCAACCGCAAGAGCGGCAATCAGGTCTTCTATTCGGTGCGCGATCCCCTCATTGTTGAAGTTCTCGACATTATGCGTCGCTACTTCCATGCCCATCTGGCCGAAGCATTCGCCACTCTGAAAGCTTTAGACAAGGCCGACAAAAAAAATAAATGAAAATCGAAGACCGCTGGCTGCCGGAATCGTTCCGCTGCTTGCGCACTTATTCACGCCGCGATCTTGGCGCGGACGTGCTCGCTGGACTTACGGTGGGGCTCGTCGCACTACCGCTCGCCATGGCTTTTGGCATCGCCTCCGGTGTTACTCCGCAGGCCGGCCTCTATACCGCAATCATCGCCGGCGGTTTGATCTCGGCTCTAGGCGGCTCGCGCGTCCAGATCGGCGGGCCAACCGGCGCCTTCGTCGTGATCGTCGCGGCCATTGTCGCCAAGTTTGGTGTGGGCGGTCTGGCGCTGGTCACACTCATGGCCGGGGCCATGCTGCTGGTCATGGGTTTTACCGGTCTTGGCTCGGCTGTCAAGTTCATTCCACGCCCGGTAACCATCGGCTTTACCAATGGCATCGCCCTCCTCATTGCTTCAACACAAATAAAAGATTTTCTCGGGCTCAAAACCGGCGATGTCCCGAGCGCGTTTCTCCCCAGGATGTCGGTTCTTTGGAATCACTTTGACTCGCTCGATTGGCGCGCGGTAGCGATTTCCATCGTGTCGCTTGCAATCATTCTTCTGTTACCTCGCCTGACAAAACGCGTTCCCGGATCGATCGTCGCCATGCTGGCCTCCACCATTTTTGTCGCTCTAGCCGGCTTGCCGGTTGAGACCATCGGCAGCAAGTTCGGCGGAATTCCCACCGGCTTTCCCAAATTCTCTCTGCCGGCTTTCCATTTCAATCAAGTCCTGCCGCTTGTGCCCTCGGCCGTCACTGTGGCGCTATTGGCCGCGGTCGAAAGCCTGCTCTCTGCCGTAGTAGCTGATAGCATGACCGGGAATCGTCACAATTCCAATGTCGAGCTGGTGGCGCAAGGAATCGCTAATCTCGCATCGCCGCTGTTCGGTGGCATTCCAGCTACCGGAGCTATTGCCCGTACCGCCACCAACATCCGATCCGGAGCCAGAACCCCCATTGCCGGTGTCGTGCACGCCATCACGCTTCTCGCGATTTTGCTAGCCGCCGCTCCGCTCGCTCGCTTCGTGCCGCTTGCTACCCTTTCTGCGGTTCTATTCGTCGTCGCCTACAACATGGGTGAGTGGAAAGAAATCGGGACCATTGTTCGCCTGTCCGCCGCCGATATAGCCGTCTGGGCCGCCACGTTTTCTCTTACCGTACTTGCCGATCTCACAGTAGCGGTCGAGGTCGGCATCATTCTCGCCGCCCTGCTCTACATCTACCGGATTTCGCAAACCACCACCGTCGTGCCGGTAACCGAGGAATATATCCGGGACGGACGTCCACACGTGCTGCAAGATAAGCAGGTCCCGCCGTATGTTGCCATTCTGCGGATTCACGGACCATTTCTCTTCGGCACTACCGAAAAACTGACCGAAGTCACCGCCGATCTCGCCCCATTTCCGGCGGTAGTCATCGTGCGCCTCCGGAACATGACTGCTCTCGATGCCACCGGCCTCCATGCGCTCGAAGTGCTCGCCAAACGTCTGCGTCAATCGGGCCGAACGCTCTTGTTGTGCGGGGCGCGCGACCAGCCCGCGCAATTACTTCAGAAGGCTGACTTCATCCAGCAGATCGGCCCTGAAAACCTCCTCCCGCATGTCGAAGCCGCTCTCAATCGCGCGCGCGAAATCAATGATGCGTTCGGAGGCGTTGGCAACGAGATGGCACGCGACTTTGAACGGGTTCGTCTCTAGTTGCTCTTAATCCGCGCGTAAACTCCCGATCAATCGATACGGCTCGTCATTCATCCGAACCGTCTGCCCAATAATCGATCGCGCCCTCGAACCTCTGCCGCCAGAAGGAATCGCTGAAGATCACTGCCTTCTCGCTTTATCGCATCCTTTGGCAGAAACGCACGCCCTAGTGCAGCAGGTATCTCGAGCGCATCGAATGAGTTAGACGCGGTTGTCTCACCCATTACATCCGCCGGATGGCCGCGCCCTGTCAGGGCATAAGTATAGTAGAAACTCGCAGAAATCGAGGAAAAGGATCGCCCTTCCTCGGCGAAATTTCAAATAGTCGCGATATTCAAAAGGGAATGCCAGCTGCGCGGGACTTCCGCTGCGTGTCCGCTATAAGTGAACGAGCTGACGCGGCTCTTTTAATGCCAGCGGCAGGATCAACCACGGATCGAGAATGCTGAACAATGCCGTGGCCGATCCAATTCCAATGGCGAGCGTGGTGATCGAGAAGAAGCAAATCCAGGATTCTTGCGCAACTGTCTCGCCGCATTGCGCCACGACATGACAAAAGCAGTCTACCTTATGATTGAGGCATCGTGGAACACCATCCGACACAGCCAGTAAAAATCGAAACACTTGCCGGCAGCCGCCCCGACGTTCGCGTTATCAAGCTCAGCGGGCCCCTTACGATTCACAATTTCTTCCAATTTCAGGACCTCGCCCGCCAAAAGGCTCCTGGAGCATTGATCGTCGATTTGACGAATGTCACCTACATCGACTCCGCGGCATTAGGCTGCCTGATCGGAATTCACCTGTCGCGCGAAAAGAGCGCGCAAAAATACGCGCTGGTCGGTGTCAACGAGCGCGCCCGGAGCCTGTTTGCGATGTGCGGCGTCGATAAATTTTTCGTGATCTACTCAAACGTTGCCGACGCGGAAACCGCGCTGGCGTAACACCCATACTAGTTGTGGCTGTACTATTGTGGGGTGGACCTCCTGGTCCGCAGCCGACGTCCTCGTCGGTCTCCTCAACTGTGTTGCCAACAAAGCAAGCCGAACGGGACGTCCGGCGCGGCTCAGGAGAGCCGCCTTACTTTGCAGTCCGCATTCGGGAGAACCAAGCAACGTCGGTTTGGCAACCTGCGCGCCGGTTGCCAACCGGCGCTTGTAATTTCACTCATACCGCAGCGCATTCATGGGATCTACCCGCGTCGCCCGCAACGCCGGCAA
>JAICIH010000226.1 GCA_025924475.1 Bryobacteraceae bacterium
ATCTCCGGTGATCATCAGGGCATACAGCTTCACCAGCCGCCGCACCTGCCGGTCGCTCAGCCGCGCTCCTCGGGAGTTCAGAAACAACGCCCGTTCCTCCGGACGCGTGGAGCGTAGTTCGAGATATCGTTCTACCGCAGCCGCCGCCCTTCCGGCGACCGGGACCTGGCGTTCTTTGTTGCCTTTGCCGCGCACGCGTAGCCAACCGCTCCGCAGATCGAGATCTTCCAGATTGATGCCGACCAATTCGCTTACGCGAATCCCGCAGCCATAGAGCAACTCGAGAAATGCGATATCGCGCTCGCGCGATGGCCTCTCCAGCCCTTCCCCGCGCTCTACGGCATCCAGCATCTGATTCGTCTTCTCGGCGCTCATCACTTCCGGCAGCCGCTGCTTCGTTTTCGGCGTTCGCAGCCGCGCCGCCGGATTCGCTGGAAGCACGCCCTCGGCCAGCAAAAATTTGCACATGGCGCGCACCGCCGCCAGCTTCCGCCGTATGCTCACTACACTCAGCTTCTGGTCGTAAAGCCCGGCCATCCACTCACGCAGCAGCGCCAAATCGAGCTGCTCCATCGCCGGGCCGGTTTCCCCCGGAGGCTCAAAATAGCCGGCGAACTGCTCCAGATCCGAGCCATAGTTCCGCAGCGTGTGCGCCGACGCCCCGCGCCGTGCCAGCTCACCCAGATACTTGGCAGCACACTCTCGTATCGTGGCCATGAAGAAATTCCTCAAACGCCAGCTCGGCGCGCCGGCACACCGCTGCGCGGCGCCAATTTTTATCGCGTGGCGGATGCTCAAGGGCCGGCAGCAGATCGAACGTGATATTTGCGGGTTGAAAATCCCGGGAATCCGCCTGTGTAATGTAGTGGCACAAGCTGCCGAGCGCGGTTTCGCGCGGAAAGACGGCCGGTTCACTCGCGGCATTCCGGCCGGCGATCAGACCGGTGGCAATCGATTCGGCATATCCCTCCACGCCCGAGATCTGGCCGGCGAAGAAAATCCGCGGATCGGTCTTAAGCTGCAGTGTCGGCCTCAGCAGCGCCGGCGAGTTGATGTAGGTATTGCGGTGCATCTGTCCGAAGCGCAGGAATTCGGCGTTTTCGAGCCCTGGGATCATCCGAAACACGCGCGCCTGATCGCCAAAGCGCATGTGATTCTGAAACCCGACCAGGTTGTAGCTATCGGCGCGCTGGTTTTCCTGCCGTAACTGAACGACCGCATAAGGCCAGCGACCGGTTCGCGGATCGGGCAAACCAGCCGCCTTCATCGGCCCGAACCGCAGCGTCTGGGGTCCGCGCCGCGCGATCTCTTCCACCGGCAGGCAGCCTTCGAAGAACGGCGTCTTGTCTTCGGCAATGTGCGGTTCGTAAAATTCCGCTTCGAGCAGCGCCGCGACAAACGCCTCATACTGCTCCTTATTCAAAGGACAATTGATGTAGTCGTCCGTGCCATCGAGCGATTTCCCATACCGCGATGCCCGGAACGCGATCGACATGTCGATTGAATCCGCCGCCACAATCGGGCTGATGCTGTCGTAAAAGTAAAGCCTCTCGGAGCCGGTGAGTCGGCCGATCTCCTCCGCCAGAGGCTCGCTGGTCAACGGTCCGCTGGCGATGATTACGGTCCCTTCCGGTAGCCGTGTCACTTCTTCCCGTCGGATTTCTATGGACGGATGCGCTTCGATGGCTTCAGTAATCTCGCGCGAAAAAACATCGCGGTCCACCGTAAGCGCGTGCCCGCCCGGAACCCGCGCCCGGTCGGCTGCGCGCAGCAGCAGCGAGCTCAGCTTCCGCATCTCCTGCTTCAGCAACCATGGCGCCGAATGTTCTTGTTCGCTTTTGAGCGAATTGCTGCAAACCAGCTCGCCTAAGGCGTCGGTCCGATGCGCCGCGCTGCGTTTTGCGGGCCGCATTTCGTACAACACGACCCGCGCGCCTGCTTCCGCCGCTTGAAATGCCGCCTCGCAGCCCGCCAGACCGGCGCCAATAATATGAATCGGTTCCAAACCCAATTCTAAAAACTTTCCCGATGCTCCCCGAAAACCGTTCGCAACGTATCGGAGATCTCGCCTACGGTGACCTGCGCACGGCAACATTCGAGAATGCGCGGCAGCAAATTCTCCGTCCCTCGCGCGGCTTGCTCCAGCCTTCCTCGCGCGGCCGCAACACCATCAGCCGAGCGCGCCGCCCGCACCCGTCTCAGCCGCTCGATTTGGCGCCGCTCCAGTTCCGGGTCCACGCGAAACGGCTTCGGCGGCTCGGCTTCTTCACTCCGGAACTTATTCACGCCGACTACAATTTGCCGGCCCTCTTCCACGGCTTTCTGGTAGCGATACGCCGCCGTCTGAATCTCGTTCTGCACGAATCCGCTCTCGATGGCCCGCAGCGTCCCGCCTCTGGCATCGATCTCCCGAATGTACTCGCGTGCGCCTTTTTCGATCTCGTCCGTCAAACGTTCCACGTACTCGCTGCCGCCGAGCGGATCGGGCTCACGCGTCACGCCGCTTTCGTACGCGATCACCTGCTGCGTCCGCAGCGCAATCGCCGCCGATTTTTCACTCGGCAGCGATAGCGCCTCATCTTGCCCGTTGGTATGCAGCGATTGCGTCCCGCCTAACACTGCCGCCATCGCCTGCAGCGCCACACGAACCACATTCACCTCCGGCTGCTGCGCGGTCAACGTCGATCCGCCGGTCTGCGCGTGAAAACGCAGCATCAATGAGCGGTCCAGTTTCGCCCCGAAACGCTCGCGCATGAGGCACGCATACAGCCGCCGCGCCGCGCGAAATTTAGCGATTTCCTCAAAAAAGTCATTGTGCGCATTGAAGAAAAAACTTAGCCGCGGCGCGAACGAGTCCACCTCCAGACCCGCCTGTATCGCCGCCTCAATATAGGCGATCGCGTTCGCCAACGTAAACGCCACTTCCTGGGTGGCGGTCGAACCGGCTTCCCGGATGTGATAGCCGCTGATCGAAATCGTATTCCATTCCGGCAGCTCGCTACCCGCCCAGGCGAACAGGTCGGTGATAATTCGCATCGCTGGCCGCGGCGGATAAATATAGGTCCCGCGCGCGATGTATTCCTTCAAAATGTCGTTTTGAACGGTTCCGGAAAGCTTCTTGCGATCGGCGCCTTGGCTATCGGCAACCAGCACATAAAGACACAGCAGAATCGCCGCCGTCGAGTTGATCGTCATCGAGGTGCTTACCTCGCTGAGCGGAATCCCCTCGAACAGCGTCTGCATATCGGCAAGAGAATCGATGGCGACACCCGTTCGCCCGACCTCGCCCGCGGCCAGGCGATGATCCGAATCCATGCCCATTTGCGTGGGCAGATCGAAGGCCACGGAGAGTCCGGTGATGCCTTGCGAGAGAAGAAACTTGTAGCGTGCGTTGCTCTCTTCCGCTGTGCCGAAGCCGGCATACTGGCGCATCGTCCAGAGACGATCGCGATACATGCCGGAATAAATTCCCCGCGTAAACGGGAACTGGCCGGGCTGCTCTGCTGTCGGCAAAATAGCGGCCTAGGCCCGGCGAACCTGCGAGGCGATGCGGCGGGCTCTCAGAAAAGAATTGATGCCGAAAAACACCATCACCACGATGAAGATGAGAGCCACGGCCAGGCGGAAACTGCCCTGCGGGTCCGTATCGAGGGTACGGTAAAGCTGGATAGCCTTGAAAATCGCCGGCGTTGCTAACACAAAGAACAACGCGCCGATCGCCTGGTTCCAGATCACGCGCGCCGGCCGCACGACCTCCGGAACTACATGCTGAGCAAACCGTTTGGCGTCGTCGACGCTAGTCGTCCGCGCGATTTTGATAGCTTCGGCGAGCTTCACTTCTTCTTCATGCTATCAACTTCCGCCGGATAGCCGGCGTTTCCAGCTCGTCCATTGCCGCCGCAACCAACCGGGCCGCTGCGCCTTGGGTTGAAGCTTTTTCCCATCCAGAACGCTGTTGGCAGGCTTCGCCGCGGCCCGCGTATAGTCTTCCGTTCCCAGTAGATGGACCAGCGTGCCATCAAAAGAATAGCGGCGCTTCCGCAGCTTGCCGTCTTTGTCTTTGATGATTAGCTCGAACGTCCGCCCGCGGCCGGTTTCAGCCGGGTCCACATGCACCGGGAAATATCCTTCGAGATCCCGCTGCCGGTACGATGTCTCGTACCGATGCCGGCGTGCGTTCCACAGGAAAACGCGCCAGGAATCGAAGTCGTATGGGAGCGTCCCGGACAAAGTCGTCCAGAGCCAGTTCCGTTTCACGCCTTTTTCGGCGTCATGCACCTGCCCCAACTCAAAAAACGACGTAATATTTTTTCCTTCGGCGTACTGCGCCACTTCGTCCGGAATCGACATCATCAGGTTGCGCGAAAGAACCCAGCCGATTTCATTTTTGGGTGTGCGTACCAAACTCCAGTTCTCCATGATCACGGGGCGGGGTTTTTTCTCGGGAGCGGGTGGCGGTGGGGGCGCTATTTGGGTCTCTTCTCCACCGATACGCTCGGTGGACAATTCCTTCCAGTTCGCCGGCGGCCCGGGTGGCTTCGGCTTGGGCGGCAGCTTGAAGCTCTGCCGGCTGGACGCTTGTTTTCGGGAGCGGCGCGGCGCCGCTGCCGGCCTTTCGATCAACAGGCTGGAAGGCCGCGCGGAAGGGGGAGTTCTCGGCGCAATCTGCCTGCCCAGAATTGTCACTGACCCACCTTCCGGTATTTGCGTAAAGGCCGCGGCTCCACGACTGGGTGCGATATGGATATTCAGGGTCTCGAAAGCGGTTGCGGTCCCCTCGCTTGGCAGACGGGCCTGCTCCTGCCGCTCGTGCTGCAATTCCTGCATTTGCTCGCGGCTCAACAATTCGCGTGAATCCACCCAGCCTTCGAAACCTTTAGCCGTCCTGACCTTCACCATCCGGCGCATCGTGTCGACGATGGAGACGGCGTCGCCGTGCTTGAGTGTGGCAACCGAACTGCTTTTCTGGGAAAGTTGGCTCCGGACGTTCAACGACGCCGGGGCCACGTATGCCTCGCCGAGCGACTGCCTTGATTCTCCGCAACCATAAAGAAGCAGAAATCCGGCAAGCACGGTCAGAGACGGCGATGACCGGAACATGAACGAGAGATCTCTACTGATCGTATCTCGGCGGGAGCAAACGCGCGATTTCCTTTAAAATGCAGCGATCCATCACGACCGGAATGCCCGCGGCCGTCGCCCGCAGCGCGGCTTCTTCGTGGACCACGCCTTCCTGCATCCAGAAACAGCGCGGCTTCTTCGAAAGAGCGTCTTCCAGCACATCCGGCACGGCTTCCGACCGCCGGAACACGTCGACGATATCGATCGCATCCGGTACATCGGCAATGCGCGCATAGGCGCGCTCGCCCAAGACCGCTGTCTCGGCGGGATTCACCGGAATGATGCGATACCCTTGCCGCTGCAGAAATCGCGCCACCCCAAAACTCGCACGCGACGGCTTGCTGGAGAGGCCAACCACCGCGATGTTCTTTGCCTCCGTAAGGAGTTGAGTGAGTTCCTTGTCGTTCATGTAAGCTCCAGCAATTTGCGAAAACGAGCCACTTCGCTTCTGGTCAGCGTGCGATAGGCGCCGGGCTTTAGCGTCCCAAGCTCCAGAAAACCGATCTTGATCCGCTTCAATTTCTCGACCAGGCGATTGAAGTGTTTGAACATGATGCGAATCTGATTGTGACGGCCTTCGACGAGCCGCACTTCGTACCACGGATTATTGCCCTCCCGAATGCGTTTCAAGCCCGCCGGAGCGGTGCGCCGGCCATGCAGAGGGATTCCGCGTCGAAATTGCTCCTCTTGTTCCGGCGTCAATGTGCCATTTACTTTCACCAGATACGTTTTCGTCACGTGCCCGGCAGGCGACATCAGCCGGTTGGCGAAGTCCCCGTCATTAGTCAGCAGCAGCAGTCCTTCGCTTGCATAATCGAGCCGGCCCACCGGATAGATCCGTTCACGCATGCCCTTGAAAAACGACATCACTGTTTTGCGGCCCTCCGGGTCGTGTACCGTGGTCACGCAATTCTTGGGCTTGTGGAGCGCGATGTAAAGATGATGCTTCGGCGCTGAAAGGACCTGGCCGTCGACTTTTACTTTGTCGGTCGCCAGGTCCGCTTTCGAACCGAGTTCGACGACTGTTGCGCCATTGACCGAAACGCGGCCGGCCAGAATCAATTCTTCCGCCTTGCGCCGGCTCGCGATGCCGGCATGCGCAAGAATCTTCTGAAGCCGCTCCTCAGGCATCGGCTTGCGGCTGGTCTTCTTGCAGCTCGTTGCCGTTTTCCGCCGGCGCCTGAGCGGGCGCTTCCGCTGGAGCTTGCGCTTCTGTAGCCGGCGCTTCCAAATCCTCCGGCTCGCTTAGCGCCAATCGGCCAAGTTCCTCAAACTCTTTGAGCGTCGGAAGCTCGGCAAGCGAGCTCAATCCGAACTGAATCAGGAATTCGCGGGTCGTTTTATAAAGAATGGGCTTGCCCAACACGTCTTTGCGCCCCGCCGCCGCCACCAGCTTACGGTCGAGCAGTGTCTTCAAGACGCCGGCGCCCTGGACGCCGCGAATTTCCATAATCTCGGGCGCGGTGATGGGTTGCTTGTAGGCCACGACAGCCAGAGTTTCGAGCGCGGCTAAGGAGAGTTTCAGCGGCGCCTGCAGCTTCTTCACAAATTTTCGGATCGATTCGTGATGCTCGGGCTTGGTGGCCATTTTGTAACCGCCGGCAATTTCGCGAACCGAAAGCCCACGATCAGGCGCCGCGTATTCGGCTACAAGCCGGTCTAAAACGGCTTGGACTTGCTCCAGCGGTTGCTCCACCGCCCCGGCAATCTGCTCAGCGCTGAGCGGCTCGTCGGTGATGTAAATCGCGGCCTCGATGACCGCTTTCAATTCCGCGGGCAGCTCGGCCGCGGCTTCGGTCCGCTCTTCCGCGGATTCGATAGGTTCCTGCACTTGCTCCATGCTAACGATTAGTGATATTCCTGCTCGACGGCTGCTAATTCATTCGCGGTTTCCGCCGAGTCGTTGTCGAATGACGTGCCGCGCTCGAGCCCGATGTCGCCAAAGGCCTCGCCTTGTGTCAGCGCAACGGCCTGCCGTTTCACCAGCTCGAGAATCGCTAAGAACAGACAAATCATGGCGCGGCGGCTGCGCTGCCGCTCAAAGAGCCGCGTCGCGGAAAGCCCGCCCTGACGGCGCGATCGGCCCAGTTCGTCGCGCAGAAACTCGATCATCTCGGGCACCGTGACGGACTCCTTGCCAATCTCATAATTCGGCCGGTTTTTGGTGCGTTCGAGAACGCTTTGCAGCGTTTTCACCAGATCGAAAATGGTAACGGCAAGCCCCGGCCCTTCGTCTTCGGCAAGAAACTGCTCGATCTGCGGATTCGACCAGACGGCCTCTTCGATCATGCGCTTCTGCTGCAGCATTTCGGCGGCATTTTTGAAGCGCTCATGTTCGAGCAGCCGGTCCACCAATTCCTGGCGCGGGTCCTCTTCCGGCGCAATCTTATCCAGCTCCGGATCGCGCGGCAGCAGCATCTTGCTTTTGATATGAATCAGCGTCGCCGCCATATAGACGAACTCGGAGCTGATCTCGATATCGAGCGCCATCGCCTTCTGCATGTAATCGAGATACTGCGTCGTGATCTGCGCGATCGGGATGTCGTAAATATTGATTTGCTGCTTGCGGATCAGGTCTAACAACAAGTCCAGCGGCCCCTCGTACTGCTCGAGGTAGAAGTTCAAGGGCGATGACACTAGCTACACCATAGCATGCAAAAATGCGGTTTCGAGCCGTTATCGGCAGGGCCCTTTATTCGTCACGCAGGGCATTCATCGGGTCGACTCGCGAGGCATGGTGAGCCGGCATCAGGCTTCCGATCGCGGCGGCTGCGGCAAGCGCGATAGCCGCGGCTCCCAGGTGGAGCGGATCGCGGGCCGAAATGCCAAATAGCAAGGACGCTGCGGCCTGTGCTCCTGCGAGAGAGCCGAGCACGCCGATTACAATCCCAAAAAAGACCAGCAGGGCCGCTTCCTTCAGTACGAGTTGCACGATCTGGCCGCGCGTAGCGCCCAAAGCTAAACGGATGCCGATCTCGCTGCGGCGGCGTACGGTTTGGTAGGCCAAAACACCATAGAGGCCGATGCTCGCGAGCAGCGCGGCCAGCACACCGAAAAAGCCCGACAACGCGGCTAAAAGGCGCTCACGCATCAGGCTGTCGGAAATCCTCTGTTGGAATACCTGGAACTGCATTCCTGTGCCCGGCCGCCATGCCGCGATGCGCCGGCGCACCGCTGACTCAACCGCTGGGAGCGGCGCTGAAGAGCGAATAAAGATCATCGTGCCCACGACTCCCGGTGGGAACTGGCTAGCCGGTGCGTATGCCATAGGCGGCACCGCAGCTTGCAGCTTGAAATATCGGGTGTTCTTCACGAGCCCTACAACCTCATACTCCGCTTCTGGATAATTCGGCTCCGCAATCGTCCGAAACGTCTTCCCGATCGGATTGGCCCCGGGGAAGAATGTGTGAGCAAAGATCTCGTTGACAATTGCCACCTTCGGTGAGGTCCTACTGTCATTGGTAGTGAAGTCGCGGCCCGCCAGGACAGGCGTTCCGAGAGTGGCAAAAAAGCCGGGACTGACCCACGTGAATCTCGAATCGAGACTGGTGGCATCGGTGCGAATAACGAGACTCCACATGCCGCTTCCAATCAGGAAATTCGTAGTGGCGGCTGCGGACTCTACTCGTGGTGTGGCGCGCACCTCAGCGAGCAACTGGCGCAGGATGGTTTCATTCTGATCTTCTTTGCCGAGATCAAACATCGCCTGCAGGACGCCTTGCGCGCGGAAGCCGAGGTCCATCGTAACGAGCCGGCGGAAGCTCGCGATGAAGAGAAATGCACCAGCAACCAATACCAACGACACAGAGACCTGAACCACAACCAGCAGCCGCTGGAAACCGAACCGGCTACGGTCCGTGGTGAGACCGCGAGCGCCGGATTTAATCGCCGTGGCCGGCTGCGCTCGTGCGGCGCGCAGCGCCGGCGCCAAACTTAACAGAACGCAGGTGAGAGAAGTAAGTGCGGCCGTGAAGGCCAGCATGCGCCAATCCAACGCGAGATCGAGATCGAAACGATTACCGTCGCTCTCCAGGAAATGAAGGATACCGCGGCTGAGCGCGGCCGCCAGAGCTAGGCCAAGGACTGTACCGGATGAGACCAATACAAGACCCTCGGTCAGCGCCTGGCGAATCAGGCGGCTGCTGCCGGCACCGAGAGCCAGCCGCACAGAGAACTCCCGCTCACGCGCACTTGCACGAGCAAGCATGAGATTCGAAAGATTGGCGCAGGCGATCAAAAGGACCAAGCCGGTGAGCCCCAGCAGGAGCCATAGCGAACGATCATAGGCCTCACGCAGACGACTGACACCTCTCGCGCCGGCTGTAGCTTTAAGCCGGAGCGTCAGATAATAATCTAGCGACCCGCGCGAATAGCCGTTGGGCAGCGTGGACTGCATGAGACCGGGGCTGATTGCCCGAAGATGTTCAGAGGCCCGTGCTAACGTCCAGCCGGGTTTCAGCCTGCCCATTACATTGAGCCAGAAATGATCCCGCCGGTCGAATGGTGCCGTGTCGCCGTTGTTGAGAATAGAAATAGAGCATAGCGGGAGCGCTACATCGAAATGCGATCCGACTTCAGGCCCGGCGAATCCGGGCGGCGTAACACCGATGATTTCGAGCGCATGATCCTGCACTACCAGACGCGAGCCGATGGCGGAAGAGTCTCCGCCGAATTTGCTTTGCCAGAACGGATAACTCAGCACAACTGTAGGCGCCGGGCAGCCGCGCAGGTCGTCGTCGGAACGGAACAGCCGCCCGGCAGCGGGAGAAATTCCGAGCGTGGGAAAAAATTCGCCGGTTACTCCAAGCACGGACACGCGGCGCGCTTCGGCGCCCTTCCCGATACGCAGGCTGG
>JAICIH010000227.1 GCA_025924475.1 Bryobacteraceae bacterium
ACGCACCGCGCCTTTGTTCACGGTCACTTCGATTAAATTCGCGACATAACTGTGAAACGAATAATGGCATGCGATCCCGCGCCCCTGGCCTGCCGGCAGCGGTTTGCCCCAATCGCCTTTTTGCGCCGCCAATTCCAGCGCTCCCTTGAAGCGCGCCGTATCGAGCGGCCTGCCGCGCCCGCTCACGGCGTCTTTCACGAGCCGCGCTTCTCCTAACTGCCGCAGCCGGAATTGAAGCGGATCCGCTCCCGCCGCATGGGCGAGCTCGTCAACGAAGCTTTCCATCACGAAGCCCACCACGGAAGCTTCGACCGACCGCCACCAGGCGCGCGGTACCGCCGAAGCCGCCGGCGTGTATTCGAGCTTGTAACTCTTAGCAAGATACGGCGGTTGCGTCGTGCAGCCCAACTCCGAAGACTCGGGCGCCGCTTTGGGATTGAACCATTCCGATATCGGTGTAGATGAGTATTTGTGTCGCCAGGCGGCGATCCCGCCATCGGCATCCACCGCGCCGCTCATGCGATGGTACGAAGCCGGCCGGTAGAAATCGTGCGTCATGTCGTCTTCGCGCGACCACACCAGTTGCACCGGCTTGCCCACACGCTTGGCGACCTGCGCCGCTTCCGTCGGGAAATCGGCCTGATAGCGCCGCCCGAATGCACCACCCATGTAGGTCGTGTGCACTTGAACCTTCTCGCGCGGCAATCCAGTGACCTGCGCGATCATGCCCTGTACCTGCTCAGGGCCCTGCGTGGGCGCCCAGGCCTCCGCCCCATCCGCCGTCACATGCACCGTGCAATTCATCGGTTCCATCGTGGCGTGCGCCTGGAAGGGTAATTCATAATCGCACTCGATTTTTTTGTTTTCGGGCGCCTTTGAGATTGCATCCTCCGCATTACCTTGATCAAGGACGACCTTCATCGGCGAATCCACAATGCGCCGGAACTGCTTGCGCAGCGTTTCACTGCTCTCGTTTATCGCCGGGCCGTAGTCCCACTCGATCTGCAGGGCCTTGCGCGCTTGCATTGCAATGTAGGTAGTCTCGGCTACCACTGCAACGCCGCCGCAGGAGTGCGCCGGCTTGACCGGCTCCACTTCGAAAATGTCCACGACGCCTTTCATGGCCTTCGCTTTCGTGGCGTCGAAGCTTTTTACTGTGCCGCCGAACACCGGACAACGCGCGATCATTGCATAGAGCATGCCCGGTACGCGCACGTCCAGTCCAAAAGTGGCGCTGCCGTCCACTTTGGCGGGAATATCGGTTCGCGGCAAGGATTTACCGATAATCTTGAAATTCGCCGGGTCCTTCAGCGCAACCGTCGCCAGATCGGGCACAGGCAACTGCGAAGCGCGTTCGAGCAGTTCCGCATAGGCCAATTTGTCGTTGCCGTGCCACACCGCTCCATCCTTCGTCGTGCAACTCTCCGGCGTCATTTTCCACCGCTCGGCGGCCGCCGCTATCAGCATCTGGCGCGCTGCCGCTCCTGCTTGCCGCAGTGGCGTGAACATGCCGGCCACGCTGCCGCTGCCGCCCGTCCCTTGTCCGGGATGCGCTATGTCGAGGGGCGCGTGCTCGACGCGTACATCTTTCCAGTCAATGTCCAATTCCTCGGCCAGAATCATGGGCAGCGATGTGGAAACGCCTTGTCCCATCTCCGACTTCGAGTAGGCGATCGTCGCCTTGCCGCTCGCATCGATCTTGAGCCACGCCTGAATCGGGTTCACGCGCGGCTTCTCCGGGACAGCTTGTGCCGCCGCAGGAATTTCGAAGCCAATCACCAGCGCCGCTGACTTCAGCAGCGTCCTTCGGGTTATATCTACTGCAATCGCGCTCATTTTCCACCTCCTGCGGCGCGCAGTATCGCCGCGCGCATGCGTTGCTGCGTGCCACAGCGGCAGATGTTATTGGACATGGCTTCGTCCACCTGCGCCGCGGTAGGCGACGGGTTCTTTTTAAGGAAGGCCACCGCGGCCATGATCTGTCCCGATTGGCAGTAGCCGCATTGCGGCACTTGCTCGGCGATCCAGGCCTGCTGTACCGGATGGCTTTGGTCCGTTGAAAGCCCTTCGATGGTGGTCACCTTCTTCCCTGCCACTGACGCTACCGGGTACACGCAGGAGCGCGCCGGCTCTCCATCGATATGCACGGTGCATGCTCCGCACGCCGCAATACCGCACCCGTACTTCGTGCCAGTCATATTCAGCGTGTCGCGTAGCACCCAGAGCAGCGGCGTCTTCGGGTCCACATCCACCGAATGACTCCGCCCATTCACTTGAAAGGAAATTGCCATGGTTAATACCGCCTCTTTAGACAATACTCGAATTTCAGCCAGCCGGGATACCATGAGGCTTGCGGCTTCCTGTTACGCCTCCAATCCTGCCGATGCTCGCCAAGCGAGTCAGCGAATTGCCGGTTGAGGGCACCTGGATTTACGAGCCGAAATGGGATGGCTTTCGCGCTTTGGTTTTTCGCGACGGTGACGAAATCCTGCTGCAGAGCCGCGACACGAAATCGCTGAATCGCTATTTCCCCGAGCTGCTCGATCCGCTGAGGGCGGCTTTGCCCGTGCGGTGCGTGCTCGATGGCGAGATCGTAGTCGCCACCAAAGACGGGCTCGATTTCGACGCTCTGCAATTACGCATTCATCCCGCCGCCTCACGTGTAAAGCTGCTTTCGCAACAGACGCCGGCTTCGATTGTGTTCTTCGACCTGCTCTGCGAAAGCGATCGCGACCTCTGTCCAGAGCCTTTTGAAAGCCGCCGCAAATTGCTTGAGTCAATTCTTTCTTCGGCCAAGCCGCCCATCCATCTGACGCCGGCAACTTCCAACTCGATAGTCGCCTCCGATTGGTTTCGCCGCTTTGAAGGCGCCGGCCTGGACGGCGTGATGGCCAAACCGCCCTCCGGCACTTATGAGCCCGACAAGCGCGTGATGTTCAAGGTAAAGCATGAGCGTGATTGCGATTGCGTGGTCGCCGGTTTTCGCTGGCACAAAAAAGGCGAGCGGACGATGATCGGCTCCTTGCTGCTCGGGCTGTTCGACGATTCCGGCGTTCTTCACCATGTAGGCGTGTGCGCCAGCTTTACAACCGAAATGCGCCACGAACTGGTCGAATTCCTGGCGCCGTATCGCGAAAATGCTCTGGCGACTCATCCTTGGAAGGGCTGGGCGGAGCATGGCCTGGAAGCCAATGGAGGCGCACACCGGATGCCGGGCGGCCAGAGCCGCTGGAGCCAGGGCAAGGATCTATCCTGGGAACCGCTGCGGCCTGAACTCGTGGTCGAAGTCGCCTACGAACACATGCAGAGCGGCCGGTTCCGTCACATGTCGCGATTTCGACGCTGGCGCACTGATAAGAAGCCCAGCGATTGTACCTACGCGCAGTTGGAAGTGGTAGCGCCGCAGGAGCTGATGGAAATTTTCGCAACCGGGCGTTAACGCTTTTTCGCTGTCTTTTTCGAGGCCCACTGCTTGCGCCACTCGCGCGTCGGATCGTCATCCGGGTCGGGAGTTTCCTGACTCGGTCGCAATGCCTCAGGTACGTGACGAAGATTCACTCGAATGCGCGTCCAGGTGGAGGATCGGCCTCGCATGGAATCGACCAGCACGTCATCCACGGCCAGGTATCCGGCTGCTTTCGCGTGTTTGCTCTTCCATCGTTCCAAGCCGGCCAGCGCGGCCTGCTTGTCAGGAGAATTCGCCACCACGATCAGCGGCATCTTGGCTCGCGAAGGTGCCACGCGTGGCGCTTCTCCCGCGGTCTTGCGAAAGTGTGGCGGCCAGGGTGCATCGCCGAGACCGGCCTTTTCGTCCTTTGCCGCAAGTTCCAACAACGCATCGAGCGAACCGGCTGCATCGTCCATGCCTGCGTGCGGGTCGCCCATCTCCGCGAAACGCTTTGGAACGGTGAGCGTCGTGAAATCGGCAGGATCGCAATCCGGAACTTCATGCCAGTGGAGCGGCGTTGATACACGAGCGTCCGGAAGTGGTCGCACCGAATACGCCGAACAAGTCGTGCGGTCTTTTGCGTTCTGGTTGTAATCGAGGAACACGCCGTGACGCTCCTCTTTCCACCATTTGGAACTGGCGATGGCCGGCGCGCGCCGCTCCACCGCACGTGATAGCGCCAGCGCCGCGCGCCGCACTTCGGTAAATGTCCAGCGCGGTTCAATGCGAACATTCACATGCATACCGCGTGAGCCGCTGGTTTTCGGCCAGCCGCGCAGCCCGATTTCTTCGAGCAGTGCCTTTACTTCGAGCGCCACGCGCCGCACCTCCACCCAGCCAACGCCGGGGCCCGGATCGAGATCGATCCGCAATTCATCCGGATGCTCCAGATGACCGGACCGCACGGCATGCGGATGCAGTTCGATACATCCGAGGTTCACGATCCAAGCCAGCCCCGCTGCATCGTCCACGATAATTTCTTCCGCCGTGCGGCCTGAAGGAAATGACAAGGTGATGGTGCGCAGCCATTCGGGCCGCTCGCCGGGGGCTCGCTTCTGGTAAAAAGCTTCTCCTTCTGCACCATTCACGAAACGCTTTAGGACGATCGGGCGGTCGCGAATGCCCGCCAGCGCGCCTGGCGCGACTGACAGGTAATAGCGCACCAGGCCGAGCTTCGAGAGTTTAATCTGTCGCGAGAAGTACGGCTTCTCGGGGTGCGTCACGCGCACCTCGCGCCCGTTGATCGAAAGCACCTCGGCGGCTTCCTGCTTCACGAGATCAGGCTACACGACTCGGCGTTCTTACTCGTCGCGCAGAGCCTGCATCGGATCGATATGCGACGCCCGCCGCGCCGGTAGGTAGGTAGCGCCCATGGTCGTAAGAATCAGCAGTAAAGAAACCGCCACAAACGGTTTAATTCCGGGATTTCCCAGGCTCATGAAGGCGCTGGAGGCGATGGCCCGGCAAGCCAGAATACCAATTACCAGACCAACGGACACTCCCGCGATTCCGAGAACAAATCCTTGCTTCAAAACCATTCTTGAAACGCTCTTCCGATCTGCTCCGATGGCCATCCGAATGCCGATTTCGCGGGTGCGCCGGCTGACCGAATATGCCACCAGACCATACAATCCGACAATCGTAAGAATCAAGCCCATAAAGCCAAGAATGGCGACGATAGAAGCCATCATATTCGGTGTTTTCACCGCCCGGTTTTCGTATAGATCTGCCATGCTGCGCACATCGAACACTGGCATATTCCTGTCGATTTGTTGCACAGTATGCCGCAGGACCGGAGCAAGGGTTGTCGCATCCGGCGACTTCGATTCCGCGATAAGAGTCATTTGCGGCTGAGGATTCTGCGCAAGCGGTAAATAGACGAAATCGAGCGGAGCCTCGGTAATGGAAAGAACTTTCGTTGCTCTGGCTACACCGGCGATCTGCACCCAGGGACCGTTCGCATTCCTTAGATGAAATCTTTTTCCAATCGGGTTCTGGCCCGGCCAATAATGACGCGCGAGCTGCTCATTCACAACGGCCACCGGCGTTGTGTTTTGCCGGTCCGATTCCAAAAAGCTACGGCCTTTGACGATTGTCACTCCCATTGTCTCGAAATAACCATCGCTCACCACGCTGTGGAATACGCTGATGGACTCCTGCCCGCGCGGCAACTGATGCCTTTCCGGAACGATCCCTATCGGGCTGTTGCCAATTGCTAGGGGAACAGCCGATGCGAGCGCAGCCGATTTTACGCCCGGCGCAAGCCGCGTCTTTTCCAGAAGCTGCTCAAAGAAGAGCTTTTTTTGCGCATCGGTATACCGCACTAGGGTAGTGTTCAGACTCATCAGGAAGAGATGATTAGTGCGAAATCCGGGGCCCTGCGCAAGTTGAACGCCGAATCCCTGCACCATGACGCCCGAGATCGTTAACAGCGCGAGAGAAAGCGCAACTTGCGCACTCACCATCAGATTGCGGCCCCAGAGTGGCCGTCTCTTAAACGTCACCGCATCGATCGCTTTTAGAGCGGGTACCAATTCCGGCCGCGTACTGCGGAGCGCCGGCGACAGCCCGAATAAAAACGTGCTGGCTATTGCGACTATCGCGGTGAACAGCAGCACGCGGCTATCGAGCTGCACGGCGAACTTGATCGGAATATCGGTAGGCAAAGGAAGACTGTTGAAGAATTTCACCATCGCGAAAGCGAACGACAATCCCGCCGCGCCTCCCAGGATTGCGACCAGCAGGTTTTCAATAAGCAATTGCCGCACCAGCGAAATGCGTCCTGCCCCGATTGCCAGCCGGACAGCGATTTCACGAGCCCGCGCACTGGCGCGGCTCAACAGCAAGCCGGCCACGTTTGCGCATGCGACCAGGAGCACGCAAAGAGCCAGTATCCCCAGCATGACGGCAAAAGCCATCGTAGGAGGTGAATAGTGCAACTGGTATTCAAATTGACTCTCTACCTTCACGCGCAAATTCCCATCGATGTTGGGATACGTCTTTCGTAATACGCCGGCAATGGCGCTGAGATCGGCTTGCGCCTGCGGAATACCCATTCCCGGCTTTAAACGGGCTTTTAACGACAACCAGCGCACCTGGCGCTGATCGAGATTGTTCGTATTCGTCAGAGCGGGCGACATAGCGAGCGGAACATACAAAGCCGGCCGCAAGAATTGATCCGTTCCGGTGAAGGACTCGGAAGCGACCCCGATAATCGTGAATTCGATTCCGTTGAGCCACACCTTTTCTCCGATGACGGAACGCTTGGCATCGTACTCGCTGACCCACAGATCATGGCTGAGGACCGCTACGGCGTCGCGTCCCACCGCTTGGTCTTCCTCGGGACGAAAGCCGCGTCCGAGTGTGGGTTCCACGCCAAGCACCTGGAAAAAGTTGCCGGAAACGACCATGCCGAATTTCATCCGCGGCAGAGTATCCCGGTTCGGCGCGAATCCGAAGAAGGAATAGGAGCTTGCCGCCAAACCTTCGAAGGTTCGATTGCGGTCGCGAAATTCCTTATAGTCCGGGTAAGATACAAGGTTCAGCGCAGAGAACGGTTGATCGGAAACAGGAGTTATCGCGATGACTTCGCTGGCATGCGGGACGGGAAGCGGACGCAGCAGCATAGCGTCGGCAATGCTGTAAATCGCCGAAGTCGCGCCGATGCCGATTGCGAGCGAGCAGACCGCCACGGCTAGAAATCCTGGATTCTTGCGCAGCATTCGCAGCGCATAGCGGACATCTTTCAGTGTGGCGTCAATCATCGTTCCCACCCGGACCTCTCTGACCTTCTCCTTCACTTGCTCGGGACCTTCAAATTGCACGCGCGCCGCACGCCGCGCGTCCTCCGGCGACATGCCGCGTTCCATGTGGCGTTCCGCCAGAGTGTCAAAGTAACTGTTTACTTCGGCATCCAATTCCGCTTCGACTTTTTCGCGCCGGAAAAGAAGCCGGTATATGCTGTGCGCGCGTTTCATCCACGCCACGACGCTAGAACTCCTCTGCGAGCGCGCGGTTCATCGCGGTAAAGACCTTCTGCCAATTCCGCTTTTCGGCTGCTAGTTGTGCCCGCCCACTTGCGGTCAAAACATACGTCTTGACCCGCCGTTTGCCCTCAAGCTCAGACCATTCACCTTCAATCCAGCCCTTTTCGGCCAGGCGGTGGAGGGCAGGGAAGAGCGAGCCCGGCCCGACTACAAAAACGCCGCGCGTGACTTGCTCAATCCGCTCGGAGATCCCTACACCGTGAAGCGGCCGCAGTTCTAGAGTCCGCAGTATGAGCAGATCGAGCGTGCCTTGCAGAAGTTCCGCTTGCTTCGCCATGCAGCAAGCATATCGACAATCGATATCGTGTGTCAATAGCGACTTCAGAACACATATTTCAGCGCAAACTGCAGCTGTCGCATGGCGTTATTCGTTCCGGTGATCGAAAGAAAGGCCGCTCCGGGCGTCCTTGGGTTCGTACTACTCCATGACGAATTCGGTGTTGCCCAATTCGGGTGATTCGCTGCGTTGAACATCTCGAAACGGAATTCCAGATTTTGCCGCTCGCGAATTGGAAATTGCTTGAGTGCGGAGGCGTCCCAAGTGAAAAGCGACGGCCCCTGAAGCTCGTTCCGCATGAGATTGCCAAAGGTTCCGGGAGCCGGCAGAATGAAGGCTCCCACATTGAACCATCTGGCGGTGGAGCGTTGTTCGGCCGGCAAATTGGGCGAAATGCCCGTCGAGTTCAGGCGAATCTCTCCATAACCGCCAGTACCGGGCGTATCGACGCTTGCCTGCGTATTGATGGCTAGTCCCGATTGCCAGGTCACGATCGAGCCGAGCTGCCATCCGCCGATAATCTGATTGAGCAGGTCGCCTCCGTTCGCAAAACGTCTGCCTTTGCCGAAAGGCAATTCGTAAAGCGCCGACGTTACAAAGCGGTTTGGCACGTTGAAGGCGGAATAACCGTAATCGCACTCCAGGCAGCGGCTGTCTTGCGGGAGGATGTCTGCCGAAGTGCCTCGAATCGCACTGCCGTTATCGAGCGATTTAGACCAGGTGTAACTGGCGAGGTAAGTCAGACCGGCCGCTAACCGGCGGGTTATTTTCAAACTCAGAGAGTTGTAATTGGCGTTATTCTCGCCTTGCATCACTTGAATGATCCCCAGGTAGGTGAAAGGCGATCGCGAAGCGGCATTCCCTACTGTCCCGGGAACGGCCGGGTTCATGTTTTGCAGACCTTGCAGCCGATGACTTTCACTGCCCGAGTAGCCCGCCTCGAGAACCGTTTTCGAGTCGAGCGCGTGTTGTAAGTTGAACAAATATTGCACCGTATACGGCGTCTTGATATCGGGCTGTACGCCATATACATTGGGAACGCTCAATGTAATAAAGGAACCGGTGGAGGCAATAAAATTCTGATAGGTTACGTTTGGCGCATTCGGGTTTCCTTGCAAATTGATCCGGCCCCATCCGCGCGCCATATCGAAGTACTCGATAGCGGAATCCTGCGAGTAGAAAATGCCGAATCCGGCCCTAACCGTCCACTTGGACGAAGAGCTGTATGCCAAACCCACGCGCGGCGCGAGATTCGTAGTATCGGACGCGATGAGGCGGCCGCCATACAGACTCTGGCGAAGAACCTGGATGGGCGCCGCATATCGAACGCCTTCGTGGCCTTCATAGAAATCACCGCTGCCGGCGCGCACCAAAGTCGGCTGCAGTGCCGGATCGGTGACGTGTGTGGCATCCAGAAGAACCGGCGTCAATGTGTTTACCACGTTCTGGCTTTTGTCGTACCAGGGCGGCACAAATTCGTAGCGCAGCCCCAGGCTCAGGGTCAGCTTTGGAGTGGCGCGCCAGGTATCGTCTATGTAGTAGGCCTGGCTAGTGGCCCGAAACTGCGTGAACGCCAGGCTGGTCGCATCCGCGCAAGTTGAGCAATAGCCCGTCAGGAAATCGGCGAACGAATCGCCGCCGGAATTGGTGAATGGATTCCGGGTCATGGTTCCGGAGAAAAGAAATTGCCCGCGTGAGAATTCGTTTCCATACATGTTGTAGCGATCGCGCCGTACCTCGCCGCCGAAGCGCAGAGCATGTTTCCCGATGACCCAGGAAAAATTGTCTACCACCTGAAAAGTCGCATCCGCGAGCACAAACGGCGCGCTCGTTGCATTTCCAAACGTGCTGAGCCCGTTGGTGAATCCGCCCACTTGCGGGATACCCCAACTCAGCGAGTTTGGCGCCGTCAGGCCGGGGATCCCGAGCGAGTCCACCACATTTCTTACATTCCCCAGTTCGGTGCCCGAGATGTTATGAAATTCTTCGGCTCCAAAGCGCGCTTCATTCACCATGGTGGGAGAGAAGACGCGAGTGTTCGAAATCATGGCTTGCTTTGCATTGCTCAGCACGGTCGAACCGTTCAAATAAATGCCCTGCGTCAGCGAGTTCTCGTCCGTCCAGCTATAGCGGCCGAACCAACTGGATTTCTCGCTTTCTATCCAATCGATACGCTG
>JAICIH010000228.1 GCA_025924475.1 Bryobacteraceae bacterium
CATGTACGTCTTCCAGACTTGCTGGCCCGTGTTTGCATCGAGCGCCGCCACCATGCCCCGGAACGTGCAACAGGGATGATTAGGACTGGACGATTCCGGCTCTTCGAGCGAGGCAACCGGAACGTATAAGCGGCCATTGTAAAGACGCGTGCCGCCCGTGATCCGCGAAAGCGGGTGCGCATCGATGAGGTGCTTCCACAACAGCTCGCCGTTCGTCGTATCCACCGCGTACACATTGCCGTGAATGTCGCCGAAGAACGCTGCGTATCGCTCCGTTCCACCGCTGCCGCTTGGCTTCACTCTTCCAACTGTGATAGCGCTGCGTACGCCGGTCTGCGCCTGGAATGACCAATGCACGCAACCACTCTCCGCGTCCAGCGCGTAAACAAAACCCGCATCGGAGCTCACAAACACTCGTCCATCCACCAGCGTCGGCTGACCGTAAACCGACGCCGCGGCTGGCAGCCCGAACGCCCATTTCAAGCGCATCCTCGAAACCTGCGCGACGGATAAGTTCGCCGCTTTCCCAGTTTGAAAACGCGTATCGGAGAGATCGGGGCTCCAGCCATTCCATGATGGCTTCGAACTCAAATCCCGAATGGGAGGATTGCTGGCGCATACGTTCGTCATTTTCTTTGCATCGCCGCTCTCCGCCGCCCCCAGCTTCCGGCCGCCCACCCATTCCGCAATGTCCCGCTTCTGCTGATCGGTCAGACCTTTCGCGATCGTCGCCATCGTCCCGGTTGTAAGCGTAGAGTAAATGCTCTCGGGCGTCATCTGCTTCAGCGCCGCCGGCGGTGGCGCGCTATCCACCTGCGGATTCCCATGGCAGTTCTTGCAGAAATTCCCAAAGATGGTGGAGCCCGCTCCCTCCGAAAGCCGCACTTGTGGAGGCGGCCCCTGACCTGCGGCCCCCAGAACGGAGTGGCATTGCCCTGTCAGCAGCGCCACGATGAGAAGTTTGGTTTTCATATCTTGATAGGAAAATATACATCTGACGTGTAAAACATTGGCATGGCGCCAGGGAGCGTAAGCGACCTAGATTAAAAAGACCGCTCCGAATTGCTGAAAGTAACCGAAAAATTTAACAAAATTCCTCGTCCATTGACAGACTCTGGCAACAGTTATAAACTTGCCCAATCTCCGGCATGCTGTCAGAGATTACTATAAGTGTCACTATGTGATATCAACAACAATCGGATTGCTGAAAGCAGGGGCAGACTATGAAGAACTTCGCCGCAAGCGCAAAGGGCGCGGATGCACGCCGCCAGACAACGAAGGAACTCGCTGACTCTTCGGGCGGCGCGCCAAGCGCACAGCCGGTTGGTGGCGTTGTGCGCGATTCGATACGGGCCGCGCCCGTTTTGCGCGTGTTCTTGAAAATCTTTCTGATTTCTTTGGCCGCGCTGCTGGCGCCCCCTGGAGTAGCGCTGGCGCAGATTGCCGGAAGCGGCACGATTCAAGGCACTCTTACCGACGCCTCCGGAGCGGCTGTGCCCCAGGCCACCGTTACCGCGACGAATGTGGCTACCGGTGTAGCCATCGTTCGGCAGCCAACCGCGGCCGGCCTCTATGTGCTCTCGCCACTCCCGGCGGGCGATTACAACATCAAAATCACCGCGCCGGGTTTTCAAACCATCAACCAGCAACATGTAGTAGTGGAAGAACTCCAGACCGTCGGTTTAGATTTTCAATTGAAAGTCGGCTCGGCTTCTGAAGAAGTTACTGTGAGCGCCAGCGCCACCATGCTGCGCACCGATGATGTCGCGCTGGGCAGCAGCATGCAAAATACCACCTACAACGCGCTGCCGCTGGCCATGGCTGGAGTGCCGCGCGATCCTACCCAGTTCATCGCGCTCGCTCCCGGCGTCGCCGCTGTTGTTACACAAGCGGCAGGACCATCTTATACATCATTTAACGGCGGGCAGCAAGAAACCGCGGAGCTATATCTTGAAGGCGTCCCCATGACTTATCCGAACCAGCAGGGTGATACCAGAAATCTCGCGCTGGGAGTTTCGGTGGAGGCGATCGAGCAATTCCAGGTAGAAACTACCGGCCAGAAAGCAATGTATCAGGGCCAGGGCATGCACAATTACGTCCTGAAGTCGGGTACGAACCAGTTTCATGGCGCGGTCTATGAATATTTCCGAAATACGAGTTTGGATGCTCGCGGATTCTTCTCCCCGATTGTGCCGGTGGATCATCAAAACGAGTTCGGCGCCAACCTGGGCGGCAGGATCATCAAGGACAAGCTATTTTTCTTCTCCAATTACAGCGGCTACTACTACAACACCGCCACTGCGCCCACTTTCATTACGATTCCAACAGCGGCCCAACGCATAGGAAATTTCAGCGCTCTGACGACGCCTATTTACGATCCGGCCAGCGCTTCTTGTAGCGGCTCCGTTTGCACCAAAGCTCAATTTTCCGGAAATATAATTCCAACCAACCGGATCTCTCCCGTCTCAAATTCGTTCCAGTCCTACCTGCCCGCCACCACGAACGGAAACATTACTAATAACTACCTGTCCAGCTTGCCGAAAAAGCTGCATAACAACAACACGACAAACAAAGTCGACTGGAACCAATCGCAGAAAAACCGAATATCTGGTTTATACGCGCACTCAAAATATTTGACCGATTACACCGGCAATCTGGCCCCGAACGGAACGGCTTTGCCCCTGCCGTATAACACGTCTGCCGGCATCGTGGAGGAGCTTCCGACCATTGCCCAGATCCACCAAACCTTTGTGTTCACTCCGGCGCTGGTCAACGATGCCAGCTTCGGCCTGGCGCGAATCTGGATCCCGCTTTTCAGCACGACCGCCGACGGCAACTACATCGGAAAGGCCGGGCTGACCGGCATGCCGCCCGGAAATGCCAGCCTGGCATTCCCAGCCATCAATTTTGCCGGCCCCAATGCGCCCAATACCTGGGGAACCACCGGCCCCTTCAACGAGGCGGAGAATAACTTTACGTTCGCCGACAACCTCGCGTGGGTGCGCGGCAGACATTCCCTCACCTTCGGATTTCAGATTCAAAGGCTGCAGGACAATAGAACGCCTGCCGACACGGGAAGTAATGCAAGCTTCTCTTTCAGTAACAATGAGACAGCCGGCTTCCTTCCGAATAGCAGCACTTTAGCCACTACAACCGGCAATGCCTTTGCGAGTTACTTGCTCGGCGCCGTGGATTCTGCCTCGGTAGCGCAGAACTCGGTTGTCGTCTATGGCGCCCGCTATCACGACTGGTCCGCTTTTGTGCAGGACGATTGGAGCGTCAATTCCCGTCTCACGATGAACATCGGTCTGCGTTATGACTTCTTTGGGCCAAGCTTCGAAGTGGCTGACCGGATGTCGTTTCTGAACCCGGATATTCCCAATCCGGCTGCGGGAGGGCGTCCAGGCGCGCTCCAGTTTGCCGGCAATGGCCCGGCAAGCTGCAACTGCCAGTATCCCTACAACGCGCATTACAAAAACTTCGAGCCGCGTTTCGGACTGGCTTACAAGCTGGATTCGAAAACCGTTCTTCGGACCGGTTTTACCCTCAACTACACGCATGGCGCGGCGGGCATCGGCGGAAATGGCGCGAACGCCGGGCCCAGCCAGTTGGGCTACAACGCTAATGCCACCTTCACCAGCCCCGCCACAGGCCAGCCGGCGTTCTATTGGGCCAATGGCCTTCCGCCCTATCAGCACACGCCCTTCATCGATCCGGGCTATGGCGTCGGCTTCACCACCACAAATCCTACGGGCGCGATCAGCATTCCCTATGCCAGTCCGGATCTGGCGGCGAGACCTCCCTACTATATGAATTGGAGTTTCGGAGTGCAGCGAGAGCTTACCGGCAATATGACCGTGGGAGCCACATACGCCGCCAGCGTGGGCCATTTCCTCGCCAACGCCGCCGATTTCGGAATTTGGACTAACTCGATCTATCCGTCTTACCTCGTCCTCGGTTCACTGTTGAATCTGCAGGCGACGTCTACGAACCTTGCCGCCGCCTCGCGTATCGTGCCGGGTATCGCGCTGCCGTTCAGCAATTTTCAAGGAACCATCGCCCAGGCCTTGAAGCCGTTCCCGCAATATTCCGGTGTAACTTACTACTCCGGCGACCTTGGCAATTCGACTTACAATTCTCTGCAACTTACTTTCGATCGCCGCTTCTCAGGCGGCTTGACCGGACAGGCAGGCTACACCTTCAGCCGGGAAATCGATGACGTGATTGGTGTCGGATCCCATCTGGGCGCGGTCGGCGGAAACCGGGATCCGTTCAACGGCCATCTCGACAAGTCGCTCGGCACCCTGGATCATCGGCATATCTTCCATGCGACCTTTGTGTATGACCTGCCGTTTGGTACGGGACGTCGCTTCTCGGGCGGAAATGCCGTAGTCCGGACTCTTGTCAGCGGCTGGCAGCTTTCCGGCATTGTCACCTTCACGTCAGGCGCGCCCCTGGGCATCACCGGGTCCGGTTGCGTTACGCCGGGTATTGTCTCTACCTGCATGGCCAGCTACGCGCCCAATTTCTCTGGACCGGTTCGAATCAACGGAGACTATGGCAACGGTAACGCTCTGGCCCCGGGCGCCGTTTCTTATATAGATAAAAAGGCCTTCGCCGATCCCGCGCCCTACACATTCGGCAACACTCCGCGCGCGGCTCCTTACGGTTTGTTCGCGCCCTCTCTGCTCGGTGAGGACATCAGCATACGCCGCCAGATCAGTATTACTGAACGCGTAAAAATAGCTCTTTCGGGCGATTTCTTCAATATCACGAACTCCGTGTACTTCGCGGCTCCCGGTACCAACATCGATTCCTCCACCTTCGGACAGGTAACCACCACAGCAAACCTGCCGCGCAAGCTTCAGATAAACGCCCGCCTCACATTCTGAATGACATATGCAAAGAACCGCGCGCGTAAGCAAGCGGCGCTGAATCTACACGCTGCGTTCGGTTGCGGCTCGGCTGCGTTGTGGGGCAGGTTGGCAGGGGCGCCCTCTGGGCCCGGCCGATTGGCAATCGGCCTTCCTCGAGTCAGTGTCCATGCCACTTAAGTCAACGGCATTGCGGCGTCACCTTGCGCCCGGCGCATTCGCCCGGCTTGCTGTCTTGCGCCTGTGCTTTACCGCGATCGCCATCGCCCAAACTCTCCCATCTCCGGCCCGCCCGCCCTACGGTGGCCCCGTCCGCGGCGCCGAATCGAAGCGTTGGGAACCCTGGTCGGCGATGCGGACCGCAATCACACCGATTCTCGGCTGGAGACTCGGCATCGATACCGGCAGATTCCCTCACCTCGATCTCGACCACGCTCTCGAGCAAATCGATGCGCTGGGTGTGGCAAACGTCGAAATTTCGAGTACCCAGAAACTGAACATCGAAATCCCGAAATACATCGACTACCATTTAGCTCCGGGCGAGCGCAACGCAATCCGGGACAAGCTCACTTTGTTGAACCTCGCTGCCGTGGCCTACCACGTTCCGGCCATCGACGCTGATCCGGACACAGCCCGCAAACTCTTCGAGTTTGCCAAGAGTCTGAATGTTGGGACCATCGTTTCCGGCCGGATTCCCAACGATCTCGCTCTGTTAGACCAGCTTGCATCCGAATATGCCATCAACGTAGCCATCAGTGGCAATGCGCAAGCCGTGCTGGCCGCGCTGAACGGCCGCGGCAAACACCTGGGAATCTTCGCGGATTCCGGCTCAGTAAAGTCTCTTGAACAGGTGAAGGATCGTTTGCTCGTCCTCAACCTGCGCGGTGGAAATGTCCCAGATTTGCTGCGCGCGTTGTATAGCCAGCAAATAAAACCGGCTCTGATCACCGTAAGCGCTGGCGCCGGTGCCTCCGATCTTGCCCAGGCCGTTCGCGGATTTGAAGAAGCTGTGCGTCCCGTAATGGCGGACCGCGTGGACGAGATTTCTCGCACCACCGAGATCCGCTCGCCGGATCGTCTTACGCCTGAAGATCGCGAGCAGATCGAAGCAGCGCTCCCCAAAACCGCGCCGGCCAAACCCAAAAAACCGCGAAAGCTTCTGGTATTGGATCTGAACATCGCCTACGGCGGGCATCGCTCAATTCCGGCCGAAAATTTCGCGTTGCAGCAGATGGGCAAAGATACCGGCGCTTATGAAGCTGTATTCAGTGACAATCTCGACAACCTGAAGTACCCGAAAATCAAGGAGTACGACGCAATTTTCCTTAACAACACCGTCGGCATGATCTTCGTGGATCCGGAGGTGCGGGAAGGTCTGGCGCGCTTCATCCGGGAAGGCGGCGGGTTAGCAGGCAATCACGGCACCAGCCACGCCTCGATGGATTGGCCCGGCTTCAGTGACATGATCGGCGTCCGGCGCGGCGTGCATCGGGCCAGCACGGAAGAAGCCTGGATCAAAGTCGACGATCCGAAGAGTCCTCTCACCGCCGCCTTCGGCGGCAAAGAATTTCTCTATACCGACGAGTTCTTCCGCTTTCCCAACCCGCCCTATTCACGCGACAAGCAACACATTCTGCTGAGCATCGATGTCCAGAAAACAGACATGAACCAGGGACAAGTCTTCGTCCCAGGCTCAAACGTAGCGCGCCCGGACGCTGACTACGCCGTGAGCTGGATTCGCGATTACGGAAAGGGCCGCGTCTTCTTCTGCATCCTCGGACATAATCCAACTCTGTTCAAAACGCCCGCCCTGGCGCAGCATTTCCTCGCCGGAATCCAGTTTATTCTCGGAGATCTGCCGGCGGACGCCACTCCCAGCGCGCGACTCTCGACTGCGAGTGTCTCTACGCGAAAGAAATAAGCAAGCGCGTTCGCGCCGCTAAGAGTATGCCCGAAGCGCATCATATAGGTATGGTGCAGGCGAGCACAGCATCGCACTTTTGGGCCACAGTCGAAGACTGTCTCGTTAACTTCCACCATTTCGAACGAGATAAGGCGGCGGAAAGGGTGACCACGCTCTGGCGGCAATTGCCCAAGGGCCCCGAGGCGAAATGCGATGAGCCGTCATTCGAGGATATGATTTATCATGCCGAGCCCTGGTATATCGCTTGCAATCTTGCCGAAAACGATCTGCCCCTTACTCAATACCAGTCTGAGTACCGCAATATCTTGCGCCAGAATCAGCTAGCTTGAGCTTCTCTGTACTCGGAAGAGTCGCTCGCTCCGATCGAGCAGTGCGATGATTACACCAGTGTCCGGAAGGACGGGTCTCAACGGCCGAAGCCTTTCAAGTGTCTCTTGTTAGAGCCAAGATCCGAAACACCAGAAGAAAACTTGCCCGTACCGGCAACACGCGGACGCCCGGCCGGCAACTGAGAGGAAGCCATGCGACGGAGCGCCTCCCGCACGACCTGCGACGGACTCCAGCCGAGGCTTCGTACAAGTTGCGCTAGATCCCGGCGGCTTCCGGCATCGAGCCTCGCTTGGACAGTGGATCGCATTCAACTAAACATCTTACCCAATAACCCCTTCTTCTTCGCAACCACTACCGGCCCCGGCAACGACAGCAGAAAAAACCGAATCTCCTTCTCCCCGCTCTTCGCATGCCGGATCCGCACCTTGTAATTGTTCGTATCCGTCAAATCCGTAACGCCCGTTGTGCCGTTCCAGTAAAGCTTCGTCTCGCCGGCGTTGGTGGAGGCATGAATAAAATATCCGCCGGGCACCAGGCTGCAGTTCGAAGCATCTGTATTAACCCAGTCGGAAACCACGATCTGAAAATGAACCGGCACTCCGCGATTCTTGAGAACACCGTTGCCGTGATCGAAGCAGATCTCGATGCCGAATTTCAAACCCGCGACCTCCGGAATTTGATTCTGGGTCCCCGGGATGAAGATCATCTCGTCCGGCGTGTTGGCCGTCGACTCACGAAAGTCCGCCTGCTTGTCATAGCGCCCGATCTGCGCGCCGCCCAGAAGAAGATAGCTCCGGTTGCGGCAGTAAGTCGTCGCCTTTCCGTCCCGCAGCGCTCGATACTTATCGTTCATCGAAAGTACCTGCTTGCCTCCCAGCACTTTGTCGCTCGTCGTCGTCTCCCGCACCCAATCGTTGCTGCTGGAAGATCCGGTACTCAGAGCGGTATGCATGGCGTGTACCGCCTTTTCCTTGCGGTCGGTCGTCTTGAGTTCGCCAATGCGCTCTCCCGCATGCTTTCCTGACTTGATCATCTTTTTCGCCGATTCCTGCGGCCGGACCACGTTTTTGATATAGAAAATAGTTCCCGGAATCAGAAGAATTTTGGGATACTCCGCGCTCAGTTTTAGAAGGCTTGCCTGAACCAGATCCTTCTGCTGCTCGTTCAACGGCTCTCGCCGGCCGGATACGAAATCGGCGAAAAAATATTCGGGACACACCACCATGCCGCGAAAGGGCAAGCCCTCATCAATCTCGCCCTTCTTCTCTCCAATACATTGGCTACAGTCAGCCATCAACTGCCGCAGCGTGCCCAGACGGCTGGTGAAGCTGGCTTGATGTTCAGCGAAGTGCGCTAAAGCGAGGACGAAATTGGTTCCAGTTGCCGATTGCAGCCCTGGAGTCACTGCGAGTGTAGCCATAGTATTCCCTATCACCTCAAAATCGGATCCGCCGATAGCGCGACGAAATTTTCTGCTGAGTCCGCTAAGAACGTAGCGGCACTTAAAATAATCTCATTTTCTGCCTCATGACGCTGCGGCTGTATGCTACGGAATGCACCGGACTGCAAATGCATTCGGAAAAAGAAAGGAATCAATGAAAACCATCAGCATGTTTTGGGCGATAACACTGGCGTTCAGCGTTGCTGTCCCACCGCTGCTGTTCGCTCAAGTGCAGACCGAGGTGCCTCCACCGGTAGCGGGGGCAAAGCCAGTCACTGTCGAACATATTAAAATCCACGGCGCGGCACTGGAAGGAAATTTGGAACACGATGCGGTCGATCGTGACGTGCTTGTGTTCCTGCCGCCCAGTTATTCCAGGGAGCGGTCGCATCGTTATCCGGTTGTGTATGCCTTGCACGGTTACTCCATCGGAGCGGAGCAATGGTCGCATGAAATTCATGTGCCGCAGACCATAGAAGGTGCGTTCGCCCTCGGCGCCAAAGAGATGATCGTCGTGCTGCCCGATTCCAAAACGATGCATAACGGTTCCATGTATTCGAGCTCGGTCACTACCGGCAATTTCGAGCAGTTCATAGCGCACGATGTGGTCGCATATATCGACGCGCACTATCGCACGATTGCCGATCGGAAGAGCCGCGGCCTGGTTGGCCACTCCATGGGCGGATACGGCGCAACCCGCATAGGCATGAAGCATGCGGACGTTTTCGGCAGCCTCTATATAATGAGTCCCTGCTGCTTATCGCCTCGTCCAGCGGCGTCGGCAAACCCGGAAAATGAGAAAACGCTCGAAGCAGTGAAAACGGCCGCGGATTCCGCCAAGCTGCCGTTCATGCTCCGCGCTCAGCTTGCTTCCGCGGCCGCCTGGTCGCCCGATCCGAAAAATCCGCCGCTTTATCTCGACCTGCCGGTCAAGAACGGCGTGCCTCAGCCGGAGGTCATCGCGAAATGGACGGCGAATTCACCTTTGGCCTTTATCGATCAATACATCGATGGTTTGCGCCAGTATCGTGCGATCGCCATCGACGTGGGCGATAAGGATCGCCTGCGTGTCGACACCGCCAAACTGCACGACGTTCTGGATAAGTATGGAATCGCCAACGGCTTCGAAGTATACCCGGGCACTCACACCAGCCGCGTGGCCGATCGCTTCCAGAATCACGTGATGAAGTTCTTCAGCGAAACCCTTACTTTTACCCGATAGCGCGGGACTTCTGACTCCTGTCCATCTCCTATTGGCTTGTCGCAAAGAAAACTTTATGCAGCCTAGTGGCGCAGGCCATCGTTTTTTGTGGCCTGCGGCAGTGTCGG
>JAICIH010000229.1 GCA_025924475.1 Bryobacteraceae bacterium
CCATCGCCTGCTCCAGCGGGATGCGTTCCCATTCGGCGCCATGCGGCCTGCGATAGAGCACGTCCGACATTCTGTGGCTGCCGGTGACCAGCTGAAAGGTCGCCGCGCCTTTGGGGCACAAACAGCCATTCGAGATGGGCGAGGCCGGGTCGCCTTCAATGTTGATGATCTTCTCGTCCTTCACGTAAACGAGCTGCGCGCATCCGACGGCGCAGTAGGGACACACGGAGTTCACCACTCGATCGGCATGCTTGGTTCGCGGTTCGAGAGATTCGCTTCGGCTCGAGGCGGCCGATTCGCTTAAGCCGAGTGGGTCTCGATTTTTGATCTGCCGAAGAAGGGGCCAGTTTGCGGCCGGAGAGAAATCACTGGGATCCATCATAGAACCAAGTTGTGGATGCCAGCGTACCAAAAATCAGAACATAGAAATTTCACTAAAAGAGCCCGCGCCGGCGTATGCCGGGCGGGCTCGAGTGCTCTCCCCCTTTGAAAAAAGACTACGCTTGTTCCGTGGCCGCGTTCCGGTTGCGGCGCAGACCGATGAACAGAAGCAAGAGAGCGCCGGCGGCGAAGAGCGAAATCGAGCCGGGTTCGGGAACGGCCGTCTGGCTCAGCGTGGCGCCGACAGGACCGGTCTTGCCATTAGCTCCGATAATATCGGCGACGAAGTACGTTTGCTCGCTGCCTGGAGGAAGTCGAGAGAGCTCCGCGAAGCTGGCGGGAGTTAAGCCGGTTGCGGTGATGTCGAAAGAAATCGGGCCGGCGAACGGATTGCTGCCACCACTGCCGCAAGTGTCGCAGGTGAGCGCATAGTCCAGATTTCCGAATCCGTCAAAGTGAAGATCTCCGGCGGTTGCGCTTAACAGCGACCAGCCCGCGGTGAGGTTACTGATACCAATGTTGGGATCGCCGCTGATATTGAATGCAAAGGACCCTGGAAACCCGGTGTTGACGAATTTGTCTCCCGAAGTTAGGGTGACAACCAGTTTCACCGTATTCGTGCCGTCTTGTGTTACATCGACGGTTCCAAAGGGCGCGGTGCCGCAGCCTCCAGAGCAATGATCAAGTGTGAATGAATACTGATCTGCCAAAGCGGGCAGAGCAGCAAATGCAATGCCGACGAACACCGGCAAGAACGACTTAATGCGCATCTTAATTTCTCGTTTCCTTATTTCTCCGAATTTTTGCCGTTCTACACGGCGCTTCTTGTGGACCAGCGTAATCCGCCGGCTCTGTGCTCGCAAGATATACAGGTACGGGCAATATACGATGCGATTGCTGCCGCGCCGCACGTGAGAGCCTATCTGTGCGAGTACAGCCGTTACTTGCAGCACGGAGTAGTTAGGAGGCCTCTTCGGATTAAGCCCGATTCATATTGTTGAGTATCGCCGGCTAGAATGATACGATCCTCTGAACTACTTGTAACGACCGAGTTGTGCATCTGTACCGTAGATTGCGGCTTTGTCGTTCACATAGGGAAGCGCGGTCCGGCTCACCTCCGAGAGCCGCCGCGCCTCCCATCAGAAGCTTCTTATACTCGGTGAAAATTGGTGCTATAATCCCGATGACTCGGAGGAATATCGCTGTATGAAAGGCATGGAGTCTGTCCTGTTGGCTGCCATTGTCGGCCTTCTTGGTTTGGGAGCATGGCGCGCACAAAGCTGGTTACCGAGTTTGCGTTCGGCGGCCAGTTCGCTGACGTCGGCGGTGACTAAGTCGCCCGCCGACAAAACTCCCGCTTCCACGAATGGCAAGGCGGGGGAGGCAGCTAAAGCGAAACGGCCACATCCGGGCCGATCCTCAGCAGACACTTCCTTAAAGGTGGCCGATTTCCCTAAGCCCGAGAATGCCACCGTTGTGCCAGTCGAATGGCATACTCGTTTCCCCAATGCTCCCGAGCTAGTGGCAGGCACTACCCGTACAGAACTTCGGAATAAGTATGGAGCGCCGCTGCTAAAAGTCGCCACGCAGCGTGACGGAACGCTGATCGAGCAGTATTACTACTCGACGGCTGATCGCACTCATTTCACTGTCGCCACTCTCCACAATGGCACCGTTGTCGGTGCGGAGAGTGTATCTCGGTGAACGTTTCGAGATTGTAACTCGCTTTCCGCATTTCTCACAGTAATGTTAGCTCCGGTACTAGGACTTACCCCTATACCCCTGTGGTGCTAAGGGGATACAGCGACAGTACCGACGCAGCTTGAAACGCTAGCCAGTTGAGGCTATTCTCAGTGTTCATCGAAGGTTAGGTTTTAATCGGAGGAAACGGGATAACCGTTTGCACCTATGATCAGGCTTGCTCTCTTTTCGCAAGATCTGAAGCTGCGTCCCTTGCTTGCGCCCGCCTTGGGAACCGGCTTCCAGGTTACGGTGGAGCCCGATCCAGGCCGGCTGAAAGAACTGTTAGGTAACGGATCGATCGACGTCGTGCTGCTCGACCTGGACACGAACTATTCGAAGGTGGAGGCGGTTCTGCAGTTCTATGACGAAATCAGCAGTTTCGGCGCGGCAGTGGTCGCATTGACGGATGACGGCGGCCGGCCGGCGGCGGTGGAGCTGGTGCAGCGCGGGGTACACAGTTATTGCCGCAAACCGCCGGTAATACGCGAGCTGAAACCGATGCTGCGGCGAGCCTATGAACATAGTGTGATGAAGCGGCAGCTCGAAGGCACGCTGGAGGCGCAGAGCAAGAGAGACGAGGCGAACGGGACGGCAGGCTGCGACGGCCTGATCGGGCGCAGCGCTTCGATGCAGGCGATTTACGAATTGATCGGCCGGGTGGCCGATTTGAACGCTTCGGTGTTGATCACCGGCGAGAGCGGGACCGGAAAGGAACTGATCGCGCGGGCCATTCATAATTTGGGCAATCGCTCGAAGGCTCCGTTTGTGGCGGTTTCCTGCGGGGCGATTCCGGAAACGTTGATCGAATCGGAATTGTTCGGGCATGAGAAGGGCGCGTTTACGGGCACGGCAGGCGTGCGAACCGGTTTTTTCGAACAGGCCGGCTGCGGCACTCTCTTTCTGGATGAGATCGGGGAGTTGAGCCTGCAAACGCAAGTGAAACTGCTGCGCGTGCTGCAGCAACGCGAATTTACGCGGCTGGGCGGGAGTCGCGCGATTCCACTCAGGGCGCGCATCATCCTGGCAACGCATCGAGACCTGGCGCGGATGATCGAGGCGGGTACGTTCCGGCTGGATCTGTTCTATCGGATCCAGGTGGTGACCATCAACGCACCGCCGCTGGCGGATCGGCCGGAAGATATTCCGGCGTTGGCGCAGCATTTCCTTAAGATGTACGGCGAATCGTACATGAAGCCGATGAAGGAAATTTCCGCGACGGCGATGAAGATGCTGGAGCGGTACGATTGGCCGGGAAATATTCGCGAATTGGAGAATGCGATCCAGAGCGCGATTATTCGTGCGGATAGCGACACTATTGAGGCGGAAGATCTGCCCGAGCAAGTGCGCGAACAAGAGGACCTGCAATTGCAGGACGACATCGAGAGCGATCTGCCGCAAATAGGCTCGTTCGAGAGAATGCTGCGGGATTACAAGATCAAGCTGGCCACCAAAGCCATTAAGGATTGCAATGGCAATAAGACGCTGGCGGCGCGCAATCTGGATATTTCTCGAGCCTATCTGCACCGGCTGATCCGGTTGGCGGAAGTCGAGAATATTGATGCGGCTTGAAGACGAGATCACGCGGCGTTTGTTAGGCCATGCGTACCGATAAGCCGGGACGCGGCAGCCTGAGAGTCTGCGCCACGAGACTCGATGTGGCTTTCGACTTCGGGAGTTGAAAATTCGAACCCATTTTCTTGTCGGACGCGCACAACGCGCTCTTGTGCTTGGCACTCACGTTCTTTACGGCCTTCCTGCAAACGACGCAGTTCGGCGGTTTCTTTTTCGCGGCGGCGCACCAGGCGGGCTTCCTGAAGATGCAAATTGCGGAGCTGTTTTTCGTAAGCGAGATGAGTGTGCAGCTCGATGAGGCTGCGGCGGACGCCGGGATCTTTCTGGTCCTCGAACTGGTCGGCGAATTCGACGCGTCCGCGGGCGTAGATGGCCATTTCGAGCGCGGGGATGCGGCGCAAGCGCCAGGCGATATCGGCGAGAGACTGGACCAGTTCGGATTCTTCCAGACCGACGGGCTGAAATTCTTTTTCGTAGGCGGCGATGTGGCGCTGGTATTCGGCGGCGTCGTCCGTGGGAAGCAGGACAGTGATGCCGGTGAGTCCGGTTCTGAGGGCGTTTAATGAGGAGGTACGGCGGCCTTCTTCGGTGCGGGGCCCGGTGCTGAGAAGTGCATTGGAGCGATTGGCGTCGAGCCGGGCGGCGGAGATTTCGGGAGTTGTTTCGGCTTGGGGAGGTTCGGGAGAGAGCTGCTGCTGGTCGCGGACGGCTTTGCGGGCGAGCTTGCGGGCTTTGCGCTCGGCGGCGCGGCGGATGGAACGGGGTGTCATTCAGGGCTCCTTGGAAATGAAAATGGCCCGCGGAACTGAAGCTATCAGCGGTTAGCTAACAGCTTCAGTTCAGCGAGCCTGCCTGAGCGTAGCATGCCGGAAGGTTAGGGGCGAGCGGTGGGTTTCCAAAATTTGAGCCAAGTCGAATGGAATCAACGAAAAAAATTTTTTAGAACTTTTGTGACTGAGTTTTGGGAAGCGGAAGGCTGGGTTGGGTTACCAGGAAAAGCAATGATTCAGGACGCCCGGACGTCTGCTTCGCCAGTTGCAGCGTAGTATTGGAGGCTTACTTTTCGTCCCCGAGCTTCAAAAAGCCGGCTTTTGGCGATTCCGTGTTTGTGGATGACAAATCGGGCGGTGGTAGCAAGCACACCGAAGCCGTAGGTCATGGAACGGCGGAAATTGATAGAGGAGGCCTCCTTAAAATATTTCGTCGGACACGAGATTTCACCGATGCGGAAGCCGAATATGGCGGCTTGGGCGATCATCTGGTTATCGAAGACAAAATCATCGGAATTCTCAAGTAGCGGCAAAGCAGAGAGAACTTCCTTCGTGAAGGCGCGAAAACCGGTGTGGTACTCGGACAGCTTAATCCCGAGGAACAGGTTTTGAAAGGCGGTCAGGAAGCGGTTGGCAACGTATTTGTATAGCGGCATGCCGCCTTTGAGCGCGCCGCCTCCGAGAATTCGGGAGCCCAGGACGACGTCGTAAACGCCGAAAGCGATCATGCCGGCCATTGCGGTGACGAGCTTCGGTGTGTACTGGTAATCGGGGTGGAGCATGACAATAACTTCGGCGCCGGCGGCGAGCGCTTCGCGATAGCAGGTCTGCTGATTTCTGCCGTATCCGTAATTACGGTCGTGAATGAATGTGCGAACGGCGAGGCTTTCGGCCAAGGCAGCGGTTCGATCGGTGCTGGAATCATCGACCAGGATTTTGATATCGATTTCTTCGGGGAGTTCGCGGACGGTCTGCTCCAGGGTGCGTTCCGCGTTGTAGGCAGGCATGACTACCGCGATTCGTTTTCCGTTAATCATTGAGGGAATCCTTTCCGCTCGCTTACGCGCGCGGTTCTTTTGCTGGACCGCCGCGCCGGCCGGACCACGGCGAGCATTCCTCCGAGGTAATGCTCACCGTGGCAGCACCCACCCATACAGCATCCAGCAGATGGCCACGCATACTGGCGTGGCGTTTGCCCAGGATGCTGTACCACTGCCTGTTAAGGAGCAATTTCGCTGCCGTGAGTATTTGCGGCTGCCCGCTTGCACGGGTTGAGGGTTGGGACGCCAGCCGTGCTGGTGATGTCTCCGCCTGTAATCAGTTGTCAACTCCGGTATACAGGCGGCTTGCCGGCTCTCGTCTAAGGCTAGAAGAATCAAGCGCGAGGCGTGTACGAGCTGTTATGGCTGAGTACGTGCTCTTCCCGGTGGGAGGCCCAAGGTTTGCCTTTAAGTCCGGACTTTACAGTTCGGACAAACGACGAAGCATGCAGGACACATCATCTACCGCGACGGCGAATTCTTTGCTTGACAACGGGCCGACGACGTTGCTCGAAGCGCCGATCAAACCCGCGGCGGCCTCCGAAGCCCGGCGGCACAGGCTATTAGAGACAATTTTTTCGTTTCCGGTGGTTCGAGTCGTTCTTCTGGTGATGATGGCGGTGTATACTTTCCGCGGCCGCTTCAATACTACGGACACATGGTGGGATCTGAAGACCGGCGAGATCATCTGGAATACCCATCACGTCCCGACTGTCGATACATTTTCCTTTACAACGAATAATCACGCTGTGGTTCCACATGAATGGCTGGCACAGCTATCGATCTACGCTGCCTATCATTTCGGCGGCTATGTCGGAATGGCGGTCTGGTTTTACGTGATTGCTTCGCTCTTATCGATTGCCGGGTATGCGCTGTGCTGGCTGTATTCCGGAAGCGGCAAAGTCGCCTTCCTGGGGGGGTTAGGCATTTGGTTTTTTGCAACGATCGGGTTCAGCATCCGGGCGCAGTTGATCGGTTATCTGCTACTTGTATGCGAACTGCTGATCGTATGGCTCGGCTGCGCCCGCAATCGTAAATGGCTTCTGCTATTGCCCCCGTTGTTTGTCCTGTGGGTAAACTGCCACGGATCGTTCCTGTTAGGACTTGTCGTGCTTGGAGCAGTGCTGGCCTGCTCGTTCCTCGAGTTTCGGATCGGTTTGCTCGTTTCCCATCGCTGGACCAGCAGTCAGCGGAAGATGCTGGCGGCGGCGATCGTGCTCTCGATTGGGGCGTTGTTCGTCAATCCTGTGGGACTGGCGCAATTAACTTATCCAATCGATACGATGTTCAACCAGCCGCTGCAGAAGCAGTTCATCCAAGAGTGGCCGCCTGCGCCGTTTAGCGATCCGCGTGCCTGGGGTCTGTTGGCGGCTAGCGGATTGATATTGCTGGTCCCGCTGCTCAAACGTGTCGAGCTTACGCTTCAGGAGCTTGTTCTAGTGGGGTTGGGATTCGAGCTGGCCGCCCAGCACCAACGAATGGTGTTTGTATTCGGGATTCTTGGCATGCCGGTTCTTTGCCGCCTGGTTGCGGCTGCATGGAGTCTGCGAGGAACAAAGCGCAATCGCGTTCTTCTCAATGCAGTTGTCATAACGATCGCAATGTACGTAATCGTGCAGCGATTTCCAAGTTTGAGGGAACTCACCGAGGAGTTGAACAAGGGGAATCCCGTGAAGGCATTGAATTTCATACGGCGCTCCGGTCTCTCCGGCAGAATGTTGAATGAGTACAACTATGGCGGTTACTTAATCTGGGCGGCTCCCGAGCGCAAAATATTTGCGGACGGGCGCGGCGACGTCTACGAATGGACTGGTGTGCTGAAGGACTATGTGAAATTTGCCACGCTGCGCGAAGACCCAAGATTTCTTCTGGACAAGTACCGCATCAATTACTGTCTGCTGAACCGCGACGCTGCGATCTCACGCGTGATGAAACTGCTGCCGGACTGGAAATCTGTTTACTCCGACGATATGGCTATTGTGTTTGTACGGTCCACGGCGACCGCGGCAGTAATACCAAAGTAGCTCAAAGCGGCGCGATGGCGGAAAGGTAGGCTACATCTGGTGATTCACAAATCGCCTGCGCGTGCCTGTCATTTGGCGGCTCAGGCGATGGCTAGCATTCAGCCGCAGTTTTTCTTGGTGACGTAATTATTTCCAGCGATGGCAAACCCAACGCCACGCGGCGACTTACGGCCCCCACACTCTTCTGAGAAGAGTGAGCGCCGATGGAAACGTTCCCGCATCGAAATAGAGCGTCCGTTGTGCCTCCACATCTGTTGGATCTCTCATCAAAACCGAGCAGGCGCGTAGGTGCTTGTCTGATCTCGCCGAATGAGCGTACCAGAGGAGCGGCGTATACACTGAGGAGCAGACCATCCAAGCGAGCATCGTTTGGCGCGCCCTTCGTGACCACGCCGGCTTATTTTGCTCTATGGTGATGAGCGCCAGCGAAAAAAGCGCGGCCCAGTAGAGCATCCCGAAGCTTTGATAGCGGCTCGAACCGGCCTGCCATAAGCCGAAATGCGCACGCCCTGCAGCCGTAGAGGTGGCGACGGCAATCACGAAAGCGCATTCAAATAAGCAGAAGTATTCAAACGCTGTCAAGCGACGCCGATACCGGATGCCTCTTATCGCGAGCGCGAAGAAGACGATCAGGGAGGCGAGCCCGAGAACTCCGTAACGGTGCGCAAAGGGAATCCAACCGGCGTCCATGTACACCAGTAGGTAGGCGACTACATTCAGCGGATCGCGAACAGCGAGCATCGGTGAATGGCTCGGATCGGGATTGCTGTAGCCGTGGAAATAAAAAAGGACGCTAGCCAGGAATGTAAGCCCAATGGCGATTATGTACCTGCGCGGCACGTGCTTCATCCAGGCGAGCAACAATCCTATCGGGCCGATCAGCAGACCCGCAGATAGATTTGTCGCAGCGATCAGGGGAACTGCGCCGAGGCACGATAGCAGCAATCTTGGCACTCTCTCATAAAAGGAAATCAGCAGAAGGGTTGCAGTGGCGAGCGCTATGCACAACAGAAATGAGACCTGAAACGCCCACGTCAGGTTCTCACCCTGAACCAAATTGAAAAGGCAGAATCCGAAGACGCCCTGAATCGTGCGCTTTAGTGGCCGCGAGAAGTGGGTCCAGCGCTCAACGGCATAACAGAGGAATCCCCAATGAAGAAGCTGCACGAGGTACATCTCCACAAACAAAGAGACGTTCTTCGCGCCGAACGCGCTCACGTCCAGCCATACCAGCAGTCGCGTAGTAGCGACTCGGTGTTCGTTGTGCTGGCTCCAGAGCCAGTGCCAGTTCCAGGGCCGAGCGCCTTTGGCGATATCCGAGACTAACTCCCATTCATCCCAGAATGGACAGCGCATATAGCAGCGAATCGTAAGAGCTATCGCGCACAAAGCCATTGCGATCCCAAAGCACAGCGCCAGATTTCCAGCTCTGTCCTCTCCCGTAGACATCCTGCACTTCTCTGAAGATGTAAGGGATGCCTTTGCCCGGGTTATCTCCACCATCGGAAGCGACTGAGCAATTTGAGGCCCTGCAATTGCACTCAAAGCTCAGCCCTTGTTTCCGATAGCCGGCCAGGATTGCGCTCACATCGCAGGAGCCGGCTTCTTGCACCTGGCTGCCGTCGCTTTATCGATTCCTGCCAGCGTGGATTTCCGAGTTGCGTTCCCTTCGTCTATCACATGAGAGGAAATGGCTGGAATTCGAATTGCCTAACTCATGACTATGCCGACAATTGAGGCCGTAGCGGACGGGAGTGAGTCTACGTGTGATTACTCGGTGTCAACTAGAATGGACAGGATTCCGGCGCTCGACGGAGTTCGCGCTATCGCCATAGCGGCTGTGCTTATTGGGCATAGTCTATATGCCATCAACCTTCTTGGTTGGGCGATTCTGACCGGCTATGCTGGCGTGTCTATATTCTTTGTGCTTAGTGGGTTTTTGGTGACCCGGGTCATGCTGCTCGACGAGATCCGCGCCGGGCGATTGCGCTTAGGGCGCTTCTATCGCAGGCGCGCGCTCCGCATCTTCCCAGGCTTTTATGTATTTCTGGCTGCGCTATATATTTTGGGGCGCTTGGGCCTTGCTGGCCCGCAGTCTAACGATACCTGGATAGCCTCATTGTTGTATCTACGTAATTTCTTCGGGACGGGCTGGGACACTGGACACTTATGGAGCCTCGCACTTGAGGAGCAATTTTACTTTGTTTGGCCGAGTGTATTTCTATTGTTGGGTACGAGGCGAAGGCGTCTAATATTCGTGGCTGCCGCCGTTTTGGCCAGTACGATTTTGCGAGCCTGTTGGCTGGATCAGTTCCCATCCACTATCCCTGCGGATGCCATTCCTCCGCTGCTCTGTTGGCCGCA
>JAICIH010000230.1 GCA_025924475.1 Bryobacteraceae bacterium
AAACTCGATGCCAATAATTTCTTCACCAATTCCGCTGGGCAGCCGCGTCCGCCGTTCCGTCAAAATCAATTCGGCTTCGCTCTCGGCGGTCCTGTGTGGATTCCCAAGGTCTACAACGGCCGCAACCGTACGTTCTTCTTCGCCGATTATCAAGGCTTCCGCCAGAGCACATCCGGCGGCAGCGGTTCTATTAGCATCACGGACGTTCCGCCTGCCGCCCTGCGCACCGGCGACTTTTCGAGCGTGAAAACCGCGATCTACGATCCGTCCACCCGTCACATCGGCCCCTCCGGCGTCGTCGTCGCCACTCCATTTGCGGGCAATATGATTCCTCAGGCTCAACTGAATAAAACCTCCGCCGCGATCGCGGGCCTGGTGCCGCTCCCCAACTTTGGGGATCCCGGCGCGCTCGCTCGAAATTTCTTTTATCAGCCTCCCCAGTTCTCCAACACCGACCAGGGCGACATTCGTGTCGATCAGAATCTTTCGTCCAGCAACAACTTCTACGCGCGTTTCTCTACAAGCGCAAATTCCCAGCCCGCGACCGGTAACTTCCCCGGGTTCATCGGCGGTGGCACGTCATCCATTGACAACAGTACGCAAGCCGTAATCTCTGACGTCCACATTTTCTCGCCGACCATCGTGAACGAATTCCGTTTCGGCTACGTGCGCCATAACGGCAGCATTAACGGCACCGGCCAGGATGGCGTCGCTTTCGCCCGGGAGAATAATATGGCGCTATTCCCGGCTCCTCTTCTGGGCTTCCCGAATATCGCTTTTAACTATTCGGGGCAGCTATCAGGCACTTCCCAATTCACATCCTGGGGTGGCGGCGATCCGAATCTCAACATCGAAAACCGCTTTCAATGGGCGGATAACGTGAGCTGGACACGCGGCTCGCACACCTTGAAATTTGGCGCCGACATCCGCCGCGCCCGCTTCGATACCTTGAAGGGCACGCCTTTCTTCGGTCAGGAAATCTACGGCGCTACCTTTACCTCGAGCTCCGATGCTCCCGGCTCCGGCCTGCCGCTCGCCGATTTCCTGCTCGGTTTTCCGAGCTTTATTCAGGGCACTCCCATGATTGATTGGGGTCGCCAGCGCAGCCTCTATACCGGATTTTTTGTGCAGGATGACTGGAAGATCACGCGGAATTTGACCTTGAACCTCGGCTTGCGTTATGAGCTCTTCACACAACCTGTGGACGCGCGCGACTTGGGAAGCCTGTTCAATATCGAAAACGGCCAGTACGCTTTACCCGGCCGCGACGGCTATACCCGCGCCATCGTGGATGGCGACCACAACAACATCGGCCCGCGCGCCGGCTTTGCCTGGCAGGTCTCCAAGAAACTGGTCCTGCGCGGCGGCTACGGCTTGTTCTACGGCGAGCGCGATCAGAACCAGCAGGTCACGCAATTCTCCGGCAATCTTCCGAATGTTCCGACTGTTTCGCTGCCCAATGTTTCCGCCACGCAAACCGTAACGCCGCCGTTCACCATCAATACGCCCATTACGGTAGTTCCCACCGATCCCTCACTCGCATCCTTTACCCCCGCTAAGCCATTCGTCGGCACTATCCGCTCGGCGGGCTTTCATGATGCGCGCGATCCGATGCTCCACCAGTTCAATTTCGACATTCAGTTCCAGCTCACGCCAACGATCCTGCTCGATACGTCTTATAGCGGAGCCATCGGCCGCGATCTCTCTTCTCTCTTCATTAACGAGAACCAGATCCCCTTTTCAGGCGCGCTGACCGGCCATAACAAGCAGGCGGACCGGCCGTTCCCCTACATCAACGGAACCGTCATCCCGACCTTCTCTACCGCTTCGAATAACTACAATTCGGCGAATTTCCGATTGGAGAAGCGCACTTCACACGGTCTTGCGCTGCTCGTGAACTATACCATCCAAAAGAACCTGGAGTCGGGCGGGGCCGGCCCAGATGCCTACACTCAGAACGGTGGCACCAGCATTGCGATGGATACTTATAACATCGCGCGTGAGCGTTCTTATGCGCCCATCGATATCCCGCAAATCTTTTCAGCAAGTGCCGCCTACGAATTGCCGTTTGGTCCCGGCAAGCGCTGGCTTTCGCACGGCGGCTTCGCTGGCAAAGTAATCGGCGGCTGGCAGGTCAACACAATCGTCACGCTGCGCGGAGGATTCCCCACCGATATTCGCACCAATGTGTTGCCGGGCATCTTCAATACGTTCAATGTCGCCGATCGCGTTTCCGGCCAGCCGATGGTGCTCGACAATGCGAGCGTAGATGGCTATTTTAATCCGGCGGCTTTCGCCGTTCCTGCCACTGTGCCAAGCGTGTCTGGCGCCCCAGTTAATCTGTTCGGTAACTCCGCCCGCCGCGTGGCACGCGGTCCCGGTTCGAAAAACGCTGACATCTCCATCTTCAAAAACACCACTTTCGGCGAGCGCATGATGCTGCAATTCCGTGCCGAGTTTTTCAATTTCAGCAATACGCCGACATTCTTCCTGCCAGCCGCAAACAGTCCGACTTTGACCTGCATCGGCGCACCCGGCAGCGCCTGCAATTCGAACAATCCTTTATTCGGTAAACTTTCGAGCGGTAAGGCTACTGGCCGCCAGATTCAATTCGGACTGAAGTTGTACTTCTGACATGAAAAAGCTGCTTCCTCTTCTGCTGGCTACCGCGGCTTTGCTCAGTGCTGCCGATGCGCCAGTCTTCCCCTACGGCGCCGTCTATTTCCGTAAGTCGAATCCGCCTGAAGCCGAATGGGCGCGCGATCATCAAACCGCCGCGCGCATCGGAATGAACACCTTCCGCCACTGGTTCATGTGGTCGGCGATTGAAGTGGCGCCCGGCAAGTACGACTGGCGCGACTACGACCGCATGATGGATCTCGCCGCACAAAATGGAATCAAAGTCGTCATTGCCGAGCTGATCACGGCCGCTCCGGAATGGATGTTCAAAAAATATCCGCAGGCACGCTATGTCGCGAGCGACGGCACCGTCGTCAACAGCAGCATCGGCGGCAGCAGCGCTACCGGCGGCTTCCCGGGCCTCTGCCTGGATAACCCGGAGGTCCGCGCCGCAGCCGAAAAATTCCTGATCGCGCTCGTTGAGCATTACCGCAATCATCCGGCCTTGCTCGGCTACGATCTCTGGAACGAAAACACATACAACGGCGGCAATCCGCGCAAGATGTATTGCTACTGCGATGCCACCAAGCGCAAGCTCCGTGAATGGCTGCGCGGCCGCTATGGAACTCTGGAGAAAATCGCGCGCACCTGGAACCGCTATAGCTATTCCTCTTTCGACGATATCGATCCACCTTACAATTTCGGAGGCTATCCCGATAGCCTCGATTGGCTGCAATTCCGCATCGATGACGCGTTCGAGTTGTTCCGCTGGCGCACCGAGTTGTTTCGCAAGCTTGATCCGAAGCACCTGGTCGTTGCACACGGTGTCGCCGGAACGCTAGAATCGCTGCCTTCGAGCGCGCACAACGAATGGCGCTCGGCCTCCAACGTCGATGTCTGGGGCTTCACTTTTGTGGCATCGCGCAAAGGCGATGAGCCATGGAAACAATATCAAGCCGTCGATTTAGTCCGCGCCGGCTCGCGCGGCAAACCGTTCTGGCATGCCGAAGCGGAAGCGGGTCCGCTCTGGATGCAGCCGCAGGTCATCCATCGGCCGCGCAACGATGGGCGCATTCCCGACGAGACCGATGTGCGTTTGTGGAACCTGGTCTCCTGCGCCGGCGGCGCAACCGGCATTCTCTATCCACGTTGGCGTCCACTGCTCGATGGTCCGTTGTTCGGCGCCTTCGGGCCCTTTGGCATGGACGGCTCGGTGACTCCGCGCGCCGAAATGGCCGGAAAATTCGCTCGCTGGGCCAATTCCCATCCCGATATCTGGAAATCGCATCCGGTGAAGGGCGATATCGGGATTGTCTTCGCTCCCGAATCGGAATTGTTCAATTACGTCCAGCAAGGCGACACAAATTTTTACGCACAATCTGCTCGCGGCGCCTACCAGGCTTTCTTCGATGCGAATATTCAGGCCGATTTCGTCGCCCTCGACAATCTTTCCGAATATAAAATCGTCTACTTGCCCTATCCGGTGATGCTGAAGAAGGAAAGCGTCGCAAAACTCCGCGCGTATGTGGAGCAGGGCGGTACGCTCATCAGCGAAGGCCTGCCCGCCTATTTCGGCGATCACGGGCATGTTGGCGAGAAGCAGCCTAACTACGGCCTTGATGAACTATTCGGCGCGCGCGAACGCTACGTCGAATTCACGCCGGATCTGCTCGACAAATTAGAATTGACCGTAAATGGCCATCGCATCAATGGCCGTTACTTTTTGCAGGAGTACGATACGGCCGGCGGCCAAGCCGTTGGGAAGTATGCCAATGGGCATGTGGCGGCAGTCGAAAACCGGCACGGCAAAGGCCGCACGCTTCTGATCGGTACATTCCCCGGAGCCGGCTACTATCTACATCACTCAGCGGAATCGAAAGCGTTCTTCGTCGAACTCCTCAAGCTCGCCAACGTCACTCCACGCCTGGAGAATGCAAACACGGCTGTCCAGAGCCGTCTACACGAAGGACCGGGGGGGAATTATCTATGGATCACGAATCCCACGCGAAGTGAAGCGACGACCACCGTTTCTATCGGCGCGGCCGGCCCGCAATTCCAAAGCGCGACAGACCTGTGGGAGAACCGGCAGGTCGCAATCAACGGCCGGCGCATCACCATTACGCTCCCCGGCCGCGACGGCGCCGTCATCGCCCTGCGCTGATTTTCTTGAGTCATGCCTTATTGCGCAAAATATTGAAACGGAGCAAGGGAGCGTTAGCGACGTCAGAATGGAAGCTGATGCTATCGGTCAGATCCTTCCCGACGTAGATCTTCCCGCTTGGATATGCGATCTATAGATCACGTTCATTGTGATGCAAATATCCTAGCCGACATATCAGGATTAATCTTTCGAAGACATCGAATTCTGTTCGGATTCCTCAGTGATGTTATCTTTCGAGCTGATAAACCAGAAATGCCTGGCTTGACTGGCCGCCAGCAGCTTTATAAGGCCTGGGGAAAAGCGGCTTCCACCGATCGCGGTAGGATTTCAAAGTTTGTATGACAAGCCGGTTATGGTCGAAGGAGCGGGCCGCGGAGATGTCCACGACGAGAACGCGCACGCTCGCTGCGTAAAAGAAGCGCATGACTTCATCGGGGGATTTATAACGCAGTCGGTACGAGGATCCCATCCAGTCCGTAATAGCCAATGCTTTCGTCGCGCGGAGCACTATGTGCCCGGGGCGCCTTTCATGCATTGCAATTTCGGCAATAAACATGCCTTCCCCAGACGCATCGGAACAAATCATGAAAACAGAATCGCGTAGTGTCGGGTATGACAGCAGCTCATGAACAAGATCCACGTAGCCAAATTGGGGTTTGCGGGGTGTGATGGCAACGTGGATGCTAAACAATATGAAGGCTGCTATTGCAGGCGCCAGCACGCGCGTCGTGGCACGGACCCTCAGCCATGGGCTCGATAAAACACAGCTCGCGCCAGCAACGACGAACATCATGAGGGCGGGTTCGGCCAAGGTCATCGCCCGAGAGACGCGCGCAGCTGCTATAAGACATTGAAACGTCGCCAAGGCGGCGAGAAACGAGGCTGCGGCCATCCATTGGCCCTGGCGATTTTTTCTAAAAACCACGCGGCCAGCACGCGACATGATTCCGAGGATGCTCAGGGGTAGCAGGGCAGGGCCAACAGCGTGCAACCAATGAGCGGGGGTGCTCAATAAGTTTGACACACTCAGGTAAATACCCCCAAACCTAGCGACACGCTCGTTGGCCGCGCCCGGAACCAAGGCGTACCAGGGACAGCAGAATAGCAGCACTATTAGAAGTGGCAGCCAAAATGTCCAAGTCTTTACGAGGCACCAGCGGCGCGTCAGTAATATGCCGAAGAGAGGCACTAAAGCGAGAACGAATCCCGTTCCCTTTGTGAGAATGCATAGAGCAGACCAAACGCCGAACCGCAGCGCATCGCTGCGGTTCGGTGTATCGAGATATTTGCCGAAGCTGAGCGTTGCTAACAGGGCAAGAAGCGCCACAAGAATTTCTGCCATGACCGCGCGTGCCAGTTGCTGGATCAGGGGCAGCGAGATCAGCAGTAATCCAGCCGTAACTCCTGTACTAAGTGAGAATTCGGCTTGCAGTGCTTCGGCCAGTACAGTCGCAAGTAGAGCTGTCATTACAGCCATTAGCAAGAGAATGGACGTGCGGGATGGCGAAAAAAGGAGAGTCCACATCGACTGGACCACGTAAAAGAGCGGTGGCCAGTGCCCCAACGCAACCTTTGGGTAGTGTCGATAATATTCCTGTGCGTACGTCAGCGGATCAGTTGATCCACCTTGGGCGATGTAGTCTCTGACCATCAAGCCGGTTACATAATGAGCTGGCTCGTCGGCATCTGAGCCGAACTCTGATTCATACGCGCCGCCTATATACTGAAGGATGACCGTACCTGCGAGGAGCAACAGAAATACTAACGTTACCGCTAGGTTAATTCGAAGATGCCGGCACACGGTACCAAGCCAACTGTTCAAGTGGGCTAATAGTCTCATCTGGTTCCGTTACTTGTGTAATGCTTCGAACGGCAGCCTGTAGAGAACGAGATGGGGATGCTCATCGTCAGCGTCCAAAAGCCAGACCTTTCGCTTACGGAAGTACCGAATTAACAAGAGATTCTCTTGCATGCCGCGATCGCGTGCCCAAACGATTGCTGATTCATCGATTGAGGCACGATTGTAAACCCATTCAAGGTGGACATTATGGTCCGGCGCGTAGTGAACAATAACCAAATGCCGGGCCGGATCCCGGCCGAGTTGGGCCAATACTGCACGGCGAGAACTAAGAAAAGCATCAGCATCAGCGACGTGATATTCGCCAGCCCGAGCGTTTTTCGGTTCTTTTATGCTATTGGCAGCTTCCACTCCGAACGAAAACAGCCAGGAAACGAGAATCAGTGCGGGTAAGCCCCGGGCGCGCTTCTGGTTGCGGTAGCGAAGCGTGCTCAAAGAGAGCAGCCCGGCGCCGGCGAACAGGAAAAAAAATCCGGCGATCGGAGCCAGATAATGCGCTTCCGTTGGGCCTCTGACCCCGAACGGTGCGAGAAGGAATAAGGCTGCAATCAGCGTGGCGTATCGCAGCCGCGGGAGGTGCCACATCCAAAGACAGGCTCCGATTGGAATTAATGCAATGCCTGAACCGCGGAAGAAGTAACGCCAAGCGGCGTAGCCGATGGAAGCCAGCTTCAGAATGGGCCGGGAACGCCATCCATAGTACTGGGCTGCTTCCCAACCCACCCAATGTGCACGGATTGCGGAATCTCGATATTTAGGCGGGGTACGGTGGGGCGATTGCCAAAGCAAACTCGGCACGGGACTGTAAGTTGCCTCGTTCACGACGTACGGCAGAAGCAAGGCGTTGCCGGTCGTTCGGTAATTGTAAAAACCGAATGCCAGAAGGAAGGTGGCGGTCATCGCAAAACCGGGGAGCAGTAAACCGGGCGAAAGGAGCTGTCGCAGCGAGCGCCTTTTGCATCTTATCCAAAGCAACGCCGCAACAGAACAAGCGACTATCAAAAAAACGCCTTCATACGGGCGTGTGCACGCCAACAATCCTAGACCGAATCCGCCGATGAGGACATGCCGCCAACGGGGAAACTTCACGATTCGTGGCACAACTCCGAGGAGCAAAGATCCTTCGAGTGCCGCCGCTGCTCCGCCGTAGTAGGAGTTCACCCAATATCCAAGGGCCCCCATGTGTATGACAGCAAGGCCCCCGCCGATCAAGGCAGAACGCGGCGGCAACCAGCCTTGTAACATCCAGCAGATGGAACCGCACATCAGTGCGGCGCTAATCCACACACCGAACCATGGCTGGCCGAACATCCGCTGACCCGCCGCCATGATTAGCGCCTGAGTGGGTGGATATTTCGAAACATACGTCGGCAAGTGATTTACATGAAGCGTTTCGAAGTGGATCCAGAAGGGGTGAGTAGGGTTGGCGAGCCGTCCGGATGCGAATGTGTCCGCTCCCAGGAGATAGCTGAACTCATCAGAAACCCACGGTTCCGGCACTCCGATCCAGGGCAACATAACGGCCCGCAAGGTAAGTGCGGCTGCGACACAAATGAAACAAGCAAGCGGGCGTCGACAGGCGATCCACCGGAACCATTGATTTCCACTCCGTACCGTTCGCGTGACGCATGCGATTGCAGCGGCTGTCAATTCATGATTTCGGATCGAAGACACAGCCAGAGCACCTAGTGCCGGTTTTTGTATTTACCAGCATCGAAGCGTACACCGCAGTTGTCAAGCGATCAAAGGACCTCGGCTGATTTTGACACCGCTGCCGAGTGTCGGTTTGCCGACAACCTGTGATTGGAGTGTGTCGACCTGAATACAGTTCCTAAATGCGCGCCGATGCTTGCTTGACAGGTTCCAAGTCCGGCATTAGACTAATCACAAAATTTGACGGCATCGTAAGGGCGCCGAGCGCGTGAAGAACCATCAAGCTTACGCTGTAGTGCTGGGCGCGGGAATCACGGGTCTGACGGTTGCCAGTGAATTGTCGAGATATTATCCCGGACGGATCGTGCTGCTCGAGAAAAGCACCGGCGTCGGCGGTCTCGCTTCTACGTCTACGATCGGCGGGCACTCTTTCGATACTGGCTCGCACCGGCTTCACGAGGCTTGTGACCCCCTTGTCGCGCGGCTGATTCGCGAACTTTGCGGCGCGGATCTCCTTCGGCGGGAGCGACGCGGCTTGATGTTTCTCGGCGGCCGGGCTCTCGCCTATCCGCCGACCGTCATCGACTTGTTGTCGGCCTTTGGGCTCCAGACCATGGCTGCTTTCATCGTTGAACTCCTCCGCGCGCGAGCTGCACGGTTAATGTCGTGCGGAGCTCCGCTCGAGGACTTCGAATCGTTCACAATCAGCAAAGTCGGTAGAGGCTTGTATGAGCGCTTCTACAGTCCATACGCGCGGAAGCTTTATGGCAGGTCACCTCGCGAACTCGCCAAGGACCCAGCGGAGCATCGCCTGCGAAAGTTCTCCTGGGGCGGCATCTGGCGGGACATCAGTAGAGGAGTCAAGAAGAAGCGCTCGTTCTATCTGTATCCCGCCAACGGGATCGGTCAGCTATCGCTGGCGTTACGGCAACGATTCCTCGATGACGAAGGAATACTCATGTGTGCTGCGGCGGTTGATCCACTTCGGATAACAGATAGGGGAACGGTGGAGCGGCTTTCGTTCACTAACAACCGGGGCGAGACCGAGTCGATGGATACCGAGGTCGTAGTCTCAACCATCCCGCTCGAAGGGATTCACCACCTGGTGACCGCCAGCGCCAGAGAACAAGCTCTGTCATGTTTCGATCTGCGCTGGCGCGGCCTGCGCCTGCTGCACGTTATTACTCGGGATCGGTTCGCAGGCGATAACGAGACCTATTATTTCCCGGAAGCGGATATCGTTTTCGGCCGCGTCTCGCACCTGCATCAGTACAGCCCTAAGTTAAACCGAGTCGACGACGCAACTGCCCTAACAATCGAGATTCCCTGCTCGCCCGGCGAGCCGATGTGGTCGGCTGAAGACAGTGCGCTCAGCGAGGATTGCATCCTGAGGCTGAGAGCCTTGGGGGTGCTGCGCGCGTCATCCAACGCTGTTGTCGAATCCTGGTCCCAACGCCTCCCGGCTGTCTACCCCGTCTATGATCTGGGCTGGAGGGAACGCTTC
>JAICIH010000231.1 GCA_025924475.1 Bryobacteraceae bacterium
CAGCCCGATCTCTCCCTCGGGCCGCAGCAGCGGAAACAAAATCACATCGCGAATCGATTTCGAATCCGTAAACAACATCGTGAGCCGATCGATTCCAATACCCTCGCCGCCCGCTGGCGGCATCCCGTAGCAAAGCGCGCGGACGTAGTCTTCATCCATCACGTGCGCCTCCGCGTCGCCGCTTTCCTTTAATCGAAGCTGTTCCTCAAATCGCCGCCGCTGCTCCTGCGGATCATTCAGCTCCGAAAAAGCGTTGGCAAGTTCCATGCCGCCCGCAAAAATTTCGAAGCGCTCCACAAACTCCGGTTCTTCCGGCTTGTTTTTCGAAAGCGGTGAAACTTCTACCGGAAAATCGTAGACGATCGTCGGCTCATACAAGTGCTGCTCGGCATGTTGCTCGAACAGATCCACCAGCGCCGCCCCGGCCGTTTCTTCTTTCGAGTGCTGAACCAGCCACTCCGGGTCGCGTACATTATCGAGCGATGGCTTCTGCGCCTCGGGCCAGAACTCGATCAGCGTCTCGCGCATCGAAAACTCCCGCACGCGCGCAAAATCGAGCGAACGCCCCTGATACACCACTGTCGAAGATCCCGTTGCATCCACGGCGCACTCCCGCAGCAGCTCTTTCGAAAGCTCCATCATCCCGCGATAATCCGTGTACGCCTGATAGAACTCGAGCATCGTGAACTCCGGGTTGTGCTTCTTCGAAATGCCTTCATTTCGAAAGTTGCGGTTGATCTCGTAAACCCGGTCCAGCCCGCCCACCAGCAGCCGCTTCAAATAAAGCTCCGGCGCGATGCGCAGATACAAATCGATATCCAGCGTGTTGTGATGCGTCACAAACGGCCGCGCCGCCGCGCCCCCATACAGCGGCTGCAGCATTGGCGTCTCCACTTCCAGGAACCCGCGAGCGTTCAATTGCCGCCGCAGCGAGCCCACCACTTTCGCCCGCCCGCGAAACACCTTCCCAACCTCCGGGTTCGCGATCAGATCCAAATACCGCTGCCGGTAGCGTGTCTCCACATCCTCCAGACCGTGCCATTTTTCCGGCAGCGGCAGCAGGTTCTTCGAAAGAAAAACAAGATCGTCGACATGGATGCTCAACTCGCCCGTCTTCGTCCGGAACAGATAGCCCGTGACGCCTACGATATCGCCCATGTCGAGCAGCTCGTAAAGCTTGTAGGCCGTTTCGCTTACCGCATCTTTCTTGACGTAAATCTGGAGCTTTGCGCCGCCCCCGCCGAGGTGCAAAAAACCGGCCTTGCCCATCCGCCGGATCGTCTGAATCCGTCCGGCCACGCGTACCGCAACTTTCTCCGCCAGTTCCTCCGCGGTCTTCGTTCCATACGCCGCCAGAATCTCGGGAATGGTGTGCGTTTCTTCGAACGGATGCCCGTAGGGCGCGTAGCCCAGACTGCGAATTTGCTCCAATCGCTCGTGGCGATGGCGCAGTTCATCTTCGAGTGCCATGCTTTTTATGAAGTAATCAGCGTCGCACGATCACTTCTCTCAGATTGTCGCGCGTAAGAAAGAATTTGATGGACGCCGCCTTCTCGAACAGCTTTTCGAGATCGCGATTGTTGAAATGCCGGGCTGGCTGAATGCCCCCGCGCGGCACTTGCGCGATCGTCTTGGCGTCCTGGATACGGTGGCTGTAAAGCGGAAGCTGCCCGATCTTGTCGTTCGCGTTAAAGAACGCCAGAATCAGCCCGCCCGGCCGCACCACTCGCAGCAGCCGCACCACGGTTTCCTCGAGCACTGGCGAAACCAGAAATTGCAGCGCATCCCAGACCATTACCCCGTCGAAGCTGGCTTCCGGAAAAGTAAGCGCCAACTCCAAAAAGCGCTTGGCCTTCTCCTCTACCTGCTGGCCTTCCTGAAAATTTTCTCCGAAGACCTGTTGCATCGTGCCAATCAGGTCGTCCGAAGAGATACGATGCCCGGCGCCAGTTACGAAGGTAATGTTCGCCTGGCTGGCGCCCGACATGTCGAGAATGGAAAGATCTTCGGAGCCGTGCAGCATGGAGTGAAATTGCTCCAGCCCGCTGCTGTGACGGGTGACCGTTGCCGGAGCCTCTTTCGAGGACTTGCCGCTGGCTCCTTTTCCCGCGCCGAAAATCACTGCGCCTTAACGAACCGGCGCACCCGCGGTGCTTCCCACCGGAGTGGGCTTCTCGCTGCTCAGCGGCTGCTGCGCCGGCGTGGACGTCGAGCCTGCTGCCTGCGCCTGCGGTCTCGCGGCGTTGGGCTTGGAAATATCGATGCTGCCTTTGAAGTACGCGCCATCTTCGATGACGATCCGGCTGGTCTTGATATCTCCGACCAGCTTCGCTTCTTTCTTGATATCGATCTTGTCAGTCGCGTCGACGTTACCCTGGATCGACCCCTGGATAACAATTTCGCGCGCCTTTAATCCGGCCTGCACCCGCGCATTCGGGCCGATCGTCAGCCGGTGTTCATGGCACTCAACGGTGCCTTCTACTTCGCCATCGATGGTCAGATCTTCTCGCGCGAAAATTTGACCCTTTACGGTGACGTTCTTGCCTAATGCCGCCGAGCCGGCGCTGCCGCCGCGCGGTGCCAAAGGTTCCGATTCAAAACTTCTGTTGGGCGATGACATGCTGATAGTTTCTCTCCTCTGTGGTTCCACCGCTGGGGTCGGGGGCACATACGCCGGCTTTTCAGGCGGCGCTGGTGCGTCTTCCTTTTTCTTACTCCACATGCAAAGGGGCCTCTCCTAGAGAATGCTCCATCCATGGTACTACTGCTGCTCATCGGCTTCTGGAGTACTGGACTTACTCTCTCCCGTTCTGGTCCCTTATTCTGTCTGGCATAATCGATACGACGTGTCCAAAACCCGGGATTTAGAAGCACGGCTGGAGCGTGCCGAGCAGGAGCTTCGTCTCTTTCAGCGCGTCAGCCGCTTAATGACTCGCGATATGGATCTCGACGAGGTCTTGCAGGAAATCGTCAGCCTTGTGCGCGCCTTCCTCAATTGCGATTCCTGTCTCATATACCTCAAAGAGGACGATGAGTTGGTGCTGTTTGCCTCGAGCGATGGCGACAGCACGAACATCGGCCGCGTTCGTCTGCGCCTGAGCGAAGGCTTGACCGGCTGGGTCGCGCGTGAGCGCCGTTTACTTGCTATTTCCCGCGAAGCCTATGCCGATCCCCGCTTTAAATATTTCAAGGATCTCCCGCAAGATACCTTCGAAGCGTTTCTTTCGGTGCCCATCATTTCCCAAAATCGCGTGGTCGGCGTCATCAACGTCCAGAATCGCGAACCGCGCATCCACTCAGGCGGCGATATGGAAATGCTGAGTACTCTCGGCGAGCAGGTCGGCTGCCTCCTTGTGCTATCGCGCCAAAGAAGCCAAGTCATTACCGGCGTGGCCGGCTAGCTGTTCATCGCGTCCGGCGCCGCCCCGACCATCGGCGATCGCGGCCGGAAACTCACAAAATTGCACCGGCAGCGCACGCAGCGGTGCCGCTGCGCACCCAGCGTTACCAGCAATTTCTTCCAGTAACTCAGATGCTGCATCTTATACGACCAGGTCGTGAGGTCGAGACCCAGGCAGCGCGGGCACTTCGCGTACTTCCAAACGGACCAAAGCCAGATATTCGCCCAGAACCTGTGATTGCACGCCAGGCACCGGAACGGATAATTGCCGAGCGCGATCTTGCCCCGCTCGCCGATGCCCTGCCGCCTCGACAGGCGAATGGCGCCACTGCCGCATTCCGGGCAGGTCAGCGGAGCGTTCATGCCCTTCATATCGTCAAAACTTCTTTGGCTCGCCGATGCTTTGCGACATAACTGTCGCGATAACTGGCGAAGGCGCGCGCCAGCGCCTCCAGCGCTTCTCGATTCTGCTGTAGCGGACGGCCGTCAATTGCGAGCACCGGCAGCACATCGCGCGTGCTCGATGTCATGAATACCTGCTCGCTCGCTTCGAGATCTTCCGGCGTTAATACGCCTTCCTCGATCGCCAAACCCGGCGCCTGAATTTCCTCGAGCAGCACCGCGCGTGTCACTCCCGGCAGGCATCCCGAGGAAGCGAGCGGCGGCGTCACAACTCGGCCCGCCCGAATGGCGAACAAATTGGCCGACGTGCACTCGCTCACTTCGTCGCGCTCGTTGAGCAGCACTACTTCATCGAAGCCGCGCTCGTGCGCCTCCTCATACAACGTGAGATTATACGCCCAGGAATTCGTTTTCGAGCCCGCAAACGGACAGCCCGAAAATCGCGCTCCCTTCACGTAGCTCAACTGCGCTCCCTCGCCCCAGTTCGTCAGATCTTTGGTGAACGCCACCAGATCACATTCGCGCGCCAGCCCCGGGCTTTCGAAAAACCCTCCCTTGTTGCGCACGATCGCCACTCGCAGCGTCGCGTCCAACGCGTTGTTGGCATCGATCAATTTGTGAAGAGAGGCTTCGAGCGATTCCGGCGAAATCTGGAACGGCACTCGCAGCCGGATCGCATCGTACCGCATGCGCGCATAGTGCCTGTCGAACTCGAACAGGACCCCGCTCGCCACTCGCAGCGTGCTGAACACTCCCCAGCCGCTCATGTATCCGATCTGACCCGGCGAGAGCAGCGCCTCTACCGTATCCCGGATATCGTCGTTATAAAGCAGATACCGGTGCATTTACTTGTAGTGTAACTGCAAAAGTGAGCGTAGCGCCTTGCCGCGCGCGCTTACCTCCAGCTTTTCCGCCCCCGTCAATTCCGCGAAAGTACGTCCGAGCGGCGGATACAGAAACAGCGGATCGTAGCCGAATCCATTTTCTCCACGTGGCGCCGCCAAGATCTCGCCCTCTGCCGTTCCCGCGCTCGTACCCAGCAATTCGCCGCCTTTTGCCAGCGCCAGTGCCGTAACAAAACGCGCCCGCCGGTCCGCTTTCCCGTTTAAACGTTTTAGCAGCAAACTGTTGTTCTCCGCCTGCCCGGCCTGATCGCCGGCAAAGCGCGCCGAATACACGCCGGGTGCGCCTCCCAACGCATCCACCTCCAGGCCCGAATCGTCCGCAAAAACCGGTTCCTCGGCGAATCGCGAATAATAAACCGCCTTCAAAACGGCGTTCTCCTCGAACGTCTTTCCGCTTTCCTCCGGCGCGCGAATCGCTTCCATTCCCGGCAGCGGCTGTATTTCCACCTCGGGCCCCGCCGCCAGCGCAAATTCCCGCAGCTTGCCTGGATTCGTCGAACAGGCGTACAGACGCCTCATGTGCGCGCCGCGAGCGCCTGTTCCTGAATAGCACGAAGCTGGGCGAGTCCCGTACGCGCCAGCGCCAGCAGCTCCGCCATCTGCCCGTCGTCAAAAGCGGCATGTTCGGCCGTGGCTTGCACTTCTACAAACTTGTTCGAGCCGGTCATGACGATATTCATATCGACGCCCGCGCGCGAATCCTCTTCGTAACTCAAATCAAGCATGGCCGCGCCCCCGACCACGCCCACGCTGGTAGCCGCAATCGAATCGGTGAGCGGCGAGCGCGCCACCACCTTAAACTTGACCAGCGTATTCAGTGCGATGGCAAGCGCAACATAGGCGCCCGTAATCGCCGCAGTACGCGTGCCGCCATCGGCCTGCAGAACGTCGCAATCCACAATCACGCTACGTTCTCCGAGCGCCGTAAGATCCACCGCCGCGCGTAGCGCTCTGCCAATCAGGCGCTGGATCTCATGCGTGCGCCCGCCCGGCCGGCCTTTCGTCACTTCGCGCGGCGTGCGCGTGATCGTCGCGCGCGGAAGCATCGAATATTCCGCCGTCACCCAGCCCTTGCCGCTACCGCGCAAAAACGAAGGAACCGTATCTTCAATCGTCGCCGCGCAAAGAACTCGCGTGTTCCCGCACTCGATTAAGACCGAACCCTCCGCCGTTACCAGGTAATCTGTCGTGATCTTCGTAGGCCGAAGTTGATCGTGTTGTCTTCCATCACTTCTCATCTATTGTTTAACTGAGCCGCGACTTCTAAACCGAGCCGCGACCGCGGGAAGCGGTCTTCTAACTCACCGACCGCAACGAAAAAAACACAATCAACCCGATCACCACCAATGCCAGCACGACTAATACTAAACAGGGAATCGCCGCCTGCCGCGGCATCGCTGATGCCTTACTCGCCGGAGCTTTCTTTTTGATCTTGGATGCCGCCAAAACTATTTCTTGAACAAGCTATCAAATGCCGCCCGCGCATCGTTCGCGTTGCGCGGCGCAGGCTGCGAGCCGTTCTCCGCTAATCGCGTTACCGGCGCCGAAGGCAGTGCATCGCGCGCCACCGTCACGCGGGGCGAAAACAGCCCGCACGAGTTCGGCTGGTCTTTCAACGGAATGCGCTCCGGAATCGGCTTCAGGCACTGAAAGCGCGTGGAGGAATCGAAATGCACACATTGCTTGCAGCAATGCAGACCTGCTCCGCACTTCGGACAATTTCCCCGGAAATCGATGTTCGGCGCAAGCGTTGTCCCGCACTGAAAACAGCGTGACGCGACTACGTTCTGCACCAGCCGCGGGAGTTTCGGTCCCGTGACATCGATAGGGGGCTTGGGGCTTTGTTGGCCGCCCCGCAGGGGTTGCTTGGGCCGGTCGCCCCGGTATGACTCGGCTGAGCCCCGGTCTGAATCCTGATAACCGTGCTGCCGGTACTTACGATCGCCGTCCATATAAAGGTTGATCGGCTCCTTGGTAATTCTGCCAGGAGGCGGATTACACGTGCTTCATTCGCGGTGTTTGTCGCCAACTGGATGTACGTCCGGTGCAGTTCCAAAGCTATAAAAATGAATCTACGAGTAGCGCTGGAGTTCTTAACTTTTATAAGAAGGCGGAACGATGAATCGGAAGGATAGTTTAACTTGCTTCCGCCTGCACCTAGAACCTATGTACCACGAACCGCGGGAGAGGTCAATCGGAAACCCACTTTAGCACGGTGTTGCACGGCCGGGTCAACGGGTTCTCGAAATGGTTAGGACTGATACGAACCGAGTAGCCCACGCGCCCCGTGGGCTGTGCCGTAAACTCATTGGAATAAAGTACCGCCGTACCGCGCGCCTCCCCGGGAACTAAGGGCAACGTAAAAGTGTTCTCCAGCCGGCCATTTACGCCGATGGCGCCTACCACCGCTTCCACCCGTACATCCGACGGCGACAGTCCGGCCAATTCCACCAACGCCCGTACCGGCACCGGTGCCCCATTAAGTACCTGGTCTGCTGTCCCCTCGCCCACTTCCAGAAATCGCACCGAATTCCACGCTTGATGAACCCGGCTGTCCCAAATCGTCTTCTGCCGGGCTTCCTCAAAGTTGTTAGTCGATACCTTCAGCCACGCATTGTGCGCCGGCTGATACAACTCAGACATGTATTCCGCCAGCATGCGCCCGCACCCGAATCGCGGCGTCAGGTTCGCGATGCAGGTCTTCATTCGCCGCACCCACTCGGTTGGAATATCTTCATCGGCGTCCTGGTTCTGATAGAACAGCGGCAGAATCTCGTATTCGAGCGTCGAGTAAATCGAGCTCGCGTGCAAGTCGTCCTGGTCTTCCGAATACGGCGCGCGATCCCCGATCGCCCATCCGCCCGAAAGCTCAAAGGCTTCATCGAACCAGCCATCCAAAACACTCAGGCTGAGCACGCCGTTCATCGAAGCCTTCATCCCGCTTGTTCCGCACGCTTCCTCGCCGCGCCGCGGATTGTTCAGCCACAGATCCACGCCTTGCACCAGTTCGCGTGCCACCTGAATGCCGTAATCTTCCACGAACACCAGGCGCTTCGAAATATCCGGATCGCGCGAGAGCGCCACAATGTCGTGGATCAATGTCTTGCCCGGCTGGTCCTTCGGGTGCGCTTTGCCCGCGATCACTATCTGCACCGGCATGCGCGAATTGTTCAAAATGCGTTTCAGCCGCTCTACATCGTGAAACAAAAGCGTTGCCCGTTTATAAGTCGCAAACCGCCGCGCGAATCCAATCGTAAAGACATCCGGATCGAGCACTTCCGAAAGCCGCCGCTGTTCTCCCGTTGACGCCTTGCGCCGCACCGCCGCCGCCATCGCCCGCTCGCGCACAAACGCCACCAACCGCCGCTTGCGTTTGCGGTGCATTTCCCATAGCTCCTCCGCCGGAATCTCATGCACCAGCTCCCACATCTGCCCGTCTTCCAGGCGCTCGCGCCAGTCCGGCTGCAAATATTGGTCGTACAGCGCGGACAAGTCGCCGTTAATCCAGCTCGGCGCGTGTACGCCGTTCGTCACCGAGGTAATCGGCACTTCCTCCACCGGCAGCTTGGGCCACAAATCCTGGAACATTTCCTGCGACACCGCCCGATGCAGCACGCTCACGGCATTCCGCAGCGACGACGTTTTCAGCGCCAGCACCGCCATCGAAAACCGTTCCCCGATATCTTCGAGATTCTTCCTCCCGAGCGCCAGGAATTTCTCGAATGGAAAATTCGCCTCCCGGCAGTAGGCTTGAAAATAGTCGTACACCAGGCTCGAATCGAATAAATCGATTCCCGCCGGAACCGACGTGTGCGTAGTGAACACGTTGCCCGCCCGCGTCACCTCCAGCGCCTGTTCGAACGAGAGCCCATGCTCGCTCATCAGCACCCGGATTCTCTCGATCGCGAGAAACGCCGAGTGCCCTTCGTTCATGTGATGCACCGTCGGCTGCACACCCAGCTTCTTCAGCGCCCGCAGCCCGCCGATTCCCAGCACGATCTCCTGCCGGATACGTTTGTGAATGTCCCCGCCATAAAGCTGATCGGTAATCTCGCGATGCTCGCTCGCCTGGTTCTCCGGCATGTGGTTCTGCGGAATGTTCGTATCGAGCAAGTAAAGCGTCACCCGCCCGGCCGCGATCTGCCACACCTTGATGAACAGCTCGCCTGTCGGAAGCTGGACGCTCACCACCACTTCCGTGCCGCGTTCGTCCACACAGGGCCGGATCGGGAGCGTGTAGAAATCGTTCAGCGGCATACGTTCCTGCTGCCAGCCGTCCGGATTCAGGTATTGCTGCAGGTACCCGCGTTGGTACAACAACCCCACCCCGGTCAACGCAAAATCTCCGTCGCTGGCCGCTTTCAGATGGTCGCCCGACAGAATCCCCAGCCCGCCCGAATAGATCTGCATGCAGTCGAGCAGCCCATACTCCATCGAGAAATAGGCAATGCGCGGCGTAGTATCGCTTGGAATGCTCGCGTGCAGGTAACTATCGTGCCGCTCACAAGCCCGCTTGTAAAGCAGAAGGAATCGTGGATCGGCCGCCGCCCGGTTCAGCTTCTCCTGGGTAATTCGTCCCAATAACTCAATCGGATTGTGGTTGCACTCCTTCCACAGCACCGGATCGAGCCGCCGGAACAAGGCGCGCAGCGTATGGTCCCAGCTCCAAATGAGGTTATAGCCAATCTCGAGCAAACGTCCGAGTGGTGCAGGCAGAGCTGGGCGAACCAGGAACTCTTTCAACGGTTGAATCTGATACTGCATCGTACAGAATTACAGTGGGCAAATTTAGCTGAAAGTCTGCCCCCCTCAGGGTATCACCAGTAGTATTACTAGTGCGGTGCGGTTTCCTATTTCGGGGACAGGCTACGAAATCACCAAATCGCGCCCCAGCTACACCGGAGCCCAATGCGTTCTTGCTCTTTGCCATCGGCGTTCCCGCGATTCTAGGGGCATATCGGATCACCAGACATCGCAGCAACGGAA
>JAICIH010000232.1 GCA_025924475.1 Bryobacteraceae bacterium
CCACACTTTGACCTGCTTTTGAAAGGAGGGCATGTCATCGACCCAAAGAACGCGATTGACAGAGTAACGAACGTGGCGATTGCCGGCGGCCGCATTGCGCGCATCGCAGAGAATATCCCGGAATCGCAAGCGCAACGAGTCCTCAATGTCAACGGGTTGTACGTCACGCCTGGCCTGATCGATATTCACGTTCATCTATATGCGCGATGCCCATTACCTCCCGGTGCTCACGACGAGGCCGTCGATCCGGATGCGTTCTCGTTCCGAAGTGGCATTACGACGATGGTCGATGCGGGATCGAGCGGATGGCGAGAGTTCCCTGATTTTCACGATCGCATTATCAACAAAGCCCGCACGCGCGTCTTGGCATTCTTGAATATCGTAAGTTCGGGGATGGGAACCGGAAAGGAGAATGAGCCATCCGAGATAGATGCCGAGGCCGCTGCGCGCATGGCCAAAGCTAACCCATCCATAATCATTGGATTCAAATCAGCTCACTATGCGGGTCCCGGCTGGTCTTCTGTCGACGGCGCCGTTAAGGCCGGAAAATTGACAAACCTTCCTGTGATGGTGGATTTCGGGTTGATCACGCCGGAGCGTAACATCGACACTCTGTTCATGGATAAGCTGCGTCCGGGTGATATTTACACTCACTGTTTTTCCGGCCATCGAGAAGAGCTACTGCAAACGGGCAAATTGAATCCAGCCATGACGGCGGGCCGTAAGCGCGGTATTTTTTTCGACGTGGGCTTCGGATCGGCAAGTTTTTATTGGTATGTGGCGGCACCTGCCTATCAAGTAGGTTTTCAGCCGGATTCCATATCAACTGATCTGCACAAATTCGACTTTAACGAAGGAATGAAAGATATAGATAATGTGATGTCGGAGCTGATGAGTCTAGGCTCGTCGCTTGCCGACGTAGTGCGCATGACGACCTGGACGCCCGCGCAGGAAATTAAACGTCCGCAACTGGGGAATCTGGACATTGGCTCCCAAGCCGACGTGGCTGTTCTTCGCCTGGAACAAGGACGCTTCGGATTTTTGGATTCCGCAGGGGCTCGCAATTTCGGAACTCAACGTATTCGTTGCGAAGCGACACTCCAAAGAGGTGAAGTCGTTTGGGACGCAAATGGATTGGCCGGCGAGAACTGGAAGAACTTCAAATATCGCAAAGGCCCATTCCCACAGCGAAATCTTCCCGGAACTGCGACGCGACCCTGAAAGCAGCCTCGACCAAAGTGTTGTCCAAGCTGTCAAATAACTTATACGTGCTACCGTAGCAAAAAACGGCTCAGCACAGTCATTCAAACTGCTGCCATTCCAACCCTGGCTCCAGAACGAGGCAAATCTTGAGACTCACACATATCGATCTTCAAGTATCCGACGTTGATGTAGCTCGCAACTTCTTTGAGACCTTCTTCGGCCTGCATTGCACCTATCAGCGACAGAAGCAAATTGCTTTTTTCAAAGATGAAACCGGATTTGAGTTCGCAGTCAGCAACCTGTTCAATGCTCCGCCGCCAGCCTATCCCGCGGATTTCCACATTGGATTCATCCTGGAACGCACGAGCAACGTGCACGAAATTTACGATCGCCTCAAAGGTGCCGGCGTCCCTATGAAGCTTGATCTAGGTGTGCAGGGGCCGAATCTCGTATTCCAGTGCGTAGGACCGGATTCTATTCCCGTTGAGGTACGAGCGCCCAAGGATAGCTAGTAGGTTGTCGCAGCAATTTCGGTAGTACACGGTAGTACATAAGACCGCGGGCTGGGTCGCATAGGCGGCCGTAAGCGCTCCAGTTAACGCGGCCAAGCGCCTGCCGGCATGGTCTCGCTGCTCGGACGCGCCTTCGAATCCGCATACGCCTTCTGCACCGGTTCCGGAAACGTAGGAATCATCTTCGCAATCTGCTGCTGGATCTGCGCCACAACCTCCGGCCGCTCCGCCGCCACATCGTAGCTCTCATCGGGATCATTCGCGAGATCGTACAGCTCCGGCCGGGTTAAATGAAAATTGTGTATCCCGCCCGGCGGGCCCGGCGAATAGGCGGCCGCATTATGCCGTGATACATGCAGCTTCCAGTTCTTCCAGCGCGCGCACTGCAGATCCCAGGCATTGAAATACAGCAGCGGCGGCCGCTCAATCGGCGTTTCGCTGCCGGTAAGCAGCGGCCACATATCCACGCCATCCAGCGGAGCTGCCGGCAGCTTACCGCCTGCGACCTTCGTCACGGTGGGAAACACATCCATCAGCGACGCCAGCGCCCGCGTCGTCTTCCCGCGCGGAATTCTGCCCGGCCAGCGCGCCAAAAATGGCTCCCGCACGCCTCCTTCGTAAGTCGAACCCTTACGTCCGCGTAGTCTCCCCGGGCTTCCCTGATACCAAGGCCCGTTGTCGCTCGAAAGCATCACCAGCGTGTCTCGTTCGACACCTGCTTCTCGGAGCGTCTTGAGTACTTCTCCTACGCTCCAATCGATTTCCTCGATCACGTCCCCGTACAGCCCCTGCGGCGATTTTCCGCGAAAGCGCGCCGAAGCCGCGAGCGGTATATGCGGGAACGTGTGCGGCATATAGAGAAAAAACGGCGAGCCTTTTGATGCCCGTATGAACTCAGTCGCCGCCTGCGTATACCGCGCAGTCAAGCTATCGAGCTTGGCCGGATTCTCGATCACTTGCGTGTCCTTCATCAGCACACGCGGCGTCATGTCGTTGCTATAGGGAATTCCGAAATATTGATCGAAGCCACGGCTCGTTGGCAAATACTCCACCGGCCTGCCCAAATGCCACTTGCCAACGCATGCCGTACGATAACCTCGGTCTTTCAGAACATTGGCCAGCGTTATTTCATTCAGATTCAAGCCATCTTTGTCCTGCGGGAACAAAACACGCGGCACGCCGATCCGCGTTGGATAACGCCCTGTCAGCAGGGCCGCACGCGAAGGCGAGCATACCGGATCCGCCGAACACATATTCGTAAATCGGATTCCGTCCTGCGCCAGCCGGTCGATGTTCGGCGTGGGAATTTTTGAGCCATACGGCCCCAAATCTCCATAGCCGAGATCGTCGCAGAATATAAGAACTACGTTGGGAGTTTGCGTTGGCGCAGCTTGGAGACCGCCGCCTAAAGCGGCCGCTCCCAATGCCCCAAGCATCTCGCGCCGGTTAAGTTGTTGCACGCTGTTAAAACAGCATCAGAATACCAGTTTTAACGCCAATTGCATCTGTCGCGCCGCGTATGTAGAACGAACCGTTCCGAAAGCGCCACTCGAGCGATCGCCGTTGGCCGCGCCAAAATTCGTCTTGTTCAGCAGATTGAAGGCTTCTGCCCGAAACTGCAGAGTCATACGCTCTCGAAACGGAATCGCAAAATTCTTTTGCAATCCCAAATCGAGTTGATAAAACGAATAGCTTCGAGCGATGTTGCGTCCCGCATTTCCAAAAGGCTGCGTTGCCGGCGGCAGAACCACGTTATCCCTATTGAAGTAATTATCGATCGTGCGCTCGCCGGCGGCCGGGTTGGGATCGCCAAGCACGTTGGGCCGCAGCGCCACTCCTCCAAGGAACGTTGCTAGACCGGCCGTAACAGGCGTCGGACCCGATGTGGCATAACGCAAGTTAATCGGCCGGCCGCTATGCATGGTGTTAATCGCATTGATCTGCCAGCCGCCCACCAGAGCATCCAGCGCTCCCGACATGTTCCGGCCGAACGCGCGATCTTTGCCAATGGGAAGCTGCCAAATTCCGCTGGTGATGTTGATGAATGGTTCGTCATAGGACGAGAGCCCGCGGTCTGCCGCGAGATTGTAAATGTTCTGCGGCGTGCCCGTGCTCCCGTTCGAATCTTCCAGCACCTGTGTGGCGCTATCGATCGCTTTCGACCAGGTGAACGAATTCAAAAGATAGAAACCTTTCGAAAAGCGGTGCTCCAGTTTGGCCTGTAAAGAATTGTAGTTGGAGAATGCATCGGGAAGCACAACAGAGATCGTCCCGAATCCGGCAATGGGACGCCGCGCATTGAGCGTTGCGTTCACGTTTTCGCCTGGCAGCGGCGGCCGGGCTTGATTGTAGTCGGCCAGCATGGCCAGTTTGACCGCATGATTTCCCACGTAGCTGAATTCCATCAACGTCTTGGCCGTGAGCTGCTGCTGAATCGAAAACTGCCAATTCTGTATATAGCCGTCCGGCGTATTTCGAGGAATGTAGAGCGTTACATCATTCGGAAGACCGGTCGGATAGCCGGCCTGCGTCGCCCGAAAACAGCCCTGGAACTGATTCCCGGTGCAGAGCGGAAGGTTCACAGTTTTTCCATTGACGCTTGCGGTTGTACTTTGCGTAATGGTCGATCGTGTCACTTCCGGATAGTTCGTGGCCAGCAGGCCCGCGCTTGCCAGCCGATTGAAATGAATGAACCCGATTCCGTATCCTCCTCGAATCACCGTTTTTCCGTTGACGTTATAAGCAAATCCGAAGCGCGGCGCAAAATCGTTTGTATCGGGGTCCACAAGCGCGCGATCGTATAGCGAGCCGCTTTTCGCCTGAATCAACGAATTCATCGCCGGATCGAAGTTCGACATTCTGTTCTGTGCTTCGTAGTAGGGCGTGGCAAATTCGTAGCGAATACCGATGTTCAGTGTCAATTTAGGACTGAACTTAAAATCGTCCTGCACGTAACCGAAGTAGAACCGCTGCCGCATGGGTACCGTGATCGCGTCGGCGAGCGCGTATTGTGTCCGCGCGCCGAAATAAAAATCGGCCAGGTTATATAAGTTGCTGGCGCTCCGTCCGGCCGGGCGGCTGAACTGGCTGCTATAACTGTCCAGGCCAATCAACGGATTTGTGTCTTCTACATCCGTATTCACTGCCATATATTCAGCGCCAAACTTGAGGCTATGCCGCCCCACATTCCAGGCGTAGCTTACTCGCGGATCGATATTGGTCGGATTTTGAAATTGCGGCGATGTAGACTGCCTTCCAAGCTGCGTATATCCTGTAATCGCCTGAGGCGTCAGCCCACCGCCGATTTCGGGATCGGTCGGCAAACCCGTGATGCCGTAATAATCCACCATGTTCGGGCCGCCCAGTCCCACCGGTGTCTTGCCGGCTTTGGTTCGCGAAATTCCTAACCGGAACTCCAATACCGACGAGCCATGGAGCAGATACGTCGCGCCGGTTACAAGCTGCTGCGACATCACATTGATATGGCCGTTGGAATTTCCTCCGGAAGGTCCATCAATCGTCGGCGCTTCATACGCATTGTTCTTCTGCTGCCCCGCGCGCGCGAAGATGCTTAGGCTGTCGTTGATCTTATGATCGACACGCAGATTGAATTTGTCGTAGTAGGCGCGATTCGGGACGGTCTTTTGATAGTTGTTCGAAGTGGCGCCAGCCACATTCGGAATCGGCAGATCATTGAGCACTTTTTGAGCGAAGGGTGTCATTGGAATCCGTTGCCCGGCCGCGTAGCTCTTTCCGGTGAGCGGATCGACTACCGGCACGCTCAGGATTCCCTCTCGCTGCTCCAGCGTCGGAATGGTGGCAAACGTAACGGTCTTTTGGATCTGTCGAAAGCCCTCGTAATCCATAAAGAAAAACGTTCGGTCTCTCTTAATCGGCCCGCCGAAAGTGAATCCGAATTGATTCCTGTTGAGCTGCGGCTTGACGCCTCCTGTCGGTTGAAAAAATCCCACCGCATTCAGCACGGTATTCCGGTTAAACTCCCACAGCGACCCGTGAAAATCGTTGGTCCCGCTGCGATAAGACGCGTTGATGACGGCGCCGCCGCTGCGCCCGTACTCCGCGCTGTACGTGTTCGTTTGTACCTTGAATTCAGCGATGGCGTCCGGCGAAGGCTGCACCACCTGGCTCGAGAATCCCTGGTTGCTCGTGCCATAGGCATTGTTATCGACTCCATCGAGCTGAAAGTTGTTGGCGGTATTCCGCAGTCCATTGACGTTGAAAGCGCCCTCCCGGCCGCTAGTTCCGATGCCGTTCTGCGTCGATTCCGCTACGCCCGGCACCAGCAGCGTCAAGTTCGCGTAAGAACGGCCATTCAACGGCAAACTCTCTATTTCCTGGTGCTCGATGACCTGTCCCTTCTCACTCGAATCCGTTTCGAGCAACTGCACGCCGGCATTCACCACTACTTGGCTGCTCACGCTTCCCACCTGTAGCGTCAGATCCACCCTTTGCCGCGCGTTCACCGTGACGGTAAAGTTTTCCGCTGTCGCGGTAGAGAAGCCCGTGTGAGCGGCCGAAACCTGGTAAGTTCCCGGCTTAACCGTCAGGAACTGATAATCGCCCTTATCGTCCGTTTGCGTTGCGGAGGTGATGCCGGTATTGACATTCCGCAGAGTAATAGCGACTCCGGGAACCACCGAACCGCTGCTGTCATGTACGGTCCCTAACACGGTTGCCGTATCAAATTGCGCGTAAACGGTTGCTCCCGCGCCGCATAAACCAAAAAGCGCCAGCCATCGAAGCGCGCCGGAATGAATTGAGAAAACAGTCTTCATGGACTCCCCCTGCCCAAGCGGTCCCTTGTCTAGACAAGTATTCCTCGGCTGCCAATTCCTGTCAAGGCTTATTTGGTTACGAATTTGTTTCGCCGTCCGTCGGCCGAATCAGTCTTGATGCGAACGTTCGAGCACACCCAAGCGAACGCGGAACTTCGTGCGATCGCCTCGATAGTAATCGACTGCATACTCGACCGGAACGCCCTTCGAGTACGCCACCCGGCGAATCAGGAAAGCGGAAGAGCCTGGCGCGACATCGAGTAACTTCGCCTCTTGCGGCGCCAGCGTGATTGCCTCCATCGTTTGGATCGCGTCCGTCGGCTTACACCCGGCCTCATTCATGATGTCGTAAATAGACCGCCGCTCCAGGTCCTGCGCCAGGAAGCCGGGAAAACGCGCCGCCGGCAACCACGTATTCGCAATCACCAGCGGTTGCTTGCCTCCGAGCCGCAATCGTCGCACATGCCACACTTTTGCCCGCGGGCGCAGCGCTAGAGAACGGAGCAGCGGCGAATCCGGAGAATCGATGCGTTGCGCTTCCGCCGTAATCACTTTCGAAGCCGGTTTGATCCCGTGATACACCATGAACTCGGTGAAACTGAAGAGTTGATCGAGGTCCTGATCGATGCGAGGCTCTGCGACAAAACTCCCCACCGCCCGTCGCGAGTAAATCAGTCCGTCATTCTGAAGCTTCGCCAGAGCGCGCCGCACCGTAGCGCGCGCGGCGCCGAACCTTCGGACGAGCTCCGGCTCCGACGGCAGGCGTGCATGCGCTCCCAGCCGCCGTTTCTCAATGTCATTCCGAATGGATTCAGCGATATCGAGATAGACCGATTGATTCTTGTGCATGAAAAGCGGCGCGACAGGATCAGCGTGATCCGAAAGCGACCGGCCGAATGTTGCTCGCGAGTTTTCATCATAACGTGCAGGTGCGTTGAGCAAAGAACCGCGCGCGTCAGCAAGCGGCTGCCTTAGTTCATAGACTCCGTCCGCTCGTTGATACAATCAACCCCGGTGGAGTATACGGACAAATGATGACAAATCGCACATCTCGACGGTTTTTCCTGGGAGCGGCAACAGCCGCCGCCGCTTCGCGCGTCTGGGGCGCTAACGATCGCGTGAACGTCGCCATCGTGGGTCTCGGCGGCCGCGGTTCGGCGCACTTGAGAATCTATTCGCGCTTGCCGGAAGCCCGCGTTGTCGGACTGTGCGACATCAATCAAGCCGCGCGCGAGCGCGCTCAGGCCACTCTTCTCAAAAACACCGGCGAGAAAGCCAAAGAGTTCGAAGACATGCGCCAGGCCTTCGCCGACCAGGAAGTGCAGGCCGTCTCCATCGCCACGCCCAATCACTGGCATGCGCTCGCCGCCATCTGGGCCATGCGGGCAGGGAAGGATGTCTACGGCGAGAAACCCGCCTGTTACAACATCTACGAGGGCCAGAAAATGATCGAGGTGGCCCGCCAAACCAAGCGCATGTTGCAGATCGGCTCGCAGCATCGCAGCATGCCGTTCAAAATTCGCGCGATGGAAGCCATTAACGGCGGTCTCATCGGTAACGTCTATCTGTCCAAGGGCTTGTGCTTCAAGCGCCGTGCTTCGATCGGTCACAAAGAAGACAGCCCCGTTCCTCCCGGCGTGAATTGGGATCTGTTTCGCGGCCCCGCGCCCATGCGTCCCTTCAATGAACTGCGCTTCAAATACAACTGGCACTGGTTCTGGGACACCGGCAACGGCGACATTGGCAACCAGGGTGTGCATGAAATGGGTGTCGCCCGCTGGGGTTTGAACGATCCGCAAATGCCGCAAACGGCGTTCGCTCAGGGCGGTAAGTACGCCTACACCGACGATCAGGAAACGCCCAACACGCTCTTGGCGAGCTATTCTTACGGACCACGCGAACTCGTTTTCGAAGTGCGCGGCCTATTGACCGGCTCGGAAGGTTTTCCCGTGAAGCGCTCCGGTAGAGCACCCGCCGAAGGAGCTGCTGCGCCTTCCGGTGCTTCCCCGATTAAAACCGTTCCCAGCAAGGGCGAACCTTTAAACGTTATGGTCGGCAATCTGTTCTACGGAACCGAGGGCTGGGCCGCCATGAGCGATCAAGGATTCCAGGCCTTCAAAGGCGAAAGCAATGAACTGGTGGCCGACGAACGTGCCGAGCGCGGCCCCGGCCACGACCCGACTGCCCTTCACATGCAGAACTTTTTATCAGCGGTCCACTCGCGTAATTACAAAGAGCTGCATGATGAGATCGCCAACGCGTACCTCAGCGCTGCTCTCTGCCATCTCGGCAACATCAGCTATCGCGTCGGCCGCAAGCTCACGCTTACCCCCGGACCGAAATTCGCCAACGATCCCGCGGCCGACAAGCTGCTTACGCGCGACTACCGCAAACCCTACGTAGTCGCCTAGCGTTGTTTCCGTGTCGCTCCGATCGACGCTCGGAATCAGCGGGCGCTGGTTTCAGACCGTCCTCGCCGGCGTAGCGGTCGCCGTCTCCCTGATCCTCTGGCTTCTCCGTGGGGATCCGGATATCGCTCGCGTTCTGGTATTCGTATTCGTCACCGGAAACATTACTGTTTTTGGGCTGGTTCTCGCTCGCCCTCTCTTCGACCAGCCGTTTCCACGCAACTGGATTGTCTATCTTGCGTTGCTGCTTCCCATCGGCGCGTTTGGTAGCGTTGCCGCAGCTCTCATTCTCTATTGGTTCTATCCACCGGTAGGTCAGGACGCGGGCCACTGGTTTATCTCCAATGTCGGTTTTGCCACTCTGGTCGCCTTTCTAACCGGCATCGGAACCTACGCCGTCCAATCCACCCGCAGCCGCCTCGAGGCCGAGAAAGAACATCTGCGAAAAGAAGTCTACAAGGGCTTGAAACGAGTGCAGGATCAGGAAGCCCAATTGCAAGCCGCCTATGAAATACAAGCCAATCTGTTGCCCAAAACCATTCCGCAAATTCCGGGCGTGCAAATCTCTTGCGCCTGGCAACCCGCCCAAGTCGTGAGCGGCGACTACTTCGATGTCATCGCTCTTTCTCCCAAAAAGATCGGCGTCTGTCTCGCCGATGTAGCCGGTAAGGGTATGGGAGCCGCCATGCTAATGGCCAATCTTCAGGCGGCTTTCCGCGCCTTTGTCGCCGACTCGTCGG
>JAICIH010000233.1 GCA_025924475.1 Bryobacteraceae bacterium
AATTCCCCAATGCTCTGGAGCCAAAGGACGGCTTTAGTGTGGAAAGCCTGCGCGAAGCTCTTGTCGGCAATGCACGCTCGACGCTGATCGTTCTCGCCATAGCTGTCGGAGTCGTTCTGTTGATCGCTTGCGCGAATGTGGCGAATCTGCTGCTCGCGCGGGCCATCAGCCGCCGGCGTGAGATCGCCATCCGCGCCGCGCTCGGCGCCGGCCGCTTCCGCATGATCCGCCAGCTCCTTACGGAAAGCCTGATGCTTGCGGCGGCCGGAGCTGTCATCGGTTCGGCCTTAGGCATCGCGGGCATCCACGGATTGCTGCTAGTGAACACCGCAAGGTTGCCGCGAGTCGGTGTGGATGGATCGCTGGTAACTGCCGATTGGCGTGTGCTGCTCTTTGCAGCGGTTGTCACTCTCGTCACAACGGTTCTCTTTGGTCTGGCGCCCGCTTTCCAATCGTCCCGCGCCGATCTTGGGGTCACACTCAAGGAGGGCGCCAGCCGCTCCGGTAGCGGTCGCAACCAGAACCGCGGCCGCGCTGCATTGGCGATTGGCGAAATCGCTTTGGCCGCGATGCTGCTCATCGGCGCGGCATTGCTCATTCGAACGGCGCTGAACTTGGGCGCGGTCAAGCCCGGCTTCGATTCGGAAAACGTCCTGACGATGCGCATGTCGCTCAACAGCGCCAAGTACGCGCGCACTGCCGCAGTCGAACAACTGACTCGCGATGGTTTGGAGCGTGTTCGCGCGATCCCAGGCGTCATCAGCGCTAGCGCGACCTGTTGCATACCGCTCGAAGGCGGCTACGGCCTGCCATTTCGCGTAATCGGCCGGCCGCTCGATAAAGGCCCATTCCATGGTGGCGGGGGATGGCAGACGCTCGCGCCCGGCTTCTTTGAAGTCTTCAAAATTCCGATCCTGCGCGGGCGCGCGTTCAACGAACGCGACAACGCTTCCGGCCCTCCGGTGGTGATCATCAACCAAGCCATGGCCAAACAGTTCTGGCCGAAAGACGATCCGCTGACCGATCGCATTCTGATCGGCAAAGGCGTCATGAGCGAGCTCGAAGCGGAAATGCCGCGGCAGATTATCGGCATTGCCGGTGACATTCGCGACGGCGCTCTCAACCGTGATCCGCGTCCTACGATGTATGTCCCCTACGCCCAAACGACGGACGCAATCAATGCTCTCAATGTGCGCCTCACGCCGCTGGCCTGGGTGGTTCGTACGCGCGGCGAGCCCATGGCGCTGCTACCGAAGGTCCGGGAGCAGTTGCGCCAGGTGAGCGGGCTGCCGGTTACCGATGTCCGGACCATGGCGGAGGTCATTTCGCGCTCGACTTCCCGCCAGCGCTTCAACATGTTGCTGATGTCGGTGTTTGCCGGTTCGGCTCTGCTGCTGGCCGTGATCGGTGTTTATGGCCTGATGGCGTATTCGGTCCAGCAGCGCACGCAGGAGATCGGCATTCGCATGGCGCTCGGAGCGCAGATGCGCGACGTCCGCAAAATGGTGCTGTTTCAAGGAATGCGCTTCGCTTTGCTAGGCGTTGTTGTGGGGACGGCCGGCGCCTTCGGATTAGTCCGCTTTCTGAAGAGCTTTTTGTTCGGCGTGCAGGCTTCCGATCCGGCAGTTTTCGTCGCAGTCCCGATTATTCTCAGTCTGACTGCCTTGGGCGCGGTCTGGATTCCGGCGCTAAGAGCTACACGGGTCGATCCGGTCGCATCCTTGCGGTGTGAGTGATCCACACGGCATCACTCGCAGCGCAAGGCAATCAATGGGTCCACTCGAATCGCGCGCCGTGCCGGCACAAATGTTGCGACCGCCGCGACGATCAGAAAGAAACCGGCTAAGCCCAAAAATGTCACTGGATCGTAGAACGGCACGCCGTAAAGGAAGTCGGAGGATCCCGGGAATGTGAGAGTCGCGTGCAAAATTGAGGAGAGCGCGGCAGCGCCAGCCATTCCAATTACCATTCCTGCGAAAGCGGGCCGCAGGCCATCCATCGCAATTACCTTCAGCACATTCGCTGACTTTGCGCCTAATGCCATGTGTATACCGATTTCCGGTACGCGCTGGTTTACCAGATAAGCCATTACGCCATAGATTCCGGCGCCAGCTAGCAGGAGCGCAACAAGGGCCAGCAGGCCTGCGTACATAGCATAGGCTTGTGCGAGAGACTTCTGCACACGCAACGGCCCGCTCTCGATTGTCTTCAGTAATAGGCTCGGAAGCAGGTTTCGATCCATCCCTTCCACCGCGGTCCGAATAGACGCTATCGTGTGCTGAGGGTCGCCCTCCGTACGCAACAGCATGCCATAAAAATTCCGCGGCCCCGCCGGCACATACACGTGTGCCGGATCAATCCGGCTGAGATTCGCGAATCGTACGTCTCTGGCTATCCCCACTATTTCGAATTCACTCCACTTTCCTCGGAAATCCGCATCCAGTTTGAATCGTTTGCCGAGGGAATTCTCGCCCGGCCAGAAGCGGCGGGCGGTGGATTCGCTGATCACTGCGACGGGCGCGCCGGTATCAGCTTCGCGTTTCGAGAAGCCGCGGCCCCTCAGCAGACCGATACCGAGCGTGTCGAAGTATGTATTCGATGCGTAGCTGGCCAAAGTCCTGGCGGTCGATCCCGTCTGTCCGGCGGAAGAATCTTCAATAAGGATCGGCGGCGTCCAAGTGCCTAGCAGGGGTATGGTGCCGAGCGCGACCGATTGGACGCCCGCCAAATTCCGAAGCCGATCTGTCAGGCGCCGTTCTCGAACGATGCTTTGGGCGAGATCGCTACCAAAGTCGCCTGACAGCAGAATAGCGTTATGCGTTTCGAAACCGGGATGTGCGGCTTGTGAGCGCACAAGGCCGCGCAGTAATAGCCCCGTGCTGATAAGCAGCATCATCGATACTCCTACCTGCACACTCACGAGGAAAGCGCGGGTGCGGGAGCGGTTCCAGTTCAGCCCCAAAGAGGCGCCCTGGTTTTTGAGCGCCATGGTCAGGTCCGATCTGCTGAACTGCAGGGCAGGCGAAAGTCCAAAGAGAATGCCGGTCAGCAATGACAACGCGAGTGCATAGGCAAACACCCGCGCATCGGGAGTCACATCCAAACTGAAAACCACGTTATTGGCAAACAGCCCGGCGAAAATTTGCTCGATCGAGATCCAGAGCAGTTTAGTCGTCCATATCGAAGCCAATAACCCGCCCGCCCCGCCTAAGAGCGCGAGTAGCACGCTTTCCGAGAGCAACTGCCGGATGATGCGGCTGCGGCTCGCTCCGAGCGCCAGCCGGACCCCGATTTCTCTATGCCTCGCCGCTCCGCGCGCCAATAGCATGTTTGCTACGTTTACGCACGCAACGAGCAACACCGATCCGACAATTAGCATCAAAACGCCTATCGCCGTCTGAAATCGGATATCGTCCGTGTTGCCGAAGAAAGCGGTACGTTGGAGCGTTATGGAAACCGTTCTGTCGCGCTGCCGGAACGTGGCCGCAAATTGGCGCATCATTGAGTCAGCCTCGGCCTGTGCGCGTTTCAGCGTGATGGATTCCTTCACGCGGGCAAGGATCTGAACTTGCCGATTGTCAGGCTCATGTAACCAGTCCCGGCCAGGCAGCAGTTGCTGCTGCATCGATAAGGGCATCCACAAGTCCGGAACTTGCGGCAGCGTTGACGTGCCGGTGAATTCTTCCGGTGCGACTCCGACGATCGTGAAAGAGATGCCATTCACCTTGACGATTTTTCCGGTAACCTGCGGATCTCCGTGAAAACGGCGCTGCCAAAACAAATGGCTGATTACGGCCACTGGATTAGCTCCGGGGATCTTATTCTCCTCAGGCAGAAATGTACGTCCGAGCCGCGAATGGATGCCGAGATCGGAAAAATAATTAGCCGAAACGAGTTGGGCCGCAACTGTTACAGGCTCAAGAGAATTCATGCCATCGATCGTTTCCAACAGGAACGAGTGCGGCCAACTCGCGGCCACAAAGCCCGAAAAGACATCGTTGTGATCGCCGCAATAGACGTATTCCGGATAGGAGAACCCGTACTGGAGTTCGCCGCGGCTGCCGCTCTCTAGCCATCGCTCCAACCGGACGACTTCGTTCGGACTGGCCACGGGCAGAGGCTTTAACGCGACTGCGTTATAGGCGGAAAACAAAGTTGCGTTCACGCCAATGCCCAGCGTGAGGGTTAGTGCCGCAACCAGCGTAAAGCCTGGATTCCGCAAAAGATTCCGGCATGCATAACGAAGGTCCCGCAACGTGTGCTCGAGCCACACGATAGAACGCTCGTCGCGGTGAAGCTCCTTTGCATTTTCGATCGAGCCATACGCCCGCCTCGCCGCCAAGCGAGCCTCCGAAGGCGCCATGCCGCGCCGCCGGAAATCGTCTTCCAGCAGCGCCAGGTGTGAAGTTATTTCCCGCGCCAATTCCCGTTCCGCGCGGCCGCGACGGAACAGATTGCCCAGTTTGGAGAGATACATTTTCCAGCGCCACATAGCTCAACGCTTACCTACCGGAATTCGAATACGCCTGCTGTCTTTACTTGACATCCAAGTGAAGCCTGTATACTTCAAGTCTTCACTAACTCCACTTGGATGTCAAGTAAAGAATTCTAGATGCCGGCGTACCAGGAGTAGCCGACTTCCGGCGCCCCTGAGCCCAGTCCTTTGCCGATGTGCTTCAGCGTATTGGTGACAAGAATATGAGAGAGATATTTGACGCTCTTATAGCCGAGCTGGCGGGCGACGCGTAAGCGAAGGGGCGCCCCATGACCCGCAGGGAGTTCTTCGCCGTTCATGCCGTAGGTCAGTAATGTCTGGGGATGAAAGGCGTCGGCCAAATCCAGGCTGTCCCAGAAATCATCGAACGCAAAGAAGACAATATACCGGGCCCGCGAACCGACGCCTACGAAATTCAAAACAGTGGAAAGCGGCACGCCGGTCCATTCGGCGATGAAGGACCAGCCTTCCTCGCAAGCCTGATGCGTGATCTGGGTGCGAGATCGGAAGCGCTTGAGTTGGTCGAGCGAAAAACTCGCGGGACGTGCGACCAGGCCGTCTACTTTCAGACGCCAATCCACGAAACCATCGCGGCTCAGATGCGCGAATGGCTCCGTCTTCGGAGGCTCGCCATTGACCGGAATCACCCGTGAGATCTGACTGCGATGGAATTCGCGCGCCAGCGAATGATGGGACGTCAAAATCCGCTGCGCTGCATACGTAAGGGTCTCGCCAACACCCCAGATGCCGCCGTTGTCTGGCGGAATCAGTCCGTGCCGCGAAGCCAAACGCGCGGAGTAAACCAGCCCGGATGCTCCGGCGGCAGCGGCCAATCCGCTTGTGATCAGTCTGCGGCGCGAAAGCCCATTGCTCATGAACGCTCCTTTGTTGGGCCGGGGCGACCGGTGATCATAGCGCGCATGCGGGCGGCAAACCCCGCGAGAATCACCATCGCGACGTGCACGGCGAGAAACAGAACGAGAACCACCGTGAGGAAGAAATGGAGCGTGCGCGCCGTCTGTTGACCGCCAAACACAGTGACAAATTGCGGAACGACCGAAGTAATCGCCGGGGACATGGCAAATCCTGTAACGATCATCATCGGAAACAGCAGAAATATCACCGCAAGATAAGCCAGCCGTTGAAAGATGTTGTAAGAGCCTCGATCGACTGGCCGCTTCAATCGCAAATGATCGAGGGCGGTTGCGCGAAGAACCCGCCACGACATGCTGGCCAGAGCAGGGAAAAGCTGATTGCGGAAATGCTGCGTGAGAATGCCGGAAGTGAAATAGAGTAGGCCGGTAAAAATCGCGATCCAGGCCGAAAGAAAATGTAACGAACGACCCCAACCGGAAGGGCCGCCCGTCATAGTCGGGAGCGGAAGATCGAAAAGCGACGGTGTCCCGATAGCACCTGTTTCGCCCCAATAGAAATGCGGATGGGCCAGGATAATGGCGAAGCCGCTAACAAGCAGTCCGAAAAAGCTCAGTGTGAAGACCCAATGAGTGATGCGGACCAGCGCTGTGTGGCGGAGCGGGCGTCGAACGTCCGATTGCTGGATTACGATCCCCGAAGTGTAAGTAAACCCCGCCATGGTAGCGGAAGAATACCACAAAAAAACGTGGTGTGCCGTTGGCCGGATTATTCGATAGCCGCCGCGCTCATGGCCATAAAGCTGTTGATCTCGTCCGCTGTGTCGCCGCCGCCGTTGGTCAACTGCATCATGAAGACACCGACCAGGTCTTTCTCTGGATCGACCCACTCGTAGGTCCGGAATGCGCCGCCTTTCACATAACTGCCAATCGAGTTATAGCGAAACATTCCTTCGGCATTCCGTACCACTTCGTACCCGTAGCCGTGGCCTACGCCTGGAACCCAACCTGCCTTGAGATCGCCCGTATGCGACGTGGTCATGAGCGTAATGGCGGCGCTCGAAAGTACCCGCTTCCCATCGAGCACGCCTTTATTCGCATCATCATGTTGAAACGGAAAATATCTTCCGCAGTGCTGATGATGCCGCCCGCCGGCGTCGGAATTTTCGGTCCCTTCCGCGCGCTGAATTGATTGGGAGCGCGCTTCAGGCCGCTATCCGTCAAGGTATAGAGCGTTGCCAGCCGCTGCAGTTTTTCATCTGGCGGAAAGAAGCTCGTATCTTTCATGCCGAGCGGCGCAAAGATGTGTTGCTCGAGAAATGTGTCGTACGGCTGCTTCGAGACGACCTCGATAATGCGGCCGAGCGCAGTGTATCCGATGTTGCTGTAATTCCAACGCGTGCCCGGATCAAAGAGCAGTTGCGTTTTCGCGCCGAGTGTGGCGAGATCGGCCAAGGTTGCCGGTTGTGTTCCGCCTTGCATGTTCAAATTGCCTTCGAGTCCGGAGGTGTGTGTCATCAGATCTTCGATATTGATAGCGCGCGAAGGAGCTACGCCCGTGCAGCCATATGCGGAGAGGCCGGAACAGCCGCGGATCTTCATGCCTTTGTATTCCGGCAGAAATTTTTCGACCGGATCGATCACCGAAATCTTCCCTTCGTCCAGCAGCACCATGATTCCCGCGCAGGTGATGGGCTTCGTTAGCGACGCGATGCGGAACAGCGAGTCTTTGCGCATGGGTTTTTTGCTTTCGAGATCCTGATAGCCGACCGCGTCGAAGCCGGCCACCTTGCCGTGGCGAGCAACGATCGTCACGATGCCGGCGGTCTGGTTTGCATCAACATATTCTTTCATTCGCGTGGGAATGGCCGCCACACGAGCCGCGCTCATCCCTGCCGCTTCGGGATCGGGATGTGCGATGTCCAGGTGATCGGCAGGAAAGCAGAGAAGGGAAGAGCTCAGGAGAAAAAAAGCCAGTCGGAGATTCACAGCCTAACAGCCTATCGTAGGCAAAGCTGAAAGCGGATGCCTGAGTGCTGAATGCTATCTTTATCCGCGCAGCCGCGACAAGACATCGTCGCGATTCAGAAATTCGATTGCATGGATTCCGAGCGATTCGGCGCCGCGCACGTTGGCAATGCGATCGTCGAGGAATATCGTGCGCTCCGGTGCGGTTCCTATGCCGGCGAGGCAATGTTGGTAGATCGCCGGCTCCGGTTTTGCCGAGCGAATGTCGTACGAGACCGTGACGTGATCGAATGCGCGTAATCGATCGGTCTGCGAGGCAAGCGCTTCACCCAGATCGCGAGGCATGTTGGACAGCATGGCCACGCGCTTTCCGGCTGCGCGCAACTCGGCAATCCAATCCCACATTGTCTGATCGAACTGCATCCAGCTTCGATTGTCCGTCTCGATGATCTGCGCGATGATGGCCTCGGACAAAGCCTTCCCCGCAGCCCGGCCGATATTGCCCCAATACTCCGCCGCGGTCACGCCGCCCTTATCGTACTCGAGACGAGTATCCCAATACAGGTTGAAAAAACGGTCAGGTGGAATGGCGGCTAGCGCGGCCATTCGTATTTGATCGGCATCCGACTGATGATGCGCCAAAACGCCGCCGTAATCGAAGATGTACCCGTCGTAGGAATTAACGAGCGCCATCCGCCACTTGCTCGCGCCGGCAGCGCACTTCGCGTATCGCGTAGATGCGGCGGCCTTGGCTTTCAAAATAGGTGCGCATCAGAACCTCGCCAATCAGTCCGACGCTGAACAGCATCAAGCCGGCGAACCAGAGCATGGCGCCCGCCATCATTAAAGGACCGTGCTCAGCAATAATGTCGCGTCCGGCGATTTTCTCCCCTAGCAACACGAGTAATACGATGCTGCCGAGCCCGATCCCCGCCAAACCCCATTTACCGAAAAAGTGCATGGGGCGGGTTAGATACCGCAGCAGGAACTGGATCGTCAAAATATCGAAGAACACGCGCACGGTTCTGCTCAAGCCGTAATGCGAAGCGCCATTCGGCCGCTCGATATTCTTGATCGGCACTTCCGCCACGCGTGCGCCATAGAAGCTCGCCAGCGCCGGAATAAAGCGATGCAGCTCGCCGTAAAGGTTGATCTCCTTCAGTACCTCTGAGCGGTACGCCTTGAACGTAGTCCCGAAATCGTGTAACTCCACGCCGGAAACGCGCTTCATGATCCAATTGGCGACGCGCGAAGGAAATTTTCGCGTCATTGCATTGTCCACGCGGTTCTTCCTCCAGCCGCTCGCGATGTCGTAGCCCTGATCGATTTTTTCGAGCAGCAGCGGAATATCCTCCGGAGCGTGCTGCAAGTCGCCGTCGAGCGAAACAATCACTTCGCCTTGCGCTTCGTCGAAACCGGCCGCCAGAGCGGCCGTCTGGCCGAAGTTGCGGCGCAGGCGCAGCACTTTCAAGTGGCTATCCGTCTCGACCAAATTCGCGAGCAGATCGAAGCTGCGATCGGTGGAAGCGTCGTCGATGAACAGAATTTCGTACGGGCGCTTGATGTTTTCGAGCACCGTCGTCAGGCGGTCGTAGAGGGGCAGAATCGCGGGCTCCTCATTATGAATGGGGATGACGATCGAAAGCATCTTGGTGATTTCTTTTAGTGTAGCCGATTCAATAAGTTGGCGAAAGCGAACTGATAAAATAGAGGTATCCGGCGACAACTCGGTAAGTCATAGTTTTACAGCAACTTGCCCAGCATTTCAGCAGCCGTTTAGGAGTTTCTTTGGCCGATCAAGATGGGTCCGGCAGCGGGAGTCTGTTTCCGCCCGGCGACAGTAAAAATCTAGTTCACATCAATATCGAAGACGAGATGAAACGCTCGTACCTCGATTACGCGATGAGCGTGATTGTGGGCCGCGCGTTGCCAGACGTGCGCGATGGTTTGAAACCGGTACACCGTCGCATCCTGTATGGAATGCACGAACTGGGGCTGCACTACAATCGCCCCACGCGCAAATGCGCCAAGATCACCGGCGACGTGATGGGAAAGTATCATCCCCACGGCAACGTGCCGATTTACGACGCGTTGGTCCGTATGGCGCAGCCGTTCAACATGCGTTATCCGCTGGTGGATGGCCAAGGCAATTTCGACTCGGTGGATGGCGATCCGCCCGCGGCCGAGCGATACACCGAAGCCCGTCTGGCGCGCATTGCCGGCGAGCTGCTTGAAGACATCGATAAAGAGACGGTAGATTTCCGTCCGAACTACG
>JAICIH010000234.1 GCA_025924475.1 Bryobacteraceae bacterium
CTTGTTTGCGCCAATGGCAACGTCCATCCATACGGCCGGTCTGATCATCCCCATAAACAATGCCGCCGCGTTTCATGAAGCGCTCGATTTCTTTCGCTTCCCGGTCGGTCACAGCGATCGAATACGGCAAAATCAGCACTCGATATCGGTCGAGCATGCCGGACTCGATCTGCTCGGTGGCAAGGAACCGGAATTGTACGCCGGTCGCCTCGAGTTTCTGGACCCACGCTTTGCGACGGTTCTCCAGTTCCACGAAGTTTGCGGATGACTGGCCTTTGCTGCCTCCAACTCCAGCAGTGATCTTCCCGTCGGTAATCCATGAACCGCGAATGCTGGACATCGAAAAGTGGATAGCGATGCCGTCTTCGTGCACAGTCGAATTCATGAACATGCGTGCGATGCCTGACTGCAGGTGTCCGAACGCTTCTGCCAGAGCGCGGCCCTGGGCGCTCATGGTCAGATCCGGATTGAGCAGCGTGTAGTGCCAAAAGATCGAAGCTCCGCTATGGCCGTAAAACAGGCGCCGCCACTGCTCATGTTGCGCTTCATCCCCAATCAGACCGTAGCCGGTGAATCCAGTTATCGTTAATCCAGGACGGAACAGGTAGTGCATCGCATCCTGGCAGCCGCCCGAGTACGGCTGCAGATAATCGATCTCCTGATCGATCCGATACCAATTGCAGCCGTTGTGCGCCGTTGGCACTTGTGTGCCGGAGATGGAGGCGCGCAGGCCGGGGTCCAGTTCGTGAACCAGATCGCGGGCTCTTCCAAATGCACCAACAAATTGTGTTTCCATATAGGAGCGGTGGTCGGCCCAGGGCGCGTAATTGCCATGTTTCTGCGCCTGCTCGGTAGTCATGGGCGCCACTGCGTTCCAAGCATGGAACGAGGTTCCCCACGAAGCGTTCAGTGCGTCGAGGCTGCCATATTCCTTTTGCAGCCATCGACGCAACCCCGCAAGTGATTCGGGAGCCCAGTCGACGTCAAATGCATCGGTGTAGAACGTGACCGAGGACTCGTCGGCGAGATAGCAGGCCATCGGCTTGAGCGGTGCGAGCGGCCGCAGTGACTTTTCCAACTGCGCGCGAATACCCGCTTCGAACGCCGGCGATTCGAACGTAACTTCGCGAGTCAGATATTTAGTGTCGCCGGTCTTCAGGTACTCGGCCTTGCGCCGAAGATATCCTTCGCGCCGGTACCAATAGATTCCGAACCCGGGCAGATGCGCACTGACCATCATCTTGAAGTTGCGGTCCGGGTCTGCAAGAATCGATATTCCGATGCGGCGGAACTGCTCATCGAGCGCCGGAATCCATGGCTGGTATGATTTCGGACCGTACCAGGGCAGGATAACTTCGTAGTCGTTCCACTCGCGCGACGCCGCCACGAAGCGCACCGGCGCTTGTCGAATGGTAGCGCCAATCACAGCTCGCACGAAGCCGGAGTGGGTGAGCGGCCGTAGCGCGGTGAAACGGACCATGCCGCTCCCCTCCGCGCGACCGATCACCCGTCCGAAGCCGTCAACCAGTTCGACGCGGGCTGTATGGACTCCTTTCCAGCGAACTTCCACGCTCGCACCCTCGGCGATCACTTCCGGTTCAGCTTTGACGTCATCAATTTTTTCGGGCTGTCCAGTTTCGATGGGCGTTATCTTCCAGTCCGCCGCTCACTGCTGCTCGAGGTAATACCGGCCCGATGCAAGATTCACGAATTGGGGCGGACGACCCCCGTCCGATTGCAGCACCTGGTTGTATTCATCACGGAGCCGCCAGATCGCCCTGCCGTCATCGAAATCCGGAACAGACTTAGGCTCCCGGCCTGCGGCATAGATGATGGCGCGCACCAGCAGCGAGTAAAAATATTCCCACGAAGTATTGACGAAATGCCCACGCGCCGACATCGGCATCTGCCAGCTCAATCCATGATTCCGGTACCCGAAAGCCACGACACGCCCTCGTCGGGACTGCCGCACCGCAAGGACGGGATTCCCCGATTCGGTCCGGATAAGCACCGTCGCGTCAGGCACAGCACGATAGATGTAATTCTGCACATCTCCGAACGGAAATGTCTCAACGGGTATAGCACGCGAGATATAGTGGTCCCCGATCCGGCGCCAGGGCGAGGCTTCCGTCTGTCCTTCCTGTTGCTGTTCCGCAAATTCAGATTCGGTAGGAGTTTTCAGGTCCATCGGTGTAAGCGGAGAGAGTTGGCCCGATGGCCTGATCAAGATGAGTCCACAGCCCTCATTCACGCGGCGAGCCAAGGCATCGCGCGATGCGGGAGTGAGCGTGCTCCACCCATGATTGAGTGGCAGAAGGATGGCGTCGAAGTTTTTGGAGCTGGTGAGCTCCTGCTCAAGATATGAATACACCAGTTTCAAGTCGCCTTTTTCGGCACGGGCTCCGTAGTCCGCGCCGAACGACATCGTCCACTTGTTTACGTCCCAATCGGGGTCGATGCTAACGGTTGTGAGATCGAGCGAGAGCCGTTGCGCCAGTTCTACAAGAGTGCGTCCTTCGCCGACAGTTGGTACAGCAAGAAGATGAATCGGACCGCCGGGCAGCGGGTTCGCCCATTTCACGTGCGGGGTTGCTATCTCGAGAGTGTAGGGCGCTTCAAACCTTTTGCCGCCGCCATTCCTCGATCCCATTCCAACGTCCTGCGCCGCGGCGACCAGCGGAGCTGCAGTTACTCGCGGCCGTTCACTAGCCAGAGAGGATTGCCTGCTCGCAGCGAAACCGGCCGCCAGAGATGTCAGGAATTCACGTCTTCTGGGCGCCATCGATAAATTTCATATCACGAGCGCTCCCACCGCTGGCAATCGTGGGGCCAGGGAGAAATACGCCGTGGCTACCTTACTGAACTACGTTACTGGACTACGTTACTGAACGACGGCTTTAGCGAGCGCTTGGACTAATTCCCCACCAAATTTGACACGCTCGGCGATATCAGGAAGCTTACCAAGCTTTGCATTGTAAGAAATCCGCTGCTCCATCAGGAATCCGGGAACCTTGAAATCCCGGTAGAGTCCCTGAGTCACGGTCATGCGGCCGGGCTTGCCGGGCGTAGTCGTCTCTTCCGCATAGCGTAGCGGCCCCGCCGGCGCGAAGGTTGTTTGCTGGCTAAGAATTTGGAAAACACGCTCAGCCAGCGGCTTGAATTTGCCATTGCCGCCGTTGTCCGGAGGACCTTCGAGGTATTCATTCATCTCCGTATTGTGCAGAGACAGAAGCAGGTCAATGTGATTTCCGCTCTCGAGCCACTGTTTCACAGCATTCCTTTGAGCTGTAATCTCGGGCATCTTGATCGGGTCGACTAAATCCCAATTGCGATTCAAGTCGAAACCATTGGCGTTGAAGCGGACACCGCCGCGCGCCACACCATCCGGGTCGCACAGCGGGATGATCTTCCAGATCACTTCCTCGCGCAGTTTTCTGGATTCGTCCGATAGCAGGGTTCGAATCGCGCCTTCTCCCACCCAGGAACTGCCCGATTCCCAGCTATGCTGGCGGAACATGAGCCAAATCGTCTTTTTGGATTTGTTGTCGCCATGAGTGATGGTCCAAAGCAACAGATCGCGACCACCCACCGTTTTGCCGATCTTCTGCTCGTGAAAATCCGGGCTATTGTGGATTTCGCGCCGCAGTTTCGCAAGCGTCTGGTTGGTGTAAGGCGCGCAGTGAGCGACCCAAAATGTTGCTTTTTGAGGCCGGATGTGGAGAGTCAGCTTCGGCTCTTTGGGATCGTATTCGAACGTCTTCAGGTGTTCCCAGTGAACACCGTCATAACTGATGACGGGCGGCGTGTCTTTGGTGACCGCACCGCGATTCGGTTTGTAGTTATATTCGCCGGGAAGATTAACCATATCGAGGGTTAGTGGCTGCGACGACGCGCCATCTACCCGGAAGTAATACCAGTTCGCCTGACGATTCCGGTGATCCTGATCCGATTCACCCTTCACGGCCAAGCGAAAATGCGAGTCGGAAACTTTTTGGATTTGACCAAGGCAGCCACCCTCGAAATCGGTATGAATTGTTACTGCGGATAGCAGCAAGGAAGCCAAAAGTAATGTCATTTTTCAAGTAAAATTTTCGCGAAGACGTCTCGATCAACATTGCCGCCGCTCAAGATCAAGGCTACTCGCCGTCCCCGCATCCGCTCTGTTTCCTGGAGAAGCGCTGCGAGCGGTGACGCTCCTGAGCCTTCGGCAACATTATGCGTGTCGGAAAACAGATGCCGCATTGCCGCCATGATTTCGTCTTCTTTGACGGTGATAACGTGCGACGCGCCTTTCCGGATAATCTCCAGCGCGGTTGGATCCGGGACCCGAACAGCCATACCATCCGCAACGGTTGGCGTGACGTTCGAGGCAACAGGCCGGCCGCCAGCGTAGGATACAGCGTAGGCCGGCGCATGTGAGGCAACGACACCGATCACTTCAGTCTGCAATCCAAGGGCATCGCGTGCGGCAATTGTGCCACAGATACCTGAGCCGAGACCGATCGGAACGTAAACCGCGTCGAGATCTTCGACAGCCTGAAAAAGCTCGAGCGCATAGCTCGCCACACCGCGTAAGAGCGGCTCGTCGAATGAAGGAACCATATGCAGAGACCTGGTCTTGGCGAGAACCATGGCTTGCTCGTAAGCGTCCTGGAAATCGCTACCGTATTCCACGAGCTCAGCGCCGAATGCGCGCATGGCGGCGTTCTTCTCGCGACTGTTGCCTTGCGGCACCACCAGCACACTGGAAAGCCCGGCGCGAGCCGCCGCAAAAGCTACGCTCTGGCCGTGATTCCCGCGAGTAGCGGCAATAACACCTCTCACATGCGGATCCCGCCGCTTGAGCTCTTCCATGTAGACGATGCCGCCGCGTACCTTGAATGCTCCGATCGGGGTATGATTTTCGTGCTTAAGCCAGACGTTGGCTCCAGTGCGCTGCGAGAGCAGTGGCCAGCAGATCTGCGGTGTCGGCGGCATCACCTTGTGCACCAGATCGGCCGCCGCATACAAAGAATCAAGGGAAGGAAGGATCATTAGTCAGACGAGAATTTTTGCATTTTGAAAGGCGCGAACAATAGTTTCGCGAGGGACACCGCCGCATTCCAGGTACAGGCGGCCTTCCAGCGGAATACGAATGCCGCCGATTACTTTTTGCAGGTCCAGCGACTTTCCCAACTCGGCCATTAATCGGACCGCACCGCCTTCCAACGGCACGTCCATGGAGGCTTTCCCCGACATATGCCAGAAGACCACATACGTTTTCTCTTTTCGCGAGAATATGAACGCACGCGCAGGAGTTTTCCCGCCGCCTACATTTTCGATCTCGAGATATGGCGTCAGCTCGAAGCCACCCTGCTCATCTATTAATAGCGTGTGCTCCTGATCGAGATTCCGCAGCGCGATTTTCTGCGCAGGACTCAACAAATTTTTTGCGCGGGCCACTTCCCACCGTCGAATCACTTCCAGATTGTCCGGGGTCCTGGGATGAGCCTCCAACTGCTCCAAATCTCCGACCAACGAGATCGGGCAATCCCATCCCGCCGCCCTGCTGGCTACATATTCGATGATGTCGGGCTGCGTTCCGATTGTTTCGTGAGTGGGCGCCCAATACCCGATCCAGCCAAAGTTAATACTCGTAAAATCCTTCGCCGCGCGTGGCGCTTCAGCGGCCGGATAGGCGCGGACAGCGGCCTTGGCAACTTCAGGCTTGAAAACGTCAAAGGCATTTCCACGGGTCAGGATATGCCAACTGAAGTGCGATTTGCAGGCCCCTTCGGAGAACAGCGGCGGCGGATTCAGATCCTTATATACGAGCCATTGTGCCCGCGATACGGTGTACCAATATTCCGGGCCTGGAACATCCTCGGCGCCATCGAAGTACACGAATTTAAATCCCGCACCGCGATAGATGCCGGCGAGCCGTTGCGCGACTTCTTCCTGAATATCCGTGTTTTGGCTCAGCCTTACAAAGGTTGGCCAAGTATCGACGTCGAGCAAGCCAACCCGTGACCCAACCGGGTAAGACGACGCTTGCGATCCCAGCGCTCCGCGCTCGCAGCCAACAAATCTATACGGAGGATCGGTCGTGTAACGCTCGCAGGAGATCAGCTCGTCCTGTATTTTCAAGATGCGCCTGCCGTCATCGAGCGTGCATTGCCGCGGATTTTCTTCGACGGTGATCGTCTTGGAAGAACTATCCAGCGCTTCGCGCAAAGTGAAACTCGCAGCCAAGCTCAATCGCGGATCGGGATGCGGCGTAACGTAAGCGTCCTCTTTATCCGCTTTGTTGTAGTGAATGTGAATGCCTGGAGTGATACCGGCCTGGGCAATCCGCTCCACCAGCCGTTGGACATCTTTGATGCCATTCGGATACTCAGGGCGCCAGGGGAAATGACCGCACGTTTTCGAAAACGCGCGATAGTAAACGTCCATGGTTTGCAATCCTGCCCGCCGCGCAAATTGGATATGGCGATCTATGTTGTCGAGTGTCGCTTTCGACAATTCATAGTAAGATTGCCTATATTCTTTGCGCCTGCGGCTTTCCGCGCCGCGCGGCAGATCATAGTCCTCCTCAACTTTCGCCACCCGATCCAACAGTTGCCGGCTTTCCGTAACGATCAGCGCGCCGCCAACTCCCTCCGTCTTGACCGAGTCCACAGTGCCAACCTGCATCAAGCGATAAGTCCCGCACGCTGTGGCATCAACCCGGGCGTAAGGATCGGTTCCCAGCAGATTTACGGCAACCGCATCGTCCCACATCACATTCAGCCATTCACCGAAATTCTTCCGGTTACGGACGGGGAGTTGCAAGAATACCGATTCATCGATTGCCGTCTTTCTCTTCGTGCGAAGGCCATTGTAGCCGTGATACGTCAACCTCTCGAGAGTGAAGCCGATGTAGGCGTCAGTAACTCTTAATCGGATGACGGCTTGATACCCGACAAGCGAGAAGTCCACAATAAGACGATCCTCTTCGCGCCGGATGTTCTCAGCGGGAAAGGCTTTGGGCTTCGCGGGGTAAGCAAGCTGGAGCTCGTTGTCATACGGCCTGTATTGCGTGACACTGAACATCGGCAGGTTTAATCCTGGCGTGAGACATTCCTGTCCGGTTGCTTTGTGGATTAAACTTTGTGCAGTTCCACGAGGCGTGATGACAAGCCGCATCTCGGCGTTCTCGACAACGATTGTCCGGCTGGGAACCGCGGCCGCCGCCAGCAGCCCGGCCTCTTTCAAAAATTGCCTACGATTTTCCATCAGGCTGCGGCAATAGCCCAATCTCGCGCCAGGCGCATGTAGTCGGCATCGGTCACCGATTTCCCTCGCGAGATAGTTTTACCGCGATATCTCGATCGATTTTGGGAACGGCGATACGGATCTCATCGTTCTTAACACGCAGCCGGGTCCTCGAAATGACGCCGCCTTTCCAGGTGTCGAAGAACTCGACGCGATAGCGGCCTGCCGGAACGCCCTTTACTGTGACAGTCGTGCGTTTAACAGGCGGAATTGGATTGTTCTGCGCAACATTCCACCATGTGTGGCGGCGATTTTCGAGCCACAGCAGAGCGAGATTCTTGCCGAGCAAACCTAGCGCCCGCAGATTCCCATCACTGCTTTCCACTTCCGCTTTCTTGAAATTTTCCGTAGTCCAAGGAATTCCCTTCACGAATTCCGCGACAGGATGAAATTGAAAGTAGAGGTTTTTCGGATCGATATAGTTGAACCACCACCACAGCATCCCAGTACCGGCGGCGCCGTCGGCCAATGGCGCCCAGAGTCCGTTATGCATGTGGACACCTTCCGGATCGCGATCCCAGAGGCCCCGGGTGTCCGGTTTATCCGGCACGATGCCAAATTCGGCGAAGAGATAGGGTTTGTTGTAATGATCGATTTCCGCGAGCCACTTGATCATGAAACGAGCCATATCTTTTGCGTCGCGCTTCATCTCGCCGGAGAAGTAGTAGTAGCCGTGCATCTGTGCAAATTCGTTTTCCGGCAACTTCCACATTTCCGGCCAAACTTCGGTGGAACTAAGGCTGTTGGTGGTCATGTGATTCGGATCGAGCAACTGGAGATAATCGCACATTTCTCGATTCCAATCCACGATGAGGGCATGGTCACCGCTTGCCTTTTTGTCCGCGGAGCCGATTTCGTTCCATAACTCCCAGGCCAGAACATGTGTACTGTATCCCCAACGCGCCACGATGTAACGCAGGCGATTTTTGAACATTCTACGCGCTTCGGGCAGTGCAAAGAAATCACGCATATCGCGACAAGGCCCGCCATTGCTCGCGCTATAGGCGTTATCTTCGGGATCGAATGTTTTGCGCCGCTCGCCGCGCGGAGAGATGTAACGCACGTAATCGATGCAAATTTTCTGATAAATGCCGTGCTGTTCGGAGAGTTCCAGGACCTTGTCGAACTTCCACGCGATGTCAAGGCGGTATTTGCCGCGCGGCGCAATCTCCAGACCCTCCGGATAGCCCATCCACAGCCTGCCGTAGTTCCCACCATTCGCCGCGAGTTTTGTCATCCAGCGCGAGTAGTCGGCCAGCGCGCCGTGGACCATGCTTTCGCCAATGGCGAAATACGGCGTGCCGTCTTTAAATTCGAAATAATGCGGATCACGCTTCGATACGCGAAGAAATCCATGGTCCGTTTCTTTTGTTACCGGAAAAGAAATTGGGCCGGAAGACACGACGCCAGAGCGGTCTCGCGCCCGAACTTCCACCGCATACGTGCCGGCTTCTTCGGGAGTAAACCGAATCCGCCACGCGGTTGTTCCTGGAGATTCGCCGTTCGGCGCGTATTCCTGGTAGAAAAACGCTGGAATTCGAATCGTGTGCCCGGCGGCGGACCGGATCTCGGCATCCACAGCAATTTGATCAGGATCGAAGGGCGTCGTGTATGTGCCCGTCACATCGACTTGCAATTCGGTCTTGCGCCAACATCGCGGCGCAGGTGTCAAAAGCTTTAGATTATGCGCAGCCAACCGGTCCGCGCGCTCCCATTTTAGAGGCGCCGCTCTTAGATCGTTTGTCAGAGCCGCGCCCATGCCGCTCGCCAAAATCCAAACCGCAAATTTCACGGCCTGTGACCGCGCCGGCGCTATCATCTCTGACGATAGTGTAGAGCGAGATTTCCGTTCGGCATAGGAAAATTGTGTTGCGGGGTTAGAACAATTCGATTATTTAGCTATAGCTTTGAATTGTCGGCTTTCAGCTTCGGCCAGGGCGTTCTTAATGGTCGCTGAGGGTTCCCCAGCCAATTATAAAAGCCTCTCGAGCCGCGCAAGGCGGATTTTCGCGACTGATGGTCCATAGCGGCTGACAGAGTTGACAGCTCCCATGCAGCGGGGAAGCAATCGGAAACCTAAACCCTTCGCCGTACCGCCGAACTACTGGACTTATCCCACATTCGCTTCGAGAACATTCGGCTTATGGGACTCCGTTTCGCCGATATGTAGTTAAGTACGAATGGTTATAGCACCTACGGTCGCCCTACTACTCCTAGGGCTAGGTGGATCGGCGCGGTCGGCCAACATTTCGAATGCGCTTCGCACCACCTTGGCGCCCCTCGTCCTGTCGCAGAGCACAAATACAC
>JAICIH010000235.1 GCA_025924475.1 Bryobacteraceae bacterium
AGAAGACCTGGGCTAGAGAAACCGTTCGATCGAGATCCCGATTGTAAAACCGGCCCAGAATCACTGAATAACAACGGTCGTTGCGCAGCGCTACCGGACGGACAGAGATGCCGGAATCGCCTCGCTCCGACTTGTAATACCCGAATACGTAACTTTTGAGATTTCTCTCTTTGCTATCTGCTCCGGCGGCTTTGTTGTATAAGATCTTCTGCGGCGGCACCAGCAGAGTAGTAATTGCATCCACCAATGTGGACTTTCCCGAGCCGATATCGCCTGTGAGCAGCGCGTTTTCACCATCCAGATCAAGACCCCAAACATGATTGTGGAAAGTCCCCCAGTTGTAAACCTCGAAACGGTTTAGACGAAACCCGGAGCGCTCGCCGGACGAGCACAGGTCTAGCATTTCGGATTGAACGTTAAGCTCTTTCAACACTGCTCTTCCACTCCAGGCTGCAAGCCCGCAGCATACTCCCGATATTCGGCGAGCCGCTGGTCAAATTCCTTAAGCCACTGAGCATCGATAAAGGCCTTTAAAATGCGGCGGACCTCGAAGCGGTCGTCCTGCCCGCGAAGTTTTCGTAGAAAACCCAACTCCAATACTCTGTTGATGTAGCCGTCGATTCGGTCTATCAGGCGAGCTTCATTAGCCGTGTCCGGCAAAAAGACACGCATTATGTCTACGATATCGTCACGGCTCAGGATCAGACGGGTATCGCCGCTCATAGCATCGAACTCGGCAAGTCTTTTACGGAGCAGCGCGAGCAGCAAGCTTACCGGATAGCTGAGCTGACGCCGTGGCACTAACCGCGGTACATCCTGATCTCCATCCGCGCTAGCCCGCTGGCGCAGATAAGCATATCCTTCTGCCTCGTCCAAGATCATCTCCAGGCCAAGCAGCGCGGTATATTCGCGCACTCTCGCTTGCAAATTCAGCAAGGATTGCCAGAGAGCGGGGTTATCTTCCTGATAGGTCACGCCCTTCATCAGAGTGATCAGGACCCGCGAAATATCGTGGTTTATATCGGAATGGCTCACGGTTGCCATATTTAATGAACAGAGGCGAGCCGCTGTGCCTCCCGGTTGAAAATCACCAACGGCAAAGTGGCGCGGCGCATATTCCCACTCTCGTCTGTCCAGGAGAGTGTCTGCTTATGTCTGTCATCGATGATAGCGGTTTCGGAATCTGCAGCGATGCTCAAATAAGCTACGAGTTCTGCCAGCCCATGTTCGAGCGGAACTTCCTCCACCAACTCCGCGAGAGACACCTGGCTGCGCGTTTGCAGCGCCCTGCGGATGTGAGCGGTCAGCCGAAACTTATCCACATAGGTTTGTTCAAACAGAGCGTCGGCAGACAGGTCTTGCGATCCCTCCACGACGATCTGCTCTGCCAGGTGCGGCTTGAAAGGCGGACGAAACAGCGGGCGGTCTACGCTGAGGTCGATGGCGGGAGCGGCTTCGTCCAATTCCATAAACGGCCCGTCTGGCAGCTTTTCGCGCACCGATAAGGCGCGCTGCTCCACTTCGCGAATTAACTGCATGATTCGCCGGTTTTCAAGCCACATCTGATCGTCAAGATAGCGGCGTAGCTGCTCGGAAAGCCGAGCCACCGTACGCTGCGCTACTTCGCCGGCCGCCATCCAGTCGTAATGAATACGCAGAAGGCGGCGATCCGGAGCGAGTTCCTGGATCGCTTCCAACCGGAAGACTGCCTCGAGCAATTCGGAAAGCTCTGCCTGTCGCGAAGGCGACATCAGGAAATCCCAGAAAGTGCGAAAGCTCTTCCCCTGGTCGGAATCGGTAATGACGTCGCGCTCTCCGAAGATGTCCTCTAGCAGCGCCCCTTTCCCGCCTTCCCAAGTCGCAATGCGTTCGCGCACGGCGCGGTCCAGTTCACGAAAGTTCTGCTCCACCACACGGAAATCGGAAAGCAGGCCCCGAGCCAGATCAGCCATCTGCAGAAAGCGGTCTTTCACTTGCGTTGCATCCAGTAGCAAGATTCGCCCTTCACGAATCTGCTGAATATCCGCATCGATTTGAGCCTTTCGCTTTTCCAGTTCGGCAATGCGCGCAGCAGGGTCCATTTCGGTCCCTTCAGTCATTTCTTGTAGCAGGGCGAACACAGTTTTGAGGCGCGACTCGGTGCCTATAAACTGACGCTGTCCCAAGCTAACCAGCCAATTAATAGCCTTCTCCGTAGCAGGCGTGATATCGTAGTGCGGCTCGTCGCTGTGCGCCGGATAATATTTACGCAACCAGCCATGCTCATCGGATGACCAATCGTCAAGGTAGCGAATGGCCGGCTTCGGAAAGAGCGCCTCATCTGCCTGCTCGCTCAAATAGAATAGGTAATCCTGGAGCCGCGATATAAGCTCCTGTTGCGCAACTGTGCGAATGTTCGGCTGAATAAACGTCCGGTATAGAAAGCTGATTACGAGCGGAGCATGTTCCGCGGCCAGCAATCGCCAGGCCGGATGGTTCCGCCGCAAAGTTTGAAGAAGGCGGTAATCCATTACTGTGATTCTCCCGTGCTGCTCAGATGCGATATATGCGTTTCAGCCCAGGCCAACGGTCGAAATCGGCGTCGAAGCTCAAGATAGATCGAATTCCGTGGCGCTCCATAACCGCAATGTGGACTGCATCGCGAGCCGAGAGCAGAGCGCGATCCTGTGCTATTTCGCCGGCTCTCATAACATCCGCTTTTTCGATTGAGAAAACATCATCAACAATATCCAAGATCACCTTAAGGGCAGGTCGGATAGCTTCTCGCCGGTTAAGGCCCGTATAACGGTGCAAAATTTCCTGCAGTACTTCCGCATCGGTGACCAGCCGCTGTCCCGCTGCTGCCAATTTCTCCAATAGAATTTGCGCTTCCGACTTGTGGGGATGCGCCGCTCCGATGAGGTACATCGGAATATTGGAATCGATGAAGATCAATCGCGATACCCTTGCTCAATTTCGCGCAGCATCTGCTCCATATCGGCGGTGGGAAACGAGTATTCTGCCGCACGGCGAATAGCCTTCAACTTAAACTCAGAGTCATTTACCGGCTGCCGTGAACGGGCATCGCGAAGCGCGCGGCGGACCCATTCTCCCACTGCCACACGCTCGCGCCGAGCCAACCGCTGAATTTCGGCTAGCTCCTGATCGGGCAGAAGAACTTGGAGGCGCTTACTCATATCATGAGTATACTATGATCATTGGTTGAGTACTGATTGCGCTACCGCATCCGTAGGGTGATTCTTTGATGCGGGCAACCGAACTTTTTGCACTCTGCCGGCGAATATCATGCAGAAGCGCCTATGGCAGACCAAGACAGCCTATTCGAACCAGCGGCCTTCGACCGCTTATATCGGCAGCAAGGCTCGCCTATTCGCAAATTCCTGCGGCTCTCGGTAGGTAACTCGGCTGTTGCCGATGATCTGACCCAGGAGACGTTCCTTCACCTTTGGCGCCGGCCTGCATCGTTTGATCCCGAGCGTGGCGGTATCAAAGCCTACTTGCTCGGCATTGCCCGAAAGAAAGCAGCGGATTGGTGGCGCCACAACAGGTCCGATACCACGATTCCCGCTGAACAACTGCCCACCACGGCAGATTGCCTCGTTATCCGAGATGCGCTGAATCGGCTGCCGGAAGACATGCGAACGGTGCTCTGGTTGCGCGAAGTCGAAGGCTATTCCTACGAGGAACTGGCGGATATTCTCAAAATCCCGGTCGGGACCGTCCGATCCCGGCTCCATTCTGCCCGTCAACAGTTACGAACCATTTGGTTGAAGGAGATCCCATGAATTGCGCAGAAGCTGAGTTGTACGTTTCATCTCTCTACGATGGACAACAGGTTCCACCCAGTGCCGCTCAACATATCGCCGCCTGTGAGTCATGCCGTCGAGTTCTTCAGGATTACTCCCATATGGGTGTAGAGTTGCGGCTGGCGGCGACGATGGAGCCGGAGCAACTTCCACCCTTGAAGCTGTTTCCGCAAAAGCATCCATTCAACGTCTTGTGGAGACGCGTATCTATCCCTCGATTTGCACTCGCCGCAGTTCTGGCTGGTCTCGTTTTGGCGACCACGGCGGTATCCATCCTTCGAGCGCAGTCCAAACCACTGTGGTTCCAATTTGGTTATGGGTTTCACGAAAGCGACGAAGTGTCCCACTACACTGTCGCGAAAAAAGGATACGATGACACGCAAGCCACCCTCAGTTTCGTGAATGGAGCTCCGGTTGCTGTTGCATTGAGAGTGAAGGTGGAAAGTCTGTCGGATGACGAGGCCGTTCTGCGCTGTCGGGCTGTCCCAGCTAAAACAGAAACAACTTCCACCGGACTAAAACGTCTGGGCAGCCCAGAGGGAGGAGTGTCGCTGGATCATGTCCCGGCAGTTCACTATAAGCCGGGCGAATCGTTAGCGATCTCGATCGAAGGAGGAGGCACGCTCTATCTGAAAGGCGATGTACTGGACCATCAGCCGAGCATTGCATTCGGATTTCCCTTGGAACCGGCGCCCGGAAAGTTAATAGTCCGATCGCCTGTTCTGACTGGTTCGGATCAATTACTTGGTGAGATCAATGGCGCGACGGCTGTAGCCAGTGACGAAACGCGAGGTGTGAATTTTCAAACGGGTTCGAATGGAAGTTTTACCTTCGCGCTTCGCCCATTCCCGGGCGCAGTGCAAGGAAAACTGACCTGCGGCGAAGTCACGTTTAAATTGGCCGGCAAAAACTTCCGGCTGGTTGCTGCTGCGCCGATTACGGGAGGAGATCAACCGCGTTTTGTCTGGGTGCGCCGCGATCCTCAGCCCACCGCGACGGTAGCGCTCGGGACTATACCGATCCAGAGTTTGGCACGCTGATCATCGTATTTCCATTGCCCGCTACCACATCTCGCACCGTAACTCGACGCGCGGAACTTGAAGCCAGCAGCAGCACAAATCCGCCCAGAACGTACACGCCCGCGGTGAAACCGATCGCTTGGCTGAGTCCTACACGTTCCGACAAATATCCCACCGTCACGGGCGCCAAGCCGCCGCCGCAGAGCCAACCGATCATGTTCATCACTCCCGCCGCGGTGCCGCGCGCCTCCGCTGGAATCACGTCGAATATCGACGCGAAAATATTGGCATCGTACAACCCTTTGAAAAGTCCCCAGGCAATCAGCGAGCCTGCGAGGACACCCGCCGAGCGGGTCTGGCTGCATAGCAGCACAAAGGGAGCGCCGCAGAACAGCGCCGCCGATTGCACCGCGATCCGGCCGCCCAAACGTCTTTTCTGCATGCCGTCCGCGAGCCAGCCGCCGAGCGGGGACCCGCACATGCTGGCGAGCTGCACAAACAGCGTCGCGGAGAGTCCGGCAACGGCCACGCTTAACCCGAAGCGATCGTAAAGGAACTTAGGCATCCAGGACAGGAGAACCATCGCCACAAAATTCGCGCAGCAGAAGCCAGCCAGCAAAAGCATAGCCGCCGGTGTTTTCGAGATGTAACGCAAAACCTCCAGCAGGCCCGGCTTAGCCGCACTCTCCGCTCCCACGGTACGCGAGCGAATCGGCTCCCGAAGATAACGAAGAAGGAATAAACCGAGCAGCAACCCCGTGGCGCCGAAAACGATAAATGACCAACGCCAGCCGTAATGCTCACCGATCAGGCCCGCGAAGAAACCACCTGCGATGGTTCCCACATAGACGCTGGTCTGATGCAGCCCCATGGCCCGCGACCGCGTCTCCGGCCCATGATAATCGCTCAACATCGACATCGACGCCGGATAGTAGAGGCTTTCGCCCACTCCCTCCGCCGTCATAAATCCGAGTAACTGATGAAACCCACGCGACAGAGATGTACAGGCGGCGATGGTGCTCCAGGCATACAATCCGCCTAGCACGGCTTTCTTGCGTGAGATCCGATCGACCAGATTGCCGGAGAATGGCGCTAATAGTCCATACATCCACGCGAAGGACGAGCCAAGCAGGCCAAGCTGGACCGGGGAGAGATGCATCTCCCGCTCCAGCAAAGGAAACAGTGTGAATAGCGCGGCGCGATCGGCGTAGTTGAAGAACGAAATGCTCCAGAGCATCGCGACGACGCGCCACTTATAGTGATCCAGTCTCTGGTCGATTGCCACTGGTCTTCTTAATACATGGGCCGAGGACCAACTGACGGACACCACTTGTTCAACGGTGTCAGGTATGCCTTTGCACCGGCGGCCATCAAGTTGATTTCGGTTTGCGCCTGAAAGAACGTAAAGCCTTCGTCGATAAATTGCTTGTACCGCGCTGCATCCACCAGCGGCCTTCCCACAGCCTTCCCGGCTTTTTTCGCCGCCTGTACTACTTTGCGGATGGCATCCAATAACAGTGGATGATCTTGCTGCCCGCGTAGGCCGAGCGAAAACGAGAGATCGCTGGTGCCGATGAAGAGAACGTCGATTCCTCGCGTTCCGGCAATTGCGTCGATGTTCTCGAGCGCCGTTGTGTCTTCGATATTGGTTACGACGACAATATTCCGATCGGCGAAATCATAGTAGCCGCCGGGCGCCGGCCAGCGGAACGTCGCGAGGCCAGCTCCCGAGCCGCGCAGCCCCTCGGGCGGATATTTACAAGCTTGTGCGGCGATCCGCGCGGTTTCCGCTGTGCTTACGAAAGGAAAAATCACCCCGAGCGCGCCCATATCAATGACACGTTTGGCCGTCCACAACTCGACAACGGGCACGCGAATGAACGGCATGGCGCGAGATCCGCGTGTAGCTAGAATCATGTTCCGCGCTGTTTCCAGCGTGATCGGCGAATGCTCCATTTCGATCCACAGGAAATCGAATCCCATGTCGGCGGCCTGGGCCGCTATTTCCACGCTCGCCGTCGAAATCGTGATTCCAAACACCGGCTTGCCTTCGCGCAGAGCGGCGCGAATCGGATTCTCCCATTGCGCTACCGCCGTTTCTTCTGCCATGCCCCTCTCATTTCCTCATCAGCCATACTTCGCAAACCTGGCAGCCGCGCCCGTTTCCGCCTAGCCCTTGCTCGCGCGTCCAGTCGAGCGCCAGTTCGCCGCTCTTGGTAGCCTCGGCCGGAATATCGAATTCGAGCGGCTTCTGCGGTATCGGGCGTTCAATAAGCCCATGTACTTCGTGCGTCCCATTCGCCACTAGCCGGATCTTGATTCGCCGCGCTTCCCCGGAGTAAACGACGCGTATTCGATATTGCGCCCGCGGATCGAGGTCTTTATATTGCATGCGGAACGGCGCATCGAACAAAGATTCGCCCCAGCACTTCCAGGCAATCGGGACTGCTCTTCCAAGGCGGTCGGGATAGTTATACCCGGTCAGAACCGACGCACGGAATTCCGGGTCCTGCTCGCTTCCCAGCCCAAGAACCACATGCGGACGATTGCTCGGATTTCCAGGCTCATCATAGAATCCGCCTGGCCCCGGATCGGTTCGCGCTAGCAATTGCCGGATGGCCGCCACCTGTTCATTGGCCGAAGCGATTTTACGAATCTCCTGAATGCGCGCCCGCAGCCAGGACACATCCGTTACCGGCGTTTCCAAGGTCTCCAGGTTTGCGGCGCGATTGACAGCCTCGCCTTGATATCGATCTACCGCCAACTGCATGTGGATACTTTGCAGCAAAGCTTCACCGAGTTCACGAATCCGAGTGCGTAGCGCCAGCCCCGCCGGATTCCGCAGAGCCTCGTCGAGAATGTGTTGCGCCTCGTCTAAAACAATCGCCGGATCGAGCCCGTTTGGAGGTGCGGCGCTCGGCTTCTGGCCGATATTGAGAGGGACGGGCGTCCAACCGATTTCTTCGATTCGAGCCAGCACGCCATATGCGCGCGCCAGCGCGGCATTTTCGTGCAGCAGGCGGCTATGCAGCGAAGCATCATAGTAGGCGCGAAAGAGCGCCTGCTGAAAACGCCAATTTTCGAGCAAAGCGGGCGAAGCGCTGCGTTCCATATCGCGGAAGCGCGCCAGCGTAACAGGAACGCTGCTGTTCGTGGCCAAAGGCCCGCGCCAATTGTATTCGAGTTGCTGCAAACCCTGCGCGATGCCCTCGGCGGACTGTGCTCCGAAAAAGTAGCGGCCGAACTCTCGCAGTGCATCCATGACATGCATTTCCGGATTCCAGCCGAGAGAGCTCCAAACAAACTTGTTCACATCGTCGTTGCAGCCTTCCGAATACGTGATGAACCCGATGGTTTCCGGCGAGTATCGGCGCACAATATTCGCTTGATCTTGCGGGCGTGGATTGATCACTTCACGTCCTTCCGTCAACGCGTAAGCAACATCCCAATCCGGCACTGGGTATTGGCATTCCACGCTGTGCGTAATGTCGGGATAGAAGCGAATCGGATAATTCTTCGGAACGCGCTTGCGAAGTTCCGGTAAACTCAACCGCGATTGCGGGCCGAACACCAGCCCGTCCAGCCATGTGGCGGTATGGCTGTCGTTCATCAGGCGGAAGAAATCGTCCATCCATGTGCCCCGAAAACCCTGCGGCGACATCCACATTTGAGCCTTGGGATGATAGCGCCGCAGACTGGTCTTCTGCTTCTCCAAAAACGCCAGCATGGCTTTCGGTTCGGTATGCCCCGGGTCGCCTCCCGGAACAAAAAGCGCATCGATTCGTGGCAGGATTTGATAAATATGCGCCCATTCTTTCAGCGCGGATTCGACGGTCGCCGGATCGGCATAGTCGGGATCCATCGCCGGATACCAGATCCAAACATCCAATCCATACTCATCGCAGATGCGCGACATCTCGATCATCATCTGCTCCGGAGGAAGCGGAAAATGCGGGCTGTCCGCCGCATCGTCCGTTCGTGGAGGCATCAGTTCGATCGCATTAGTCCCGAACATCGCCAGATCGCGAATGTATTGGTCCCAGGTCGCGACGTCCCAGGCGTCATAAGCGTTCGTCTTGGGCCGGTAACCGAGTTGGTGGCCGCGTAGCGGATACTTCGGCGCTGTTGCTCCGTTCAGCAAAGCCGGATCGATTGCCGCAGCCTGCTTCCCGAACGTCGCCATGCGCAGAAATTTACCCACTCCAAACAGCAACCCCCGCTCGTCGGACCCAATAATCGAGATCCAGCGTCCATTGGCATCACTGCCGCTCGCAATAGAAAAGCCATCTGGAGAAAGGCGCTCGCTGGCACTCGCTGCCGCACTCATTCTCGGCCCTAATTTGCGAGCCGATGCGCGCGTCGCCAAATAGATCCCTACGCCCGATCCCGGTGACGGCTTGCTCTGTATCGGCCAGCGGAGTAGCGACCGTTTCTGAACTTCCTCGGCCAGAACCGTCGCTGCCTTTCGCTCGCGAGCCGAAGCGCCGTCGGCAATAACGATCGTGCAGTTCGCGAGATCGAACTCGGTGGGCGCCGCCGCTCGGAGCCAGGGCGAAACGGCCATTGTGGCCCCTGCCGTTCGAAAAAAAGTTCTTCTGTTCATCGCTTCAATGGAGAAACCGCTTGCGAAGGGCGGCTGCCTTGAAATCGCCCTGCCGGACGAACTCGAGCAGCTTGCGCTCACTCGCGAGTACCTGTTCGATTGCTGCAGTAAG
>JAICIH010000236.1 GCA_025924475.1 Bryobacteraceae bacterium
CAATGTCATTTACTTAAGCCTGAAGTAACCGGAGTTTGAGACCTCTGCCATGTGGGGCGGCTTGGTAAGCCGCGGCCGATTGGCAATCGGCCCTCCTTGAAACGTCTTCTATGCCGCTTAAGTAAACGGCATTGCGCACTCGTGCGTGCCGCGTCGAGACTCATCTCGACGCCACTACGAGCGCCACCTCGAAACCGAGCCGCGTACGTAGTAAGCGGTTTGTACGGCCTGCTACTCATGCCGCAGCGCGGTCACCGGATCGATCCGCGTAGCACGGCGCGCGGGGATGGCTGATGCGACCAGCGCCATAAATCCAATAATCGCGACAACGGCGAATATCGACCAGCCATCGATAGGCGTCAACCCAAACAACAGCGACTGCAGATAACGGCTAAGCGAAAGAGCGATGGGGATACCAATCAGCAAGCCGCCGATAACCAGCAAGAGCGTCTCGGAAACTACCGTCCAGACTACGTTGTGTGGCTGCCCGCCGATCGCGATACGAATACCAATCTCCTGGGTCCGGCGTGCGACCGAATATGCCATGATTCCGTACAAGCCGGCACATCCCAATAGCAACGAGAGCAGTCCGAACAAGATCGAAAGCCGCGCGATGAGGCGCTCCCGGAGCATGGAATTGTCAATGGACTTTTCGAGCGGCTGAATGAATTCAATGCTGAGACGTGGAGAGACGGAACGCACCGCCTGACGGATTTGCCGGTCGAGAACCGCGGGAGCGAGCGCACTTCGTATTTCGTAGTCGGTTCCCATTTGTCCATCGACCGGCTGCATGTAAGAGACGTAAAAGCGGCGCCGCGGCTGGTCCCGTACGATGTGGTCCCGGACGTCCTTTGCGACACCGATCACCGTGAGCGTGAACTTCAGTCGAGTGTCATAGAAGATCGTCTCGCCGAGTGGACTCCGCTTGCCGAAATAAAACTTCGCCATACTCTCATTGATGACCGTCACGCGCGGCGCGCTGGCGGTATCCGTATCGGCGAAGTCGCGGCCCAGTAGCAAAGGAATGCCGACGGTGGAAAAATATCCAGGCCCAACCTGGTCGAAGCGGGCGTTGGAATCTTTAGGCGATGAGGGTACGAACCCATTCACGCGAATGCGAGCGCCCGATTCACGGTCGGCAAACAGGCCATTATCGGAATACGACGCGGCAGTGATCCCCGGTAGCGTTCGCAGTTTCACGAGAACACGCTGCGCGGTGTTGCCGATCTCGTCTCCTTTATAACCTGCCCCTATGGGATCAATTCTGGCGGTGATGAGTCGCTCCGGTGAATAGCCAAGGTCCTGCGTCCGGAGGTTGTACAACGTTCGAGTAAATAGCGCCATGCCGAACAGCAGAATTGTCGAAAGCGCAACCTGAACAAGGACGACGGCTTTTTCTCCGGTCATGCGCGAGCGGCTGCTCGTAGTGGCGCGGGCGCTTTCTTTTAAAACGGAGTGAATATCCACTCGAGTAGATCGAAGCGCAGGAACCACGCCGAACAACAACGTGGTCAGAACGGCAATAGCTCCCGTAAACAACAGAACGCGGCCATCGGGCATCAAGTCGATCACGAGTGCCGGATTACCGGCCGAGACCATGGCGAACATTGCACGGCTCGCAAACCAACCAATGGGCACGCTTAAAACAGCCCCGAATAGAGAAAGCAGGAAGCTTTCGGTGATTAGCTGGCGCACCAGTCTGGGGCGATCTACACCCAGAGCCAGCCTGGTTCCTATTTCGCGCCGCCGAGCCGTTCCTCTCGCGAGAAGAAGATTGGCCAGATTCGCGCAGGCAATAAGCAGCACCACGCAAACCATCGCCATCAATACCCAGAGCGGCCTTGCGAACTGTCGTCTGAGGTCCGAAAATCCTTTGCTGCCGTCGAGGAATTTGATCTTGTTTTGTTCCAGCTCGTGCCGGCGTGTCTCGGTAAGACCAGGTCCTTCTGCCTCGAGGAGAAGCTGGCGATTCAAAATGTTTGTCGCCGCTTCAGCCTGTTTTTGACTATAAGAAGGTTTGAGACGGGCAATGACCTGGACCCAACTGGCGCTGCGGCGCGACAGCCAATGACGTCCAGGCAGGAAATGCTCCTCCATCGTGAGTGGCGCCCAGAAGTCCGGGCGCTCCCCGACCGTTTCGCCAAAGAACCCCGGCGGCATGACGCCCAGAACCAGGAAATTGCGGTCGGACGGAACAACTGGCCTATCTTCTTCGAAGCCACCGGTGTTCCAGCCGCTGTTCAGACGTCCTGAGCCCAGGCGGATAGTTTTGCCTACGATGGCTGGATCTGAGTGAAAACGGCCCCGCCAGAGCGCGTAGCTGATGACCACTTCGGGATGAGCGCCCGGGTCGGTATCGTCAGCATCCGACAGTGCGCGGCCGATCATGGGCTGAACACCGAGAACGTCAAAGTAATTTCCGGAGACAAGCCGGCCTGTAAGCGAATTTTCGGGATTGTCGCTTCCGTTGAATCGGATGCCGGCGAGACTGGCGGTGCCAGCAACTCCCGAAAAGGCCTGGCTGCGATTGCGGAACTCTTTGTACTGCAGATAGGGCTCCACCCTGTCGAAGAGAACCAGCCGCTCCGGCTGTGTGACAGGAAGGATGCTCAGAATCACGCGATCCACAAGCGAGAAGATTGCGGCGTTCGCTCCTATTCCGAGAGCCAGCGAAAGAACAGCAATCGCGCTGACGCCCGGAGTGCGCGCCAGAATTCGCAAACCATAGCGAAGATCTTGAAGGAAAGAATCGAGGATGAGTTAGCGCCTGCCTGCGCCACCCTTTACTGTATCGTTTCTGAGAAGGATCGTACGCGCGCTATGATGAGGCACGCAGGCGCTTATGCTTTACATCGAGCGCAAACCAGCTCCTCCCTTACGCTCTTTTGTGCGGAGTCTCTGGTACATGAGTGCGCCCGGCGCAGAACATCGGCACGAGCGCATTCTCCCCAGCGGTTGCGCCCATATCGTGCTGACTCTATCCCGAGACTTTCTGACCGATTGCCTGGAGGGCGGATCGGAGCAGCGCACCGCGCCAGTCCTCATCGTTGGGCAACGTTCGGTTTACGAGATCATTGCCACGGCGGATCTTGTAGACTTGGCCGGTGTCCTGTTTGCGCCCGGCGCCTTGCCGGCGCTTGTTGCGGATCGTGCCGATTTGCTCAGCAATCGAAACGTTCCGTTGGATCAGGTGTGGCGCGGATATGCGGATACTCTGCGCAGCCGCATGCTTGAGGGTTTGTCGCCGCAAGCTCGGCTTCAGATTCTCGAAGATTGCCTTGCGGCCACGCTTCTGGCGGGCGACGCAGATCGCCGTTTAAATATGCATCCTGCCGTGCGGTTTGCGCTGGAGCAGTTCGCGCGGGACTCGAATCGCCTCTTTATTGCCGGCGTAGCGCAGAGGAGTGGTTGGAGTGAACGGCGATTCTCGCAGATCTTCCGCGAGCAGGTCGGGTTCGCCCCTAAGGTATGGTGCCGGCTGCAACGGTTTCAACGTGCAGTGCGGCAATTGCGGGCCGGTGCGGACGTTCCCTGGGCCGAACTGGCAATCGAATGCGGCTTCTACGATCAGGCTCACCTGGCAAACGAATTCCGCTCGTTCTCCGGGATCGACCTGACGACCTACATTGCAACGCAAAAAGAATAGCGAATTTCCGATTTTTCCAAGATGACAGCGGCCTCCTTGTTGCACCATGGGCAGCAGAGGAAGGCGATATGACAACTGTTGCAACACACACGAAATCGACCATCATGCCCGGACTGCGCTATCACGATGCTCCGGCCGCCATCGAATGGCTCTGTAATGTGCTCGGATTTGAGCGCCACGCCGTCTATCCGGGACCCGACGGCACGATCGCTCACGCGGAATTAACACTGAACGGCGGCATGGTGATGTTGGGCTCGCAGAAGGACGACGCATACGGGCGTAGTTTCAAATCGCCGAAAGAGTTGGGCGGCTTTGAGACGTGCAGTATCTACGTGGTTGTCCCTGATGCCGATGCCGCCTATAAACGCGCGCAGGCAGCCGGCGCCACCGTCGTAAGGCCAATCGAGGACACGCATTATGGCAGCCGCGAGTTTGGCCTGAAGGATCCGGAAGGGCATAGCTGGTCAGTAGGCAGCTACGATCCATGGACAAAGCATGACTAACTAACTCAACGGAACCCTGACCGCAGGGAGGGGCATCAAACCACCGCGCGAAGCGCGAACCGAATTAAAGCTGAATGCTAATTGCTAAAAGCTGATGGCTTCTTCGAAACGCGAAAATAATCAGATGGCGAAAGACACTCCTCGGCCGAGAACCGGACCGGCGCCAAAGCTGGACAAAGGAAAGCAACTGGCTCGCCTCCGCCGCATTTGCGCATCGATTGCTGGCACGATCGAAAAGGTCTCCCACGGCGAGCCGACATTTTTCACGCCGAAGCAGGTGTTCGCCATGTTCGCAAATAACCACCACGGCGATGGCCGCGTCGCCGTGTGGCTGCCGGCAGCTGACGGTGTGCAGTCTGCTCTCATAGCGGAAGCGCCGGAAACATTCTTCCGGCCGCCCTACGTTGGGGTGAGGGGATGGGTTGGCGTAGAGCTTTCCAAGGTGGATGACGAGCAACTAGGCGCATTGATCCGCGAAGCATTCCGTTTCATCCACCTGAAGAGCAGCGCGTCGAGGCGTTCAAAAGCGGCTCAACCCTGAGAAAACGGAGTTTGAGACCTGCATGTGAGGCGGCTTGCTAAGCCGCAGCCGATTGGCAATCGGCCTCCTCGACTTATCTTCTATACCGCTTAAGTAAACGGATTCCCAACAAAAGAACGCCCGTATACATCGGATTCCTCACCTAACACGATGGCGTTCGCACTTTTAGTAAGCTCGCGGCACCGTATTACTGCTAAAAAAAAACGACTGGTTGACTACTTAGATCACATAAGACAGAATCACAGTTCAGTTTCCGGTCGCATCCAGATGAAAGGAGAGGCGTACCATGGTCAGCGACTTCCAGGCTACGGGATCTAATAAGGCGGCGCTATTTACGCTCAAACTTCATCGCGGTGAGGGAATGGTACTCATCGCAATGAACTGGAAGAAAGGAACGCCGCCGAAGGACTTTGTCGGCTTCGCAATTGAGTATAAAAAGCCTAACGGCGTCAAATTCTTCGCTGTCAAAAATCGGTTGTCTTTCCCTGGTGCAGACGGCGCTGTGGCTGGCAACATCCTCTCGAGCAGGCTGTCGCCGATCCAAAAATTCCGCTGGGTACATTTTCCGCGGAACGCCGAGCTGAAGGGGGAATTCACGTATCGGGTGACTCCCGTATTCATGAACGCGTCAGATGAACTGAGCTATGGAGAAAGCCAGGACGCGGAAATCGCGCTTCAGCGCGAGACGTACCCTGGCCTGTTGAACGTCGCATTCACGCGCGGATTCGTTTCGTCACAGGCATTTGTGGACAGGTATGGAGCAGATGAAATTAAAACGCTGCTGCCCGCGAAAGCCGACGGCGGGCTGGACTTCGTCCCAACGCATCCGAAGTCCAAGAAAGCTTTGGCGTGGATGGGCTTCGAGGCGCGAAGCGCAATTATTGAGATTCTTGATCAGGCAATTGCCGACAAGAAGGCGAAAGTTTGCGCGATCGTGTATGACCTCAATGAGCCGGACGTAGTCTCACGTTACGAAAAACTAGGCAAGCGTTTGAGACTTATCATCGACAACGATGGTGCACATGGCAAAGTGCGCTCGGCAGAAACACAGGCCGCCAAGCGAATCGCGGCTGCCGCCGCCACCGTCAAAAGGCAGCACATGGGCAAGCTACAGCACAACAAAATCGTTGTCGTCGATGGCCCGAAGGTGCAGGCCGCGCTGTGCGGTTCGACCAACCATTCCTGGCGGGGCTTCTTTGTGCAAAACAACAATGCCATTATCCTGCGTGGCAAGACTTCGGTGAAAGTTTTTCGAGATGCATTTGAGAACTATTGGAATAACGATGCTGTGTCCGGATTCAGCAAGACGAATTCCGCGAGATGGAACAGCCTGAAACTGAGGGGTCCCGACGTACAGATAGGCTTTTCTCCACGCTCGAAAAAGAACGCGGTGCTGCAATCCATTGCGGATGACATAGAAAACAACACGACCTCGAATCTGTTTTTTTCGCTCGCATTCCTTTACCAGACGCCGGGCGCCATCCGAAATGCCGTGAAGAATATTAAAGCGAATAACAAGATATTTTCTTACGGCATTTCCGACCACAAAGTACCGGGTTTGGATGATGAAGTGAGCGGTGTCGACCTGCAAAAGCCGAACGGCAAGGTTACGCTTGTCAATCCGGCAGAATTGTCAAAAAATGTTCCGGAGCCATTTAAGTCAGAGCCCACCGGCGGAGGCGGCACGCGCATGCATCATAAATTCCTAGTTATCGATTTCGATAAGCCCACCGCGCGCGTGTACGTGGGTTCCTACAACTTTTCAACTGTCGCGGACACATCCAATGGAGAAAATCTCCTGCTCATCCGCGACAGAAGAATCGCCGTTTCGTATATGGTCGAGGCGCTCCGCATCTTCGACCATTGCCATTTCCGAGTAGCTCAGCAAGAGGCCAAAACTGCTCGAAAGAATCTGCAACTGGCGAAGCCCCCACGAAAAGCACATGAGAAAGCATGGTGGGAAGAGGACTATAAAGACCCCCGCAAGATCCTGGATCGAGAACTCTTCGCCTAACAGGCTCAGAGATCGACTGCTTATATATCACCAGGGGCACGATCACGATTTGACAAAAAGTATCCCCCTATCCTGGATCGCCGGACCCATCCAGTACTACCAGAATCACGTTTTCTGTTTGCGTTCGCCCGCTTTTTGCAACTAACACTGTGGAGGCATTGTATTGAGTCGCAGCCTGCCAACATTGGCCTGTGCTTTCGTTCGTATCTCCGTAATTCTCGGTTGCCAGAAGAACAATGGAGCCAACTTGTGGTACAGCTTTACGAACTGAAAGCAATTGCATCAATGCAAACCGCCGCTGCGGGTGCGCAGTAGAAAACGCCGGGCCATGAAGGCTTTCATGGATTCTTCAGATATCTCGGATAAAATTCCTGCGGTTCCATTAATAGGACGTTGCTCGTGATCGGAAAAGTGGGCTTGGTCGTGATGTTTTCGAAACGCACATGCGTCCCAGCAGCGGCATTCGCTTTGATGGTTTGCGCTTTCGAGGGGTGGGCCGCCGATCCGGCTAACGCGGATGCCGGCTCTTCCAATCGAGTACCGGAACAGATTTCCCTGAGAGACGGCCAGATTTGGAAAACGCTGGCGCGAGATGTCGTTCACGATCAGAAGCATGTAATTACGTTTCCCGTCCATCTCATCACAAAGGGAACGCACTGGAAGCCTACGCTTTGTATCGGAACACTGGCGGCTGGCTTGGTGGCACTCGACCCGTACGATACGCCGTACTTCTCGCGGACCAGCAGCTTTCAGGGGTTCAACAGGATCGCGAGCGGCACGAACACCAGTGCCGCAATGTTTTTGACCCCTGTAGCTCTTTATGCGTGGAGTGCTAGAGAGCACGATAGCTACGGAAAACAGACGGCGTTTCTCGCCGGAGAAGCGATTATTGACGTTCAGATCATCACGTTTGGGATGAAGCTCATCAACCGTCGCGCCAGACCGGAAAGCATCGGACCAAACGGAAACTACTGGGACACTTGGTTCGATTCAGACCCTCTTAACGGAAGTTTTCCGTCAGGCCACGCGATGACGGCGTTTGCGCTCGCAGACGTCTACACAGAACGCTACTATCACCGCCATCGTTGGGTTCCGTTCGTCGCCTACGCCCTGGCAGGCGCCGTCGCGTTCTCGCGCTTACCCACCAACGCTCATTTTCCGTCAGATGTTTTTGTTGGGGCAGCGCTCGGGACGGTCGTTACACATTATTTGGTCCTTCATCACCGCGATTAAATGTAGTGCCCGGCGATCTCAGCCGATTCGGAATAGCCTTAGGAAGAAATACTGCCATATCGATCTGCAGTTCGATACAACATCTACGGGGAGGACAAAGATATGAAAGTCGTGATCGCATTTCTCATTCTGTCAACAGCGGTGCTGCTGCCTGGGCAATCGAAGTCTTCGTATCGCATCACTCACACCTACACTCTTGGAGGCGACGGAAGTTGGGACTATGTTGTGCCTGACCCTCCAAATCACCGGCTATTCATCGCGCGGCAAAATCGCGTGATGGTTGTCGATGACGATAAGGGAACTTTGCTGGGCGAGGTCACCGGCATAAACGGGGCGCACGGCACGGCTATCGCGGGCGGCTCGGGGCACGGGTTTGCAACCGCGGGCAAAGATCAATCGGTGATCATGTTCGACGCGAAGACTTTCAAAAGTCTGAAGCGCATTCCCGCCGCGGAGGATGCAGACGCCATTGTGTACGATGCGTCATCGGACCGCGTATTCACGCTCAACGGCGACAACCATTCCTCGACCGTCATCGATTCGAGCGGAAACCTGGTTACCAATATTCAACTGGGCGGCAAGCCCGAATCTGGCGCCTCCGCCGGAGATGGGAAGCTTTACGCCAATCTCACCGATACGAACGAGGTAGTCGAAATCGATTCTAAGGCCGCCAAAGTCACTCGCCGCTGGTCCACTGCGCCGTGCAAGCAGCCCGTTTCCATGGCGATCGACACGGCGCATCACCGCCTTTTCAGTGGCTGCCGCAGTGGCGTGCTGGCAATCTTCGACTATCGGAACGGGCGCGTGATTACGATGCTTCCGATCGGGTCCGGTGTGGATGGCGCGGGATACGATCCCGCCTTCGGGAATGTGTTCGCCTCAAATGCCGATGGGACCCTGACGGTAATTCACCAGGATTCGCCGGATCAGTACCACGTCGCCCAGACAATCGAAACGCCACGGGGATCGCGCAACATGGGCCTGGATCCGGCCAATCATCGCGTCTACGTGGCGTCCGGGAAGTTCGGCCCAACGCCTCCCGGCGGCAGACGAGGTCCGGTCATTGCCGGTTCTTTTGCGGTGCTGGTCATTGAACAATAAGGATTGACCAGCTCTGGGCGAGTCACCATTGAGCAAAAAAAGCCATCCCCCTGTCCTGCAGCTACTTACCCACCCAAAATACTCCCGCCCGGTACGCCCTCGCGCGAAACTCACGCGCGAAGGGACATTTCCATCTATGTCAACGCAAGCTCAGATCCAAGCCAATCAGGCCAACGCAAAACTCTCCTGCGGTCCGACGACGATCGAGGGTAAGGCCGCATCCTCTAAGAACCACGTTATCCACGGTCTCTCCTATCGAGGCGGCATGTTTATCCTCCTCCCCTGGGAAAGCGCCGTAGAATTCGACCAGCTCGTCATCGACCTCAAAAATGAGTACGGCCCGAAGAACCGCACCGAGCTGATCCTGGTCGAGCGCATGGCCCAACACCACTGGCTGCGCAACCGCGCCACCCTGCTGCAAGGGAACTGTTTCCTGGACGATGGCACAATCGACGACAAACGCCTGGCTCTCTAACCTGCGCTATGAAACCACCC
>JAICIH010000237.1 GCA_025924475.1 Bryobacteraceae bacterium
AAAAGCTGCTTGCCGGTGGCTGGATCGAAGCCGAACACATGATTCAGTTCCTGCGCTACCGGTGGGGTGACATATTCATAGCGCAATCCGTAGTTGATGCTGAGCGAACGGGTGACTTTCCAATCGTCCTGCGCGTAGAAATTGTTGGTGTAGTACTGAAAATGGGTTTGCGAGGTGCCAATCGCACCGCTCATATTCGTGGGATATCCGAGCAGGAAGTCGGCAACCGAGTTTCCGGTATTCGTCACGGGATTGCCAGTGACGGGATCTGCCGCAGCCGTCCAGTTGGGGCCAAACGTAAAAGAGCCGCGCGGGCCGTTATCGGAATCGAGGAACACCCGCGATTGCCGCACTTCCGCGCCGAATTTCATGGAGTGCCCGCCCTTCACCCAGGAAAAGCTGTCGGCCAGTTCGTAGCTGTTGATGCGATTTCCTTGCGTAAGGCCGTTGCTGCCGATGCCGGAGAAGCCGGTCCAGCCGACGCCGGGAACGCCCCAATTCACCGGGTCGGTCGATATGCCAGTGATGCCGATGGCGGCGGCCAGGTTGGAGTCGACAGGTACCTGCTTACCGAAAAGTTGCGCATAGGCGTGATAGGCGCGGAAGACGTTGACGGTAGTGGAGGTGACCATGGTCGTCAATTGCGCGACTTCGTTACGTCCGCCCGAAGTAACGAGCGTTCCTCCAAGCGGCACAAGCGATGCGGGGGTTAAGGGCGAGTCCTGCCAGGTTTGACGGCCGAACAGAGAATTTTTGGGCGAGATGATCCAATCGACTCGTACAGTGTCCTGGTCGTCGTCGATCGCCTGTACCGGAGTGCCCGTCAAATTTGCGCCTTGCACTGTCGGGCCGTTCACGACAGGAATGTAAGGAAAGAAATTTTTGGCGACCGGGTTAATGCGGCTGGCCGGAATCATGTTGCCCAGAAACGGCTGGCGATTGAAACCATCGGGCGTGGAGGTCGGATCGTAAATCGGGTTCTGGCCGGTGAAATTGCCGCTGAGCAGAGTCTGGGTGGGATACAGGCCGCGCTGAATCACGCCGAGCCGCTGACGCATGCCTTCGTAATTGCCGAAGATAAATAGCTTGTCTTTGACAATAGGCGCCCCGAGGCTAAATCCGAATTGATTGCGTTTGAATGGTTCCACTCTGGACGAAAAGAAATTGCGCGCATCGAAGCGATCATTGCGGAGCAGCTCGTAGACGCTGCCGTGCCACTCGTTAGTGCCGGATTTGGTAGCGACGTTGATAATCCCTGGCGAATTGCCGAACTCCGGCTCGAAGAAATTGCGCTGGATTTTAAATTCCTGAATCGCATCCACTGACGGATTAATCGATGTATCACCGACGCGTGGATTGCGCAGCTCGACGCCGTCGAGAAGATAGCTGGTGGAACTTTCACGCTGGCCGCCGACCAGAATGCTGCGGTCGGGACGCCCGGTGGTCGATCCGACGAAGCTTGCCGGGCCTTGCGACGACGGAATCTGCGGAACGACTCCGGGAGATAGCGAGCCGAGGGTTAAATAATTGCGGCCGTTCAATGGCAGATCCTGCACCGTGCGCCGCTCGATGGTTTGCCCGAGCGATGCGGTATCGGTGTCCATGACCTCGGCGCGCCCGGTAACTTCGATTTGCTGCGAAACGGCGCCGACATGGAGCGTGAAATCCAGCCGCGCGCGCTGCGCGATGTCGAGAGCGACATTGTTGGCGACCGCCGACTGAAAACCCGCTGCTTCGGCTTTTACGCTGTAGCGTCCGGGAGGTAGCTGCGGCACCACATACTCGCCGCTATCGGAGTTGGTTACCGTGCGCACGAGTCCGGTGCCTTCCTGAGTCACAGTGATGGTGGCGTGCGGGACGACCGCGCCACTTTCGTCGGTGAGTAGACCGGCGATGGAAGATGTGTTGACCTGGCCGTAAAGCGAAATGGCGGCGAACAGGCAGAGACCTGCAAGTGAGACAAAACGGAAGCGAGACATTGGTTCCCCCAGTGAAGAAATTGATACGTTTCAATTCCTACTGCGAGTCGAGAATAAGCCATTCCGGCGACGACTGTCAAGGCCCAGCCGGCTCACGGCTCGGGTTTGAGAGTTGGGATACACTTGCGCTGATGAGAGCGGCATCCATTTTCAGCATCCTGCTCGCGGCTTTTCCGTTCCGCGCGGTCGCCGCCGCGTCGAAGCATGAAACGCCTATGCTTTTGAGGGACACGCGCAAAACGGGTGCGGTATCAAGCGCGCGGCCCAAAAAGTCAGCGAGTTCCTTCATTGTCTGGCGGCGTGCATCCGCGCCCTTTGCGCTCCTCTGGTACCGCCAACCGGCGCCGCTCGATCATTGGACCGAGGCGTTGCCCATCGGAAACGGCCGGCTCGGCGCGATGGTGTTTGGCGGCACGGACAAAGAACGAATTCAATTGAACGACAGTACGCTGTGGGCGGATCGCTTGCGAGATCGCAGAAATCCGGCCGCGGGTAAAGCTGTTCCGGAGATTCGCCGGCTCTTGTTCGCCGGCGAGGTGGCGCAAGCGGAGAAGCTGGCCGAGCAAGACATGCTGGCCGTGCCACGGCGACTGCCTGTCTATGAGCCGCTCGGGGATTTGTGGCTCACGTTTTCGCATGGAGCGCCGGTTGAAGAATACCGGCGCGAACTCGATCTTGAGACCGGAGTGACGCGCGTACAGTATGTGGCCGATGGCGTCGAATATACGCGGGAAGTATTTGCGTCGGATCCGGATCAAGTGATCGTCATCCGGATTTCGGCGAACCGGCCGGCGAGTATTTCTTTCTCGGCTACGATGACGCGGCAGCAGGACGCGGCGACGGAAGCGCTTAGTAAGGATACGCTGGCGCTGGCAAGCACGCCGGAGCGCCAAGGATCGATTCGGTTTCGCGCCGAACTTAAAGCGGTCGCCGAGGGCGGAACGGTTTCGGCCGCGAAAGATACGCTTACGGTGGAGAAAGCAGACCGCATCACGTTAGTTTTGGCAGCAGGAACCAGCTTGGATCGTCCGAACGTTCATGCGGACCTGCAAGCTGCCTCGAAGCCGTACACGGAGCTGCGCGAGCGCGCAGTAGCCGATCACGCTAAATATTTCGAGCGCGCCTGGCTGCAACTCGGCAGCGCCGTGGACCCGCTGGCCAGTATGCCGACGGACGAACGCCTGCGCCGCGCCGCCGCAGGCAGCGATGACGAGCATCTGCTGATGCTCTATTTCCAATACGGCCGCTATCTTCTGATTGCGAGCAGCCGGCCCGATGCGCCGCTGCCGGCGAACTTACAAGGCATCTGGAACGAAAGCATGCAGCCTCCCTGGGGCAGTAAGTTCACGATCAACGTCAACACAGAAATGAATTACTGGCTGGCGCAGGTGGCAGCGCTGCCGGAGATGGATGAGCCTTTGTATAAGTTACTCGCGCTGGCGCGTCCGCGCGGCGAGGCGGTGGCGAAGGCGTATTACGGCGCGCGCGGCTTCGTTCTGCACCACAACACAGACGTGTGGGGCGATGCCGTGCCGGTGGATGGCGTTCCTTCCGGCATCTGGCCGATGGGCGCCGCGTGGCTCTCGCTCCAGCTTTGGGAACATTACGCCTTTACCAGCGATACGCAGTATCTGGCCGCGCGCGCCTATCCGATCCTGCGCGCCGCGGGACAATTTTTGCTCGATTATTTAACGCCGGATGCGGATGGCCATTTGGTGACAGGGCCTTCGCTCTCACCCGAGAACAAATACAAACTGCCGGATGGCTCGGCGCACTCGTTGTGCATGGGGCCAACTATGGATATCGAGATCACGCGCGCGGTATTCGAAAGATTGATTGAGGCGCAGAAAATTTTGCGCCGCGACGGCGATATGAGCGGTAAGCTGCAGGCGGCTCTCAAGCGTCTGCCGCCGTTCCGCATCGGAAAGCTCGGACAGTTGCAGGAGTGGCAGCAAGATTATGAAGAGGCCGCGCCGGGGCATCGGCATATTTCGCATTTGTGGGCGCTTTATCCCGGCGACCAGATCGATATCTTCCGCACGCCGGACTTAGCTAAAGCTGCGCGGGTAACTCTAGAGCGGCGGCTTGCTAACGGCGGCGGCCAGACCGGCTGGAGCCGTGCCTGGGTGGTGAATTACTGGGCGCGCTTCCAGGAAGGAGATCGAGCGTATGAGAGTTTGCAGGTACTGCTGCGTCAATCCACCTTTCCGAATTTGATGGACTCCCATCCAGCGAAACCGACGCCGGTATTCCAGATCGATGGAAATTTCGGCGGGGCGGCAGGTATGGCGGAGATGTTATTGCAGAGCCAGAACGGCGAGTTGCGCTTTTTGCCGGCGCTTCCGCACGTATGGCCGGAAGGCAGTTTTACAGGCCTGCGCGCGCGGGGCGGTTGGCAGGTGGATTTGGCTTGGGCGGGCGGCAAGGCGACAGCGGCCACTCTGCGCGCGAGCCGAAATGAGCTGCAGCGCTTGCGTCCTCCAAAAGATCAACGCATTGCCGCCATCACCTCGCAAGGCAAGCCGGTACACGTCACGCAAGACGAACACGGCTGTGTTGAATTTCGCAGCCAGGCCGGCACGGAATATAGCGTCCGGTTTGAATAAACCCCGGTTTGAATAAACGTGCTACCGTTGATTCCATCGAGGTCTATCATGCGTCTCTTTAGATTTCTGGCTTTGGTGAGCGCCATGAGCTGCATCGCGCTCGCGCAGCCTCCCACTTCCAGCACTTTGAAGGTAGGGGACCGCGCGCCGGACTTTACGCTGCCTTCCACGGAAGGCGGCGGCGTTCATTTGGCCGATTACATCGGCAAGACCACCGTAGTGCTGGCATTCTTTCCCGCCGCGTTCACCGGTGGTTGAACGGCGGAAATGAAAGCGTACCAGGCTGGTATGCAAAAGTTTCAAGCCTCAGGCGCGAAGGTATTTGGCATCAGCACGGACAATATTCCATCCCAAAGAGCATTTGCCCAAAGCCTGAGCTTGTCGTTTCCACTGCTGAGCGACTTCGTCAATCGCAAAGTAAGCCAGGAATACGGCGTCTATATTCCGACAGCGGCCGTCGCGAATCGGGTGACGTTCGTGATCGACAAAGACGGCAAGATCGCCTTCATCGAGGGCGGCGGCGATGCGATGAAGATCTTGGGAGCGGGCGATGCCTGCGACCGGTTAGCGCATAAAAAGACGGCATCACCGTAGGCCTGCGCGCTGGAAAAATTGTTCCAGCGTCTGTGGCTCAATTCCCGTAAGCGCCCGAATCTCGCCGGCGGTCGAGCGGAAGCGATCCTCGCCTTTGCGGATGTGAAGTTCGCGGAAGAAGCGCCACAGATGAGAAAGATGGTCGACAGCATGAGCATTGATCTGCTGCGCGGCGGCCTGTGACCACTGCTCGTCTGTAATTTCTATATACCGTATCGGCCGGCCGAGCACGGCGGCGACAGTATCGGAAATTTCTTTCACTGTCGGCAATTCGACAATCAGCTCGTACGCATTTTCGCCAGGTAAGCCCTGGTTCGCCAGGAGCGCTGTCGCGACACGGCCAACATCTTCGGCGCCCACAAGCGGAAAGATCGCGTCTCCCTTACCCCAGGGCAGGAACATCGTATTTTGCTCCGCGACGCTTCTGGCAATCAGAGCGCGTACGTTCTCGTAGAATGGCGGCGCTTGGAGATGGACAGCGCCCACATTGGCCCAATTGAAGATTTGGTCGGCCAGTCGGTGCTGCAGATTCCGGAAGCTCGGGGCCTGCGGGGTGTTCTGCAATTGTGAAAGGTTGACCACAAGCTCCGTTCCGCTTTCGCGGGCAGCTTGCGCGAAAATTGTGGTCGCCTCCATCAAACCGTCAGCCACGGGATAGGTGAAATACGCGCGCTTGACGCCTTGCAAGGCGGTGCGAGTGGAGGCCGGATCCAGAAGATCGCCCTGGATTAGTTCCGCGCCGAGTTGGCGGAGACGGTCCGACCTGGCATCCAGGCTGTGGACGAGCGCCCGCACGGGAAAACCTTTCTGTAGCAGTGATTCTGTGACAAGACGGCCGGTAGAGCCTTGGGCTCCGCCTGCCGCGCCGGTAACCAATATAGGGTGAGACATGGTTGAATTTCCTTTCGTGGGTTTAGGATGATAGGCATCATTCAATGGATTCCAGTTTTTCATTTGTTTAGGATGATGGATATAATCCAATGCGTTACGAAGGCACACATAAGGCGAACACCCACAAGAGAATCGTGGAGGACGCCGCGCGGCGGTTGCGCGCCGAAGGACTAAGTGGCGCAAGTGTCGCCACTGTCATGCAGGACACAGGGCTGACGCATGGCGGATTTTATAAGCATTTTCCGAGCAAAGCGGATTTGTTAGTCGCGTCGATTGGCGAAGCGTTCGACGAGACCGCGGAGTGGCTTGTCCGGGTAGCCGAGGAGGCTCCGGCCGGATCGGAGTGGAAGGCGATTGTGGCCGCGTACCTGAGTCTCGAGCACTGCGATCATCCCGGGAATGGATGCCCGTTGGCGTCTCTTGCGCCCGAGCTGGCCCGGTCCGAAAAACACGTGAGAACCGGAATTACTGCCGCAATGGTGAATTACAAGAATCGGCTTGTTCGGTTCATGCCTGGTAAACGCATGGTGGACAAAGAGCGAGCATTCTTTGCCGTTTTTTCGACCATGATCGGGGCAGTTGCTTTAGCCCGTATGATGCCGGATACGGCGATGCGGAGGCGGGTTCTGAATACTGCGAAAGATTTTCTGTTACGCTTCCGCAACGGCGGTTTCGGCGGCCGGTCCGGAAAACAAAAGCTTCGCTTGGGGACGCGCCAGCACCACGAGCGTAAAGACTCCGAGAACCGTCCCATAGGGAATGAACAGACAATTCAGGCCGGAAACGATCTGGATAAACAGAATATGCTGGCGGCGGCCAAGCCAGCGCGCGGCAAGAAAAATGCAAAGCGTGTAAAGCGCTGAGGCAAACAGGACGGCTGAGAAAACAATCGACAAGATGGCTAGGATGCCGTCCGGTAGCTGCTGCTGGCCGGCGGCTCCGACTTTCGTGACGATAGTCGCGACAAACGCGCCGTATGCGAGTGCGACGAGCGAATAAAATGCCATGATTCCGCCCTGTATGTAATGCCCGATCGAGAGCGCTTTCAGATCGTGAGCCGCGATTTCACTTTGCAGATCCATGCGAAACGAGAATAGCTCTTTGGAGACCCGCGCGCCATTTCCCGGTATCGCGGCAGGTGGTATAGCCTAATGATGCGAGTCGTAGTGCTGCTTTAGCAGGTCCGCGCCAAAGTCGCCGTTAAAATCACGCCAAACCGAGTGGATGTGATTGGCGTGATCCTGCGTGTCGTCCAATTCAATCAGGAAAGCGGGCGCGTGTAGGCGGTAGTAGTGCGGGCTGCCGCGATCGATGCCGCCCGACCAGGCGAAAAATATTTCTTTGCCGGCTTTGGCGATCTGGTCCGTGCGGCGCTCGGCGAGATTGCCGGGCACGTTGCGCGCATATTCATGGAGCAGCGCTCGCAGCGCATCGAATTGTTTCGCGTTCATATTCGACGCTGAAAAGCCGGAGGGCTGTCCGGTGAGCGCGGCTTTGCGGCTGGCCGCCGTAAGAATATCTTTGTAAGCGGTAGGATCGACGATGGCAACTTTTCGCTGCGGCGCATCGAGTGATTGGATCAAGTCGAATCCCAGGTCATCTTCGGCGGCCAGAGTGCGCAGACCTTTGCGCGGCCCCTGCCGCACTTCAGCGGGATTTGCGCCGAAGAAGCTGGGCGCGTCGGTCACTTTTCCGTTTACGATCGTGTAGTTCTGGCTGAGATGATGACCCTCGACGCGATATCCCCAAGCATCGGTGGCCGACGGCACGCCAAAAATCGAGAAGAAATATTTTTCCGGATTTCTGTATTCGTCACTCGCGTTCTCGAGCGTTTTCAGGACATCCTCGAGGCTCATGATGGTGACCGCTTTGATGTAGCCAGTCTGGCTCAATCCCGCGCTCAGCAGCGCGCTCGCCAGGTGCTTCTGATAGGGAGTCATCTCACGAAGCGGCAGACCTTTGCGCGTCTTCGGAATGAAGTGCCAGTTCAGGCGCTCGTCGCTATCGAACGGGAAGGTGGCCTTGGCGCGCTGTTCATTATCGAGCGCCGCAAGGAAGCGGTTGGCGGTTTCAAGTAGCAGCGAGCCGGCCGCGGCGGGCGCCGGTTCGGCATGGGCGTGGTGATGATGGAGCAGCAGGCCGGTTCCCGCGGCGGCCGCGCCGGATTTGAGCAGCGAACGGCGATTCATTCGGTTCATACGGTCCTCCCAGGGCCGATTTCTTCCTCCCAATCAGATAACAGAACCGTGGGCGAGTCAAGCGTTCCTTAGGACGCCAAGGGAGCACGCGTGTGTTAGTTCTAGTGAGAGAGACATGGCGCGCTGGGTGCATATGGTCGCGGTGCTGTTAATGGCGGCCTTGATTGGCAATAGCCAGTGCTACGGGCTGTGTCTTGCTTCGCATTGCAAGCCCTCGCCGGGCTGCCATCATTCGTCCCGTCCTTCGAACGATGGGCACGCGGCCTGTCATTTCCGGCAATCGAACACGGCTGGTGTCGAAGCCAGCGCCGATCTTGCCAAAACGGTGCCGGCTGCGCTGCCTGTGATGTTGGCCGACGCGCCGGTGTGTGATTCGCTCACCGGCATTCGTAGCGCGCCTGCGGAATTGCTTGGCTGCGGATCGCCGCCGGGCCGATTCTCCGTACTTCGTATCTGATTCCTTCATCGACCAGAAACTTAGTAGTAGCCGGCCGCTTGCTGACGCGCGCGGTTCTGTTTATTTGATGAAGGAGTACAGAAATGAAGAATCGACGTAGTTTTTTTCGCAATGCATTAGGGCTGGGCGCGGGAATGCTTTCGGCCTCGAAGCTCGCGCGCGCGGAGGAAAGCCCGATACACGTGGCATCCCCCGACATCGCCGATCTGCCGTTTACGGTGGATAACGGGACGAAGGTGTTCCATCTAATTGCCGAGCCTGTGAAGCAGCAGATCACGCCACACAAAACGCTGGATGTGTGGGGCTTCAACGGGAGCGCTCCGGGGCCGACGATTCAAATCACGCAAGGCGACCGCGTGCGTGTCATCGTCGATAACCACTTGCCCGAGCCTACTTCGATGCACTGGCATGGGTTCGAGATCCCGCACAATATGGACGGCGGTCCGGGCATCAGCCAGGACCCTATTCCGCCCGGCGGCCGTTTCATCTACGAGTTCACTTTGCACCAGGCGGGCACGTTTTTCTACCACTCCCATATGGCGATGCAGGAAATGATGGGCATGCTGGGAGCCTTCATCATGCATCCGAAAGCTGCCTATACGCCGCGCGTGGATAAAGATTTCGTGCTTCTTTTGCAGGAATACGCGGTGCTTCCGAATAACACTGTGCCGAACACCATGAATATGGAATTCAATTGGCTCGTGTTTAACGGCAAGACCGGTCCGGCGACGACTCCGCTGGTAGTGCGCCTTGGCGATCGCGTGCGCATCCGGCTGATCAATCTCGGCATGGA
>JAICIH010000238.1 GCA_025924475.1 Bryobacteraceae bacterium
CAGCTCAGTACTGCTATCGGCGGCGATCGTACTGATTTACACACTGCTCGGCGGTTTGACGAGCGCCATCTATAACGAAGTCGTTCAGTTCTTTTTAATTGTGCTCGGATTCGCGCCGCGTTCGCTGCTGGCGGTGGAGAAGGCCGGCGGCTGGAGCGGCATTGCGGGACGGCTGCAGCCGGTGATGACGCACTCCTGGCGCTACGCTGTGCACTCGACCGAGAATCCAATGGGCGTCGAAATCTTCGGGCTAGTAGCCGGCCTGGGCTTTGTGTTGTCGTTCGGCTACTGGTGTACGAACTTTCTGGTGGTCCAGCGCGCGATGGCGGCCGATAGTATGCACGGCGCGCGGCAGACGCCATTGATCGCCGCCTTCCCGAAAATCCTCATGCCGTTTGTGGTGATTCTACCGGGTATCGCTGCGGTGGCGCTCATGCAGATGTCGAGCGGTTATCAACTGCCGATTAAAGCGGGCGGCACGGGGTACGACTACGACCAGGTGCTCACGACCCTGATGGCGCAGTTTTATCCTTCCGGGATGCTGGGAATCGGATTGACGGCGCTGATGGCGTCGTTCATGTCGGGTATGGCCGGCAATGTGACGGCCTTCAATACGGTATTCACTTACGACATCTATCAAGGCTATATCCGGAAAGAGGCCCCGGACAGCCACTATCTTTGGGTTGGGCGAGTTACTACGGTTGTGGGCGTGGTGCTTTCGATCGGGACGGCGTACATGGCGACCACGTTCAACAACATGATGGATTTTCTGCAACTGGTGTTCGCGTTTGTAAACGCGCCGCTGTTTGCAACATTTCTGCTGGGCATGTTCTGGAAGCGCACTACGGGACATGCGGCATTTACCGGATTGCTGGCCGGCACTACGGCAGCAGCTCTCGTGCATGGCCTGTCTGTCGCCGAAGGCAAAGGCGGGTGGATTGCGAACACGCACGAATTCATTTCCACCATGGCGCAGAATTACTGGATAGCGATCATCTCGTGGACGGTGTGCCTGGTGATCACAATCGTCATCAGCCTTATGACACAACCGAAGCCGGAAAGCGAGCTTCACAACCTGGTATACGGCGTGACAGATATTCCACGCGAAGAGAACGCGCCTTGGTACAAGCGGCCGGGACCGCTGGCGATCATCGTGCTCGCGGTGCTGGTCATCGTGAATATTATTTATTGGTAAACCGCTCATGAACGATCTCCGCAGGCCGACTGGATTTCTTTTCGCCGTACTAGGTTTGCTTCTGCTCGCGTATGGGCTGTTCTCGCCGGAGGTGCAGGCGCCGCTCGAACCGGGCGTGAACGTGAATTTATGGTGCGGATTGATGCTGCTGATTTTCGGAGGCTGCCTGCTTTGGCTCTCTTACCGGGCGAAGTCGTAGCGCGCTTTAGTGGAAGCGCGGAACCTGTCATATATCGAGCGCCCGGCCGCGTGAACCTAATCGGCGAGCACACCGATTACAACCTTGGTTTTGTATTGCCGATCGCGCTCGATATGGCTTGTTACACGGCGATCTTGCCGGCAGACCACTCCTGTTTGCGGATTTACTCGCGCGACATGGATCGTGAGTTTTGCATCGGTGTCGCAGAACTGACATTCGCCAAGCCGCGCGGCGAATGGAGCGATTATGTTGTCGGCGTGGCGCGCGAACTGGCGACGGCCGGATTTCCAATCGAACCTTGCGATCTGTATATAGCGAGCGATGTACCGGCGGGCGCCGGCCTGAGTTCTTCGGCAGCGCTCGAAATTGCAACTGCAATGGCTCTGTTGGGCGAACGGCGGATGGGACGAATCGAAATCGCGCGGCTGGGGCAGCGCGCCGAATCGCAATTCGTCGGCATGCCGTGCGGAATCATGGATCAGTACGCCGCGGTATTCGGCCATTCCGGAGCGGCGCTGAAAATCGATTGCCGGAGTCTCGAACACGAATATGTGCAATTGCCGGAAAACGTCCGGATCATCGCGGTGAATTCGATGGTGAAGCATGAACTGGGCACGTCGGCCTACCGGCAGCGCGTAGCCGAATGCCAGGAAGCGGTCGCGGCGATTCGGAAGAGCGATCCCCACGTCCAGAGTTTGCGCGATGTGACGCTCGAACGCTTCCAAGCGATAGAAGCAACGATTCCGGAAATCGCGCGGCGGCGCGCCCGCCATGTGATTTCCGATAACCGGCGCGTAGTGGATTTTTCCGCGGCGGCGCGGAGCGGCGATCTCGCCGAAATGGGCAGGTTGTTTGTGGCGTCGCATCGCAGCATGCAGCATGATTATGAGATCAGTTGCGAAGAGATCGATTTCCTGGTGGACACCGCTATTGAAATTCCAGGCGTGTATGGCGCGCGGATGACAGGCGGCGGATTTGGCGGCTGCACAGTAAATCTGGTGGCGCCGGAAGCCGTCGCTAATTTCGAACAGCATTTGGGCGCTGCTTATCAAGAATGGTATGGGAAGGCGCCGGCGTTTTATGAATGCAGGCCGGCAGAGGGAGCCAGCCGCGCCTAACCGCCGATGGAGTACATCGCGCGTTCGGGCGGCAAAAAGGTCGGTCGATTAATCTCGTGGCCGGCCCACTTTTGCCGGACGGTAGAGCGGATGGCTTCCTGCAGCCCGGGCTCGTCGTCGAGCAAGTGGCAAATATCGGTTTCTTCTCTTGCGAAGAGGCAATAGCGCAGCTTGCCGTCTGAGGTGAGCCGCAGGCGGTTGCAATTCAGACAGAACGGCCGGCTCACCGACGCGATGAAACCAACGCGGGAGCCATCGGCGAATTGGTATTCGGTCGCTGGGGCGCGCGGATCGGCATCCGGCACCGCGGTGAGCGGCCCAAATTCCTCAGCGAGCATAGCGATCATATCGTCGGCGGTGAGGACGCGATCCAAAGACCATAGCGAGCGCCCATCGAGCGGCATGAATTCGATGAAGCGGACTTCAATGTTGCGCTCGCGCCCATAACGGACGAGCGAAATGACGTCAGGCTCCGTCAGGCCTTTGATGGCGACGGCGTTCAACTTGATCACCGGGTAGCCCACGTCGAGAGCGGCGTCGATACCCGCGAGCACGCGCGGAAGCTCGTCGCGACGGGTGATTTGAGCGAAGCGCTCGCGATCCAAGGTATCGAGATGAATATTGAGGCGGCGCAGACCGGCGTCGAACAAGGGCTTCGCGTGATTCGCAAGCAATACCGCGTTCGTTGTCAGGGCCAGATCGCGGATTCCTTGTTGGCCGGCCAATTTCTCCACGAGCTGAGGCAACTTGGGGCGCAGCAGCGGCTCGCCGCCGGTAAGGCGGATCTTGTCAATTCCGAGCGGCACAGCCGCCGCTATAAAACGCAGGATCTGTTCGAACGTTAGTTGAGAACGAAGGGGAGCGTATTCGGCGCCCGCCTCCGGCATGCAATAGAAACAGCGGATATTGCAGTGGTCGGTGAGACTGATGCGGAGGTCCGAATGTACGCGGCCGAAAGTATCGGTCAACATGTTATTTGACCTGCTCAGCGAACGGCCAGCATGCGTTCAATGGGAACGCGTGCGCGCTCGATGATATCGGGTGGCAGCTCGATGCTGGGCCGGAGCGTTTCGAGGCAATCGCGCAACTTTTCGAGCGTGTTGAGCTTCATGTACGGGCACTCGCTGCAATTGCAATTTTCGTTGGCGACGAAATAGAAGCGCTTGCCGGGAGACTGCTTTTCGAGCGAGTAGCGGACGCCGCTCTCGGTCATCACGATGAATTCTTCGGCGCTCTGCTTCGCGCACCAATCGATGATGGCGGACGTCGAACCGATGAAATCGGCCATACGAAGGACCTCGCCCGGGCATTCGGGATGAGCGGCCACCAATGCGCCCGGATGTTCGGCGCGAGCGGCGGCAAGGCGGCGGCCCGGAAAAGTGGCATGGACGATGCAAGCGCCCTGCCAGATTTGCATGTTCTGCCGGCCGGTTTGTTTCTTGACGAAATTGCCCAGATTGATATCGGGTAAAAACAGGATCGGCTTCTCAGGGGGAATAGAATTGACGATCGCCGCGGCATTGCGCGATGTGCAAAGGATATCGCTTTCCGCCTTTACCTCGACGGAGGTGTTGATGTAGCTCACGATGACATGGCCGGGATGCCTGCGGCGGAAGGCGCGAACGGCCTCAGCCGGGCAACTATCAACAAGGCTGCAACCTGCATTAAGATCCGGTAATGTTACGGTCCTCTGGGGGTTCAGAACCTTCGCGGTTTCAGCCATAAAACGCACCCCGCAGAAGGCGATCACGTCGCCTTCAAACTTTTGCGCGGCGCGTGCCAATTCGAGACTATCGCCGATAGAGTCAGCAATTTCTTGAATTTCCGGCTCCTGGTAATGGTGGGCGAGGATAACCGCACGGCGGCGAGCCTTGAGCTGGAGGATCTCTTCGGCAAGGGTGGGGGCGGCGACCATGACCTAATCCAATTTTAACGCGCCGCAAAAAAATCTGCGGATCGGGACGTAGTATTACGTAACAATACGACTACGATTTGGTTCAATAGAGATATATAGCGCAGATAACCTCCGAGTCTGCGCGCAAAAAGGGGGCGTCAACCCAATTGGCGCTCCCCTGTTGTACCTCCGATTTCTCCTTCGCTACCAGATAAACTTCCCGACGACTTGAATGAGGCGGGCGTTACTAGTAAAGAACGCTTCCGGATTATTAAAGTTGACACTGTTGGCGTTGACGTAGGCATTGAGACCGATAGTGGTGACTCTACCGACATCGTTGATGGATCCGGGAATGAACTGCGGATGGTTAAACAGATTGAAAGCCTGACCTTGTAGCTCGAAGTGAAAACGTTCCTTGGCAGAGAAGCGTTTGATCAGAGTCATATCGACGTTGTTGATGGGTCGGGTCGGTTCGGTATTGCGGCCCGACGTCGCGAGTGCGCCGAGGCCGGCCTGAATGTATTTTGCGTTAGGATTCGTCGCCACATAGGCGACCACTCCCGCTCCGCTGGTCTTGGCTCCAGTGGAATCCACACCAAAGACACCCGAGCCTGTGTGAGGCGCTCCATTGGGATTGATGATGGTGCGGTCCGGCGCCGAATCGCCGTTTTGATTGCTATCGATGCCGCTCTGGACAGTGAAGTATTCGGGGCTCTCGTAGGTGTAGATGGGTGCGATTTCCCAGTTGCCGATTAAATTCTTCATAAACCAGTTGCTGCTGTGTTGGAAGAAGGGCACGTCATACAGGACCGAAAGGCTGAAGCGATGGCGGCGATCTAAGGCGGATGTGGCCCGCTCCGACGTCAGGTCGAGAAAGTTCTGAGCGCGCCTTGGAGTGAGCGAAGTTGTATTGAATTCGGCCGTCGCGTTATCGATGTTATGGCTCCAGGTGTAGGCTGCAAGAAACTGGAGGCCATTGGAAAAGCGGCGATTCAACTGGAGAGCCAGCCCGTTATAGGTGGAATGACCCTGCGCAGTGTAGGCGGTGATGAGATTCGTAAAGCCAGCAGCAAGATATGCGGGAGCCACGTTGGAGCGCGCCTGGATATCACCTAGCGTTAACGGCAGAGCGGCGAGAGTGGCGGCGCTGGGCATAGTCAAATAAGTTGGAAGATAAGAATCCGAGCTGATTTTGGGAACCTTGTTGATCTGAAGTTGGGTCGGCAGATGGACGCCCTGCGTGCCGAGGTAGCGAACAGTGAAGGTGTAATCCTTGGCGAAGATGTGCTCGATTTCGAAGTTGTAGCTAATCGAATAAGGAAGGACTTGATCGATGATGTAGGTGCTGGTGAGACTGCGGGCTTCATCGACGGTCAGATTGCCTGTGGCCGCGTTGGGCAAAATGCCGCCCGAAGCGAGAAATCCCCCTGGCGGCGTAGGCGCGCCGGTCACATCGAGAGATGTGCTGAATTGCGGCGGCAAAGAGAGCGTTCCTATGTTGTCAAAGAGGACATCGTAGGCCATGCCGAAGCCGGCGCGAATCACCGTGTTTTGACTGGAGCCGGGAGTGTAGGCGAGGCCCACGCGGGGAGTGATGGCGTTCTTCTGGGTTTTCGGCGTACCGAAGGTGATCAATCCCGGAACGTTGGCGATGGCATTCACGCTTTGTAAACGCTCGGATTGGGGAATGGTGGTGTATTCGTAGCGGGCGCCGAGATTAATGGTCAGATTGGGGCGCGCACGCCAAGCGTCCTGGATATAAGAAAAACTGGCGATCTGATCGCCGTAGTAAACGACATTGCCGAGGCCGCGCTGGGCGATAAAGTCTGGTGTCTGATCGGTCAGGTAGCTGGCGACGTCAGCGTATTCGTAGTCGCCGCGAGAGCGCTGCGTGAAGGATGTCGGAGAGATATAGCGGCGCAGTTCGGTGCCGAATTTAAAGCTGTGCGATCCATGAATCCAGCTCGCGTTATCTACACCCTGGTACATGTTGCTGATGTTGTATTGCGGGTAATTCGGATTCGGACCGATTTGCAGTTGGATATCGTTGAACTGCAAGTTTGGAAATTGATCGAGGCCGGGAAAGTCGTAGCTGCCGACGGGGAAACTTTGGTTCTGGCGGTTGTAGCCGAGGCGCAGTTCATTGGTTAAAGATGGAGAGAAAGTGTGATACCAGGCGAGCGTCGCTAAATAGTTGGTAGTGGGAACGGGCGTGTAAAAGAACGGCAGAGTAACGTTATCGGTGCTGATCGCGAGACCTCGATTGTAGACGTAGCGGCCGCGGATCTGATCCTTCTCCGAAATATTGTAGTCGGAGCTGAGAACGCCGAAATAGTCATTCGTATAGTTCGGACCGACCGAATTTAAAGCGCCCAAAGGAATAGATGCGCCTCCGACGGTCAGACTCGGAACGTCCGCACCGGTGGTAACGGCAGGCGCGAGCGCGTACTGCTTCATCACATTCAAGTTATTTTGGTTAATTCCGGGAAGGCCGGCGAGAATGCTGTAGCCGGCGGAAGTAGGTGCATAGGCCACATTGCCGGTGGTGCTCGCCTGGCCGAGCGGATTGTATTCGAAGTTCGCGAAGTAGAACCATTTATCTTTTCGAATGGGGCCGCCGAACTGACCGCCCAGGCGATTCTGATCATACCGGGGATTGCTCGTGAGCCCTTGATTTTGGAAGGCCTGATCGAGGGCGTTCAGGTTCCGATTGCGCAAATAGTCGTAGAGCATGCCGTGTAGCTGGTTTGTGCCGGTGCGAACGACTACGTTGAATTGTCCGCCCGAGCTGTGACCGTACTCGGCCTGGAACTGATTCAAGAGAACGGTGAATTCCTGGACGGCATCGTTGGGAACGAAGACCTGCGCGCCGGTGACCGATTTACTGTTGTTATCGACGCCCTCGATCGTGAAGTTGTTATTACGGGGCCGTTGGCCGCCGACGCTGGGGCCGTCGCCCATGCCCATTCCGCCAGTGGTGGCGACGCCGGCTTGCAGGAGTGAAAGATTCAAAACGCCAAGCCCAATGGAGTTGACCGGAAGATCCTGCACTTGGCGGGTGGTGTATGTGCTTTGGATTTGCGCCGTGGTGGTATCGATCTGCGCTGCGGCCGTGGAGACTTCGATGGTAGTGGAAGTGGCGCTGACTTGCAGGGCCAGATTCGCAGTGGAGGTTGTATTCAGGCTTACTTTCACGCCCTTGAGCGTCGAGGTGCCAAAGCCGGTTCCCGTAGCGCTGAGCGTATAGGCTCCGGCGGGCAGGTTCGAGATCCGGTATTCGCCGGCGTCATTGGCTGTGGCCGTCGTCCGGACGTTGGTTGCATCGTTGACGACAGACACCGACGCGCCGGGTATGCCCGCGCCGGAGGCGTCCTGGATCGTGCCGACCAGATCGCCGCTAATGGCCTGACCGAAGACGAACGCGCCGCCACCCAGAGCCGACTCCAGAAGCAACACCAGAGCGAGCAGGAAACGTGAGGTATAAGGCGATTTCATATGCTGGCAATACTCCCCGAGTAGTCTTAGGCGTATTCCCTATGCAACGTGCCGCCCAACGAGATAAGTTACTGAAAAATAAAAAAATGTGATTCTATCTGGTCCGAATTCTGGAAATAACCTGGATAGGTTATACCGTTTGCGAGAGATATTCCGGATATTTGGGCCCGATCAGGCAGCATTGGCCAGTTTGTGGGTGGAGGAAGCCTCGACTTGGCCGGCGCGGAGCTGGATTTCTGCGAGTGAAAATTCGAAGCCAAATTGAGCCGGGTTGAATTCGGTTTGCGGATTTTCTTTCGTGAAGCGGACATATTGGCGGACGGCGGCGTCGAGGCGAGCTTCAGTCTGCTGCTGGCGCTTTTCCTGTAATTCACGTAAGGCGGCGGTGTCTTTCTCGCGCTGGCGGCGCAAACGGTTTTCCTGAATGCTCAAATTGTTGAGCTGGCGCTGATAGGCGAGGAAAACCTGGGCTTCGATCAGGTGCTTGCGGACGGTTTCGTCTTCATCCGGGAATAAGCCGGCGAATTCGAGACGGCCGATGGCGTAGACGCCCATTTCGAGAGCGGGAATGCGGAGGAGCCGCCATTCGGTGTCGGCCAAAGATTGGACGAGTTTGCATTCTTCGTCGCCAACGGGCTCGTAATGCTTGGTGAATTCGGAGACATGGGCCTGGTACAGAGCGGCGTCTTCGGAGGGAAGCAGGACAGTGCGGCCGGTGAGCCCGGACTTGACGGCGTTCAACGACGATTTGGCTTTCCCAGACTGAGACACCGGTCCGGTGCTGAACTGGGCGTTCTTCTGATTGGCGGCGATCTGGGCGGCAGAGGACATTTGGAAAAAACTCCTAAAAAGCAAATGGCCCGCCGGGGAGTAGCTATCAGCCATCAGCGAATAGCTTTCAGCTCGGCGAGCCTGCTTGACGATAGCACAGGGCGCCCCGGAAACGAACTTTCGATACGCTGAAAAGTCCGGGAAGTGGCTTTAGGATCAATGGCGCAGGAATATTTTCGTCGCGTGTGACCGGCTTGCAAAGGCGGGAGCCGAGGGCAACAATTGGCCTTGGAGTCACCCTTCGAAAGCACGCGAGAAGGTGAACTCGTGCGACAGTCGGGCGCGACGCTCGGAACTTCTACTTTCGGCGTGATCACCGCAACATCGCTAACGAATCGCCAGCTCCAGTTTGCGATGCGCGTAGTCTTTTAATCATGAATGTTACGAAGATGTCCCGGCGGTCTCTGCTCGCCGGAGCCTTGGCTTCGACTCAAGCGCCTGCGACATTGAATGCCGCATCCGGTAAGCCGAATGTAATCGTGATTCTCTTTGACGATCTCGGAGTACACGATTTTGGCTGTCTGGGCGCTTCGGACCTGCTCACTCCGCACATCGATCGCCTCGCCGCGGGCGGAACCATATGCCGAAATTGGTACTCCAACGCTCCGGTTTGCGCTCCGGCGCGAGCTGCGCTGATGACCGGGCGATTTCCCATCCGCGC
>JAICIH010000239.1 GCA_025924475.1 Bryobacteraceae bacterium
CTCGGTGGATGGCGATCCGCCCGCGGCCGAGCGATACACCGAAGCCCGTCTGGCGCGCATTGCCGGCGAGCTGCTTGAAGACATCGATAAAGAGACGGTAGATTTCCGTCCGAACTACGACGAAACCGAGCAGGAACCCGAAGTTCTTCCCACGCGTGTTCCCAATCTGCTGATCAACGGTTCTTCCGGCATCGCGGTCGGCATGGCGACCAATATTCCGCCGCATAATTTAAAGGAAATTGTCGAGTGCGCGATTCTTTTGCTCAACGATCCGCGCACGCCGCTCGCCAAAATTTTGGAAGTGGCGCCGGGGCCCGATTTCCCGACCGGCGGGTTCATTCTCGGCCGCCAAGGAATTCTGGATTATTACACCAAGGGGCGGGGAAGTCTGCGCCTGCGCGCCCGGGCGGCAACCGAGAAGTTCGGCAAGGATCGCGAAGCGATTGTCGTGACCGAAATTCCATACCAGGTGAACAAAGCGCGTCTGCTCGAACATGTGGCGGCGCTGGTAAACGAAAAGAAGCTGGAAGGTATCTCCGATGCGCGCGACGAAAGCGACCGCGACGGCATGCGCATCGTATTCGAGCTGAAGCGCGGTGAAAACGCCGAAGTAGTCCTGAACAATCTGTACAAGCAGACGCAGATGCAGATTAATTTCGGCGTCATCATGCTTTCGATTGTGAACGGACAGCCGCGCGAGCTGGGCTTGATCGACGTGATCAAGCGCTTCCTCGATCACCGTATCGATGTAGTGCGCCGGCGCACGGACTACCTGCTGCGCAAAGCGCGCGAGCGCGAGCATTTGCTGCTCGGCTTCCAAAAAGCGTTAGACAATCTGGATGCGGTGATCGCACTGATTCGCGCGGCCAAAGCCCCGCGAGAAGCGCGTGACGGCCTGGTCGCGAAATTCGAATTTACCGAGCGACAGGCGCAGGCCATTATCGAATTGCAATTGCAGCGCCTCACCGGCATGGAGCGGCAAAAGATTCTCGATGAGCTGGCCGAGATTCAACGCCTGATTGCCGAATATGTCGAAATCCTTGCTTCCGAAAAAGTGCTGAAGGCCCTGATTGTCAAAGAGCTGAAGGAAGTGCAAAAGGCTTTCGGCGACGAGCGCCGCACGCAAATCGTCGAGGACACGGGCGAAATCCGTTTAGAAGATCTGGTGCAGATGGAAGATGTCGCGGTGACGGTGTCACGCGGCGGCTATCTGAAGCGCACCTCGTGCGATACCTACCAGCGGCAACTGCGCGGCGGCAAGGGCCGCATCGGCATGGGCACGCGCTCGGAAGATGTGGTCGAACATCTCGTGATCGCCTCGACCCACGCGTACCTTCTGATTTTCACCAACAAGGGCCGTGTTTACTGGCTGAAGATTTACGAAATTCCCGACGCTGGAACTACTGGGAAGGGAAAACACATTTCCGGCCTGATCAGTTTGCAGCCCGATGAAACCGTGAAGGCATTCCTGCCGGTGAAAGAATTCGTCGAAGGTAAGTTCATCGTGATGGTTACGCGCCATGGCGTCATCAAGAAATGTGAGCTGACCGAATTTGATAATCCGCTCTCGCGCGGCATTATCGCCCTCGCTCTGGACGATGAAGACGAATTGTTAGGCGCTGCTATCACCAACGGCGATAACTTTATCTTCCTTGGCAGCCACGAAGGGATGGCCATTCGCTTCAACGAAGACGATGTCCGGCCCATGGGCCGCCAAGCTCGCGGCGTGCGGGCCATGGACCTCGACAAAGGCGACTATCTGGTCGGCCTCGAAGTAGTCGAGAAGCAGGGGCTCGTCCTTTCGATCTCGGAAAACGGTTTTGGCAAGCGGACCCCGCTCAGCGAATACCGCCTTACCGCGCGCGGCCGGAAGGGTGTCATCAATATGAAGACCACCCCCAAGGTTGGCAAAGTGGTCGCGGTGCTTTCAGTCAGCGAAAATACCGACCTGATGATCATTACTAAGGAAGGGAAGATCATCCGGCTCGAAGCCGGCGAGATTCGCCAGGCCGGCCGCTCCACGCAAGGCGTCCGCCTGGTGCGCATGGAAGACGGCGATCAGGTAGCTGCCGCGTCGTGCATTCCGGAGTCGGAAAAGGAAAACGGCGCTAATGGAGAGTTGCCGCTGCAGTAGTTGAGAGGAAGCTGCTAGCCTTCAGTGATCAGCTCTCAGCCGCTAGCCGCGGGGCAACTTCGCGGACCATCTTTATCTCTGAATCAGCCTGCGCCTGCGGCCGAAGCCCTCAGTCACTGGAGAGCTAAAAACCGCATGCTCACCGGCCTTTTTTAAAGCTAAAAAGCTGACGCCTGATTGCTGAAAGCTCTAGACCGGCAATTCTGGGAAGGAAATTCTCAGAATTGCCGGGCAAGAATCTATAATTAACGTATGGCCGCCCTCGTGAATTTGCGCGCCGATCCGGCTGCTCTCGATGCCAAAGAGCAGACTCTGTTCGAGTGTTTGAAAAAACTCGGCCGCGTGATCGTCGCCTATTCCGGCGGAACAGATTCGGCTTATTTGGCGTGGGCGGCGCATCGCGTGCTTGGCGATAATGCCGTGGCAATCACGGCCGATTCGGCCTCCATCCCGGCTTCGCACAAGCGCGATGCCGAAGCGTTTGCGCGGGAATGCGGATTCCGGCACGAGTACATCGAGACGCACGAGTTCGAAAATCCGGATTACGTGAAGAACGATAAGAATCGCTGCTTCCATTGCAAGGACGAGCTATTCACGCGTCTGGAAGCCTTTGCCGCCACCCGCGGGGACGCGGTTATTATTTACGGTGTCAACAAAGACGATCTGGGCGACTATCGTCCGGGCCAGCGCGCGGCCAAGCTGCATGGCGTTCAGGCGCCGTTGGTCGAAGCGGGACTCACTAAGAGCGAGATACGAGAATTATCGCGCCGCGCCGGCCTGTCCACCTGGGACCGGCCGGCGGCGGCGTGCTTGAGCTCACGCGTGCCTTACGGAACGCCGGTGACGCCTCAAACCATTCGCACCATCGAACAGGGCGAAGAAGCGATTCGGGCCTTGGGCTTCCGGCAGTTTCGCGTCCGCTTTCATGGCGAGTTGGCGCGTATTGAGGTGGCAAAAGAAGAAATGCCGCGCGCTCTTACTCCTGAAATCGCGCAAGCGTTTTCGACAATCTTCAAACAACTCGGGTTCTTATACGTCACGCTCGATCTCGAAGGGTATCGTCAAGGTTCGCTCAACGCCGCACTGCCGGTGCTTTCTTAAGTGTCTCCGCCTGGCGGAAAGCGCGCTCCATTAACCGATCGGCAGTTTGCGTTGATTTGCCGCGCTTTGGCCGAGCCCAGGCGCTATCAGATTCTCCAGCAAATCAGCGCAAGCGGCAATCCCATGCCCTGCGGCGTTCTGCTGCAGACCCATCATGTGAGCGCCGCAACTATTTCCCATCACATAAAAGAATTGGAGATGGCCGGCCTGATTGAAATTACACGCGAAGGAAAATGTGCGAATCTGATTCTGCAGCGCGCTGTCTGGAATGCCTATCTCGATCGTCTGTCGAAAATATAGGGCAGCGGCGCAATAACTTATCCGGAGATCGTACGCCACGCACGGCCGTCTCGCGTGAGCAAGTCGTCGCCTGCTTTCGGCCCTTGGCTGCCGGGCGCGTAGTTTGGAAAATTCTCCGGGCGATGCGAGCCCCAGTATTCGAGAATCGGCTCCACTGTTGCCCAGCCGGTTTCGATGTTGTCGGCTCGCTGGAACAGTGTCTGGTCGCCGATCATTACGTCATAGATAAGCGTTTCATATCCTGTTGCCGGCGCGGTCCCGAAGTAATCCTCGTATTTGAAATCCATGCGGACATCGCCCAGTTGCGTGGCAGGCCCGGGAATTTTTGCTCCGAACTCGAAAGAGATCCCTTCGTCCGGTTGAATCCGCAGCAATAGCCAGTTCGGCGGCTGGGCCGTTTCGCGCAAGAGCGCCACCGGCGTTTCTTTGAACCGGATTGCAATCTGCGTCTTGCGCGCTTTCATTTTTTTACCGGTACGGATATAAAAAGGCACACCCGACCACCGCCAATTATCGATGTTTAATTTCAGCGCTGTGTACGTCTCCACCTCCGACTGCGGCGAGACGTCCGGCTCCTGCCGGTAGCCCTTGTATTGCCCGCGCACCGCGCATGCCGCCACATCCTGGGGTTTCAAATCGCGAATCGCATCGATGACCTTCGCTTTTTCCGATCGCACCGCGTCCGCATCGAAAGAATTCGGCGCTTCCATTGCGGTCATGGCTACCAGTTGGAAGACATGGTTCGGCACCATGTCCCGCAACGCACCCGTCCTCTCATAAAAATGCCCCCGCTTCTCCACGCCTACCGATTCCGCCACAGTGATCTGCACATGATCGATCCGGTCGCGATTCCAAATCGGCTCGACCAATCCGTTTGAGAAGCGAAACAGCATGATGTTCTGCACGGTCTCTTTGCCGAGAAAATGATCGATGCGGTAAATCTGCCGCTCTTTCAGTACCGTCAAGATTTGCCTGTTCAGCGCTTTCGCCGACGCCAAGTCGTGCCCGAACGGCTTCTCGATCACCACCCGCCGCCACTGATCGTCTTTCTCGCAGGCGAGCGCGCTCTTGCCTAACTGATCGACTGCGACGCTAAAAAACCGGTCTGCGATCGCCAGATAGAAAAGATAGTTTCCGCCGGTATGTGCGCTTCCGTCGATCTCTTCGAGTTTTGCTTTAAGTTGCTCAAAGCTTTCCGAACGATTCAGATCGCCTTGCAGATAAGACATTCGATCGGTGATCCAGTTCCAGACCTCTTCGTCCACCTTTCCGTCTCCATTGGACCCGGCAATAAATTGGTCGAGCATTTCGCGGAACGATTTTTTCCAGCTTTCGACCGTGTCATCCGCCAAGTCGAATCCGACGATCGCAAATTCGTGCGGCAGCAGCCGCGCACGCGCCAGGTTATAAAGCGCGGGCATAACCAGCCGTTTCGTCAAGTCTCCCGCAGCTCCGAAAATCACCAGGACACACGGCCCTGCCGGCGTTGCGCCGCTTGCTTTGTCATGTGGCATTGCTCTATTCTCGCCCTAAGCGACAATGAGGATTGCCCATGAGCCTCGGCGAACAGTTCGCAACCCTCTGCATTCTGGCCCTGCCGATTGCCTCGGTCGCCTGGACCGTTACTCACGAAGAAGTCTTCCGCGAGCCTCGCGAGTGGTGCCAACGCCATAGTCAAACTTGCCGCCGTTTATATCAACGCAAGTTCTTTTATTTGTTTACTTGCGAGTATTGTTTCAGCCACTACATAACCATCATTTTTCTGCTCGTCACGCGCTTCCGCATGCTATACGAAGACTGGCGCGGCTATCTCGTTTCCGGCTTCGCCCTCGTCTGGATCGCTAACATCTACATGAATATCTATTCGCGTGTGCGCCTCGATATTAAACGCGAGCGCGTAGAAATTGCCGCCACCGAGCAAAACCTCAATTCTTCCGATTCATGAAAGCCACTGTTCAACTATCACTTGATCTCATTGACCTCGAAGAAGCCTGTAGCACCGCCGCCATGGCCCTGCGCGCCGGTGTCGATTGGCTCGAGGCCGGCACGCCGCTCATCCTGGCCGACGGAGCCCGCGCCGTTCGCGAACTACGCGCTCGATTTCCCAAGACTCCCATCGTTGCCGACTTGAAAATTATGGACGGCGGCTGGCTTGAAGCCGAGCTAATGGCCAAAGCCGGCGCGAATATGGTCGTGGTCATGGGACAAGCGCATGAAGAGACTATCGAACTCGTCGTGAAGGCCGGCCGCGACATGGGTGTGAAGGTCATGGGCGACAATATGGCAATGCCCGATCCTGTCGCCGGAGCCAGGCGTCTCGAAGAACTCGGTTGTGATTACATCATCCACCACATCGGTTACGACATGCGCACTCTGCGCCGTTCGCGCGGCCAACACGCGCCCACGCCTCTCGATCGCTTGCGTGAAATCGTCGAAGCAGTCTCGGTTCCTGTGCAAGCCGTCGGCGGCTTGACGCTCGAGCAGGCAACCGATACACCAGGCTATGGCGCGCCGCTCGTGGTGATCGGGGCTCCCTTGGCTATTGACGCCCATGCCTTTCGCACAGCAGAAGGCGATTTGGAATCCTCGCTGCGTCTGATTTGCGAAAAAGTTCACGCCTATGGAGACGTACAGTAATGCTCGGTTTAGTAAATTACTCACGCGAGCCGCTCTCGGTGGAAATGCGCGAAGTGCCGGTGCCCGAAATCGGCGAGACGGACGTGCTCCTGCGTGTGGGCGCGGTGAGCGTCTGCGGCAGCGATCTGCACCAATGGCGCGGCTCCCATGGCTGGCATGTGAACTATCCGTGTATTCTCGGCCATGAATTCGGCGGCGTCGTCGCGCGCGCCGGTAGACGCGTCAAGAATTTCAAAGAAGGCGATCGCGTGGTGAGCGAAACCGCCGCCGTCATTGATGACGCTTCGCCGCTCAGCCGAAGCGGTCTCTATAACCTCGATCCGGCGCGCCGCGGGTTCGGCTACGGCGTCGATGGCGCCATGACGGAGTACGTTCGCGTTCCCGAGCGCTGCCTCCACCGCATTCCGCCGTCGTTAGAGTTCCGCAAAGCGGCCCTCACTGAGCCCTGCTGCGTTTCCTATAACGCCGTCTGCGTGAACGGGCGTGTGCGTCCTGGCGACAACGTCCTGGTCCTCGGTCCCGGTCCCATCGGTCTGCTCTGTACCATGATGGCCAAGCTTAGCGGAGCCGGCTGCGTTATTGTTGCCGGATTGCCGAGCGATCAAAAGCGTTTCGAGGCCGCCCGCAAAATCGGCGCGGACGTTACGCTCGATAGCGGCGTCATCGAATACATTGCGCAATTAGGCGATGGCTTTGGCGTCGATGTGGCGATCGACGCCTCCGGCGCGTCCGTTACTTTGAAGACCGCCTTGCAAGCCGTCCGTCCCGCCGGTCAAATCATCAAAGTCGGCTGGGGGCCGCAACCGATTCAATTCAGCCTCGATCCGCTCGTGCAGAAAAACATCACCATCGCCGGCAGTTTTTCGCACAATTGGCCCGTCTGGGAGCGGGTAATCTCCATGATTGTGTCGGGACAAATCAACCTCGATCCGATCATTAGCCGCGTCGCCCCGCTCGCCGAATGGCACGACTGTTTCGAAAAAATGGAGCGCGGCGAACACGTCAAAGCTGTCCTCGAACCCTAAATGTCTCTCAACATCTCTGCTTTCCCGAAATGCTATCTGGAAGAAATAGCAAGTGGCCGGATGTCCGTCTTCGAATGGATTGAAATGGCCAAGCAACTCGACGCCGACGGCCTCGAAATGTACGAAGGCTTCTTCACAACTTTCGAGAACGGCTATCTCGATTGCGTCGGCGAAGCCATTCAATCGGCTAGTTTCGCCATGCCGATGCTCTGCTGTTCACCCGACTTCACGTCTCCCGACGCAAGCAAGCGCAAGCGCGAAATCGAGCGGGAGGCGCACATGATTCGCATCACACGCCGTCTCGGCGGGCCTCGAGCGGTATGCCGCATTTTGAGCGGGCAAGCCTACCCGGAAGTGAGCTGGGAGCAGGGCAGGGAATGGGTCCTCGAAGCCTTCCACCAACTCATACCGATCGCTGCCGAACACGACATTGTGCTCGGAATGGAGAATCACTATAAAGACGGCTTCTGGAAATATCCGGAATTTGCGCAAAAAATGGAGCGCTTCGTCAATATCGTGGATGCCGTCTTCGAGCGCGACCATTTTGGCGTTCAATACGATCCCTCGAACGCCATCGTCGCCGGCGACGATCCCGTCGAACTATTGCGCCGTATCGCCGATCGCATCGTAAGCATGCACGCTAGCGATCGCTATCTGGCCGAAGGGACAACGCTCGACCAGCTCCGTCAAACCGACGGCACGCTTGGCTACTCGGCCAACCTTCGCCACGGCGTCACCGGCAAGGGCCTCAACGATTACGACGCCATTTTCCGCATCCTCGCCGAAAATCACTACCGCGGCTGGATCAGCATCGAAGACGGGATGAACGGGATGGAGGAAATGGCCGAATCGCTGGCGTTTCTTCGCAAAATGAGCGATCGCTACTTCAACTGACCGCCGTCCCTCAAGGAACCGCGCCCGTCGGTAAGCGATTTGCCGTCGCTTCTTTCGGCAGAAGACCAATCGATATATTCTGTCGAATCCGCTTTAGCCAAAAATTCCTGTTCTTCGTCCTCCGTATTGAATTGAGGAAGCTCCTTTTTTGTGCCATCCATAGATTTTTGGTCAGTTTATATTATTGAGCCGCGCATCAGTCGGCTCACCACGATAAGCATACCGAGCCGCGACCGATAGGGAGCGGATACATCTCTCCACTAGACGTTCATATAGAATGGGCGTGGAGTATTCATGCCTAAGAAAACCAAACCGGAAGGCGACCTGCTGCAGGGCACGCTCGACATGCTGATCCTTCGTACCCTGCTGGCCGGTCCGGCCCACGGCCACTCCATCGCGCATGCCATCGAATTCACCTCGGACGAAATTCTCCAGGTGGAACACGGCTCCCTTTATCCCGCTCTCTACCGCCTCGAAGACCGCGGCTGGATCGCTGCCTTCTGGGGCACATCGGAAAACAATCGAAAGGCCAAATACTACCGCCTGACGCCAGCGGGTAAAAAACAGCTCACCGCGGAAACAACCCGGTGGGAGCGTCTCGTCAAAGGCATCACGCGTGTGTTGCGGCCCGCTGCCGGGTAATGCTATGAGACGCTTTGTACGGTTCTTTCGCCGTGCCCGCCGGGACGCAGAAAGCGCTCGCGATATCGAGTTCTACATCGCCACTGAAACGGAAGACAACATCGCGCGCGGTATGCCTCCCGAGGCAGCCCGCACTGCCGCCCTCCGCAAGTTTGGCAATCCCACCCTGGTTCGCGAAGACATCCTTCGCCTGAACAGTATCCCCTTTCTCGAAACAACCGGTCAGGACCTGCGCTATTCTTTGTGCGCGCTTTGCAAGACCCCCGCTTTCACCGTTACAGCGCTCCTGACGCTCGCCCTCGGCATCGGCGGCAACACAGCCGTGTTCACGTTGATTCGCGGCGTTTTGTTGAAGCCGCTCGAATACCGCGATCCTGATCGGCTCGTGTATTTCTCGATCGATAACCTGCGCCATAATCAGCGCGATCTTTCATTCAGCCGCCCGCAATTTGACGAGTTGCGAGCCGCCGCGAAATCCTTCACTCCCGGCGCCTACGGCCGTCCCGAGAACATAATGCTTTCGAAAGACGGTGATCCCGAAGCGCTGAAAGGCGCGCGGGTCTC
>JAICIH010000240.1 GCA_025924475.1 Bryobacteraceae bacterium
GCATAGCCATCCTATGTTAGCGTCTTCCATCAGAGAACTGTCTGCCTCGAAGAATCCGACGTGGATAGCCGCTGCATTTTTCAAAAGGACGATTCAGATCTGGGACTTGAAATCTCTATCTAAAATCAGTGAATTCTCGACCGTATTCTGTGCCGGCGCCGGAAACGTGGCCTTTGCGCCTTCTGCCCGGGTGCTTGTAGCCGGTTTATCGACCAACCACGGCAAGGTAGCTGCTTATGAAGTACCCAGCGGTAAGCCGCTTTGGGAGCGGAAGTTCGCCTATCCCAGCTTGCTTCGATTTGAGCCGTCTGGGGAATCTGTTTTGTGTAGCAGCGCTGATCGAGTAAATTTTCGCTTAGATGCGCAGACGGCCGCCATCATCCGAAAAATCGAGGGGGTCAGCCATTTCTTCGAAGGGCCGTATGGCGATGTATTAAACGTCCCTGCTAGAAAGAGGAACGAAGGGTTTCGCCTTGTTTCCCAAGGATGCAACTTCGAAATAACTAGAATGTAGCTTCGCGCTCTTGGATGCACAGTTTTCGCCGGACTCAATCTGTTTAAGTGAGGCTGTTGGCCCCATACGCTGCATCAATCGCACCGATGGAACTGAACGTTGGAGGTTCGATCCTGGTGCGGATAGCCATGTTCCGCGCTTGTGCTAGAGCGCACGAATGGATGCATTCTTTGGGATTCTAGGGCAGTTAGAAAAGGGTGGTTCTAGGCAGCTAGTGCGTTTTGAGACCCAAAACGGAATATGTAGTCGAATCTGCGATCTCTATTCGTGAGAGGAGGTTTTTCTCGACACAATCGATCAAGTCGTTACGTCAGCAGGCGAGATCAGAGATCTGCTGAACGGAGCACTGGTCGGCCGGCTGGCGTTTCCGGTGAAGGAATATCCGGAAGATTGACTTGCCAGATTTTGAATATAGCGGGATGCCCCATCGCGCATCGCGAGAAACGTTTCTTGCAATGTAGAAACATTCTTGACATTCTGAAACGTCCTGTGGAGAATTGGACCGGGAGGTCTTATGTCCAAAGACTTGCATCGGCGCGAATTCCTTAGCGGAGGCGCTGGAGCGGCAGCTCTGGGAGCGCTGAGCGTACTTGCCAGGCCTGAACGTGCGTTAGGCGCCAACAATCGCGTGCGGGTGGCCATTTGCGGGGTGCATGGCCGCGGGAACGATCACCTCAGGAACTTCGCCAAAATTCAGACGGCCGAGATCGCGGCGCTGTGCGACATCGATGAAAATGTTCTGAGTGAGCGGGTGGCTGAGATGGAAAGGATGGGACTTCCCAAGCCGGCGACGTATACCGATGTCCGCAAGCTCCTCGAAGACAAGTCGATTGACGCGATATCTATCGCCACTCCCAATCACTGGCATTCGTTGATGGCGATCTGGGCGTGCGAGGCCGGCAAAGATGTCTATGTCGAAAAACCGTGTTCGCACAATCTTTGGGAAGGCCAGCAACTGGTGAAGGCCGCGCAGCGCTACAACCGGATCGTCCAACACGGCACGCAAATACGCTCGGCCACGGCGGTACGCGAAATGGTGCAGAAGCTGAAGAACGGCCTTATCGGCGACACCTATATGGCGCGCGGGCTTTGTTTTAAATGGCGGGACACCATAGGCCACGCGGCTGTGGAACCGGTTCCCGCCGGCGTCCACTATGACCTTTGGATGGGACCTGCGCCGGTTCGGCCTTTCACCAAGAATCGTTTCCACTACAACTGGCACTGGAACTGGACCTATGGAAACGGCGACCTGGGCAATCAAGGCGTGCACCAAGTAGACGTCGCGCGATGGGGAATGGGCGTGACATTTCCCAATAAGGTCAGTGCCATGGGCGGCCACTTCATGTTCGACGACGATCAGCAAACACCGAACGACCTCAACTGCAGTTTCGAGTTCGATCCGCCGGATGGGAAGCGGCGCATGATCACATTCGAAGTCCGGCATTGGATCACCAATCACGAAGCAGAGATCGGCACGCCCCGATTGGGAACGCCCGAGCGCAAAAGACCGGCCGGCCAGGCGAAACTCGGCCCGCTGTCCGGCGGCCACAACACTGTTGGAAATATCTTCTACGGATCGAATGGGTACCTGTCGACAGGAGATGAAGACGCAGTCACCTATGCCACGTGGTTAGGCCGCGATCAGGATCCGCAAGCACCCGTCACAGGAGGCGCGGAGAACGCGCATTTCAAGAATTTCATCGATTGCGTCGCAAGCCGGAATAAAGCGGATCTGCATGCGCCCATAGAAGAGGGCCATATTTCCTGCGCGCTGATGCATCTGGCTAATGCGTCTTACCGGCTGGGACGTACCTTGCATTTCGATCCCGAGACGCAGCAGGTGCTCGGGGATGAAGAGGCCAACAAGCTCTTGCGGGATGGCGATCGCGGTTATCGGAAGCCGTATACGATTCCCTCGAATATTTAAGACCGCTCCCTGTGGTCGCGGCTCGGTAGGAAGCTATCAGGCTTTTGCCAGCCGCTCGGTGGAATAGCCGGGCGTGGCCTCGCCGGAGGGGCGTGCAGTCAGCGCCCTGGTCGAACGGCGAAGCACAATCTTGGTCGGAATGATGAGAGTCTGGGGTTCGCGATCGGGCGACTGAATACGGCGCAGCACGAATTCCGCAAGGTGCGTTCCCAATTCTTCCGGGAACTCGCGCACGCTGGTCAAAGGCGGATCGAACAATGCGCCTTCGCTGTCGTTGAAGCCGGCAACGCTGATGTCGTCGGGAATCTCGAGTCCCAATTGCCGTAACGCTTCATACACGCCGCCGGCGATCTGGTCGGAGCCAGCGAAGACGGCCGTGACAGGCTCTCCCCGCGAGATGATCGAGCGCATGGCCAAATATCCAAGCTGGCGGTCGTCAGAATGAATTTCGCTCAACCGCGGTTCGAGGCCGGCTTGCAACATGCTCTTGCGGTAACCCTGCGCACAGCGGGCATACCAGGGAAGTTCCACATCGCCGATGAACCAGATATCGCGATGGCCGTCGGCGATCAAGTGCGACGTGAGTTCGAATGCGCCTTGCACGTCGTCCGAGTACACGGCGTCAAACATGCTCGAATCCCATTCACCGATGACATTGTTCCCAAGAACGGCGAAGGGAATCTCGCGTTCCCGCAGGGCGTTTAGCATGTTCGGCGAATTGGTGCCGCCCAGAATCATGGCGCGCACGATGCCGCGCTCGGAAAGAATTTTTGGGAGATGCAATTCTTTGGAAGGCGTGGAAGGCGAATAGCGGAACGACATGAAGAGCAGTTCCCTATCCTGCGAAACGCAATAGGTTTGAGAGCCGAACAGAATGCGCGCCTGGAAGTTGTGCAGAAGATCCCGGTTGGCGAGCATGAAGGCAATGATATTGGCCTTTTCGTTGCGCCGCTGCTCCAGGTCGATTCCGAGCGAATCGGCGGCCTTTCGGACACGGGCGCGGATTGCGGGGTCGACGTTGACCTGCCCCTTGGCGACCCTGGAAACGGTCGCGGGACTAACGTTTGCAACTTTAGCAAGATGCCTAAATGACTTCGTCTTCACTCGGGTATTGTCCTTACCAGCATAACTACGCGTGCTCCACGACGCGCACTTCCCGCGCCCGGCGAATCAAAATGACCACACTCAACGTCGCGATCACAGGAGTAATGGCGGCTGCAACGAAAGCGGGGAAATAGGAGAAATGATCCACCAGCGTTCCGACCAGCAAAGTAAATAGCGTACCGGCGAGTCCGGCGGCAAGCCCGCTCAGCCCCGTTACCGACGCGACTACTTCCGAGGGGAACAGGTCGGAAGGAAACGTCAGGCCCATAGTGGACCAGCTCGCGTACCCGAACAGAGCGATGCAGATAAATGCCAGAGACGAAAACGGGTTGCCGATCAACACGGCGGGAATGCCGGCCAGCATGGGGATGCAGCTCACGATGCAGATCCACTTTCGGGCGCGGAGGACGGGCACGCCGCGCCGGATCAGCGCTCCCGAGCTGAGTCCTCCGGCGAAATTGCCCAGATCGGCGGCAATGAACGGTATCCAGGCAAAGGCCGCAATCTGCTTCAGGCTAAAGCCGCGGGTGTCGCTCAAATATTGCGGCAGCCAAAAAACGTAGAACCACCATACCGGATCGGTGAGGGAGCGTCCGATGACGATAGCCCAAGTCTCGCGTTGCCGCAGAATGCGCAGCCAGGCGCCCATTGTCGGCCGCGTACGCGGCAACTGTTGCTGAGCGCCGGCAGCGGAACGCTGCGGATAAACAGCCAGCCACAACGCCAGCCATAGAAAGCCAAGCAGTCCGGAAAACGCGAACGCGGCGCGCCATCCCAGTTTCAATGCGATCCAGGGAATCGCTATCGCAGCCACTGCGCCGCCCACGCTCGATCCGCTGTCGAAAATTGCGACCGCGGTTCCGCGCTCCTGTTCAGGGAAGAATTCGGCGACGGCTTTACTCGCGCCTGGCCAATTGAAACCTTCGCCGATTCCGAGCAGAAATCGCAATGCACCGAAGGCGAAAGGTGAATTCGCAAAACTGGTGATGCAACTGACGATCGACCACCATATAACCGCGACTGTGAGGCCCAGGCGCGTTCCAACAATATCCAGAAAGATGCCGCCGAGCAGCCAGGTTCCGGCATACGCAAATTGAAATGCGCCGAAGATATTCGACAGTTCGCTGTGACTAAGATGGAACTCCTTCGAGATCACCGGCGCCAGAACAGAGAGCGTTTGGCGATTGATGTAATTAATCGCGGTGGAAAAGAAGAGCGTCCAAACGATCCACCAGCGCCGCCGGTTGTTCACTGTTGAGCCGCGTACTTGTTGTAAGCCGCACTGATGGCGGCAGGCGCAAATTCGCCTTCATGGATGAGCACACGGTAGCGGAACGTCACCGATTTCCCCTCCGGAACGGTCCAGCTTCCATCTTTGGCGGGGTCGCGGGTGAACTCCCGGATGCCAAACGGGTTGGCGGCGAAAAGACCATAGGCGCGCGCGTGCCAGGTTGTCGGATGACGAAAGCTGGACGGCGAATCGAAAACCGCGATTCCGACAGACTTGCCGGAAATGACTCCTTCATAGTCGACCCAGTCTGCCGGCTTGCCCCAGATCGCTTTCTCCCCTTCCGCACCTTTCGAGTTAATCATGCGGCCATGGGCGCGCTCAACTCAGGAGCCAAACGGATGCCGAACGTACCTTCTTTGGTATCGCCGATGTCGAGCGGGCCGTTCGTCGCATACAGGATAAATTCGCAGTCGATGGTGCGCGTCCGGCTGTCTCCGCGAAAGGTGAAGGATTGCGTTTCCTCGGCGATCACGCGATTATTCGGATCGTTCAGAGTAAATCGGGCTCGAACGGTCGCGGCGTCTCCCTGACTAGTTGCTTCTTCGACGTTTTTTAAAACCATGTGGCCGTAAGCTTGATGGCCATGATCGGAGTAATAGCGATCGAAGACCGGCTCTTGCCAAAAGTCCAGCCCATCGAAATCGCCGTGTCCGAAATACAATGGCCGCTGGTGTGGTTCGAAAGAAGGCGCTTTCGGATTGCCTTTCGAAACATCGTTTCGCACCGGAAAATCGCGGGTCACAATCGACCCGGAAGCGGTTCGCAGCGGCATCAGATAGGGTTTCGCTATTTCCGGATCGAAATAGTAAGTCGTGAAAGGCTTGCCATCGATGCTGATGTCGATCTGGTGCGGAGAACGCTTCAATTGTACGTCGGCACCCATTGACAGCGAGGCGCAGAGGGCCGCCATGCACGTTAATCGGGCGAGTCTCATGCCGGCTCCCGCATCGATAACTGAGACGCCGAATCGGAGTCAAGGAAAACGAAAGCGGCCGGATGCCGCCGGACCAAGGACGCCGGGCAGGCTTCCGAGATGGGGCCTTCGAGCGCATTTCGTACCGCCTCTGCTTTGCGCCGCTCCGGCACGCAACAGATCCAGGACTTGGCGCGAAACAAACCTGTGCAGGTGATGGTCGCCGCTTGTTCCGGCACTGACGCGACATCGCGAAAATGTCCTTCGCCGGCTTGTTGTCGGCGGCATGCTTCGTCGAGCGTGATTCGCTTGACCATGGCGGGATCGTTAAAGTCCGCCACCGGTGGATCGTTGAACGCGATATGGCCGTTTTCCCCAAAACCCACGAAGGCTAGGTCGATCGGCGCCGCTCTCAGCAATTCGGAATAGCGATTCATCTCGCGGTCCAGATCCGCAGCATCGCCATCCAAGTAATACGCTACGCGAGGGTGCGTCTTTTCTTCGAGCCGGGTTCTGATCCAGTATCGAAAGCTGGACGGATGGTCCGGCTTGATTCCGGCATATTCGTCCATATGAAAGAGCTCGACTGCCTGCCAATCGATGTTCTGTTCAACGAGCGCGTTCGCTACCGGAATCTGCGAGTTGCCGGTCGCCGCAATCACCCGCGCCCGGCCCTGCTCAGCGATCGCACGCTGAATGAGGCGGGCAGCTTGTATGGCGGCCGCCCGGCCCGCCATGGCGGCGGAGCGGTAGACACCGACACGAGCGTTTTCATGTCGAAACTGCGCTAAAGGTTCGATAGAATCTGTTGTCATACGCATTGAAAGAAACGTTTCTCTATATAAGGAAATATTACCTGTTCGCGTTCGCGTTACTTTTGAGATATTGCATGCGCGCGAATGTATCTTTGGCCTTTTGCGGTTCGCCCAGCTTTTCATAGAGCCGGCCTAGCTGATAGTAGGGAGACGGGTCCATCGGCCTGAGTTCGATAGCGCGCTGCAGAGCGGCTACCGCCTCGTCATTGCGATGAGTGGCCAGGTAAACCTTTCCTCGCAAATAAAAGATTTCGGCGTCGGGCGTCGAGGCTTGTTCGGCGAGCGCCAACTCATCGAGCGTCCCGGAGTAATCGACCGGCTCGAAATTGAGCAGCGCGCGGGCGAGCAATAAATGAATTTGCGGATAGTCCGGCCTTCGGCTTTCCAGCTCCCGCAGGATTTTGATTTCCTTATCGCTGGCGCCGGTTTTCCGAAAGGCATCCGCCAGTTTTAGATAGGCATCGTACTCGTTCGGACTTTTCCGGAGCAGATCTTGCAGAACGCTGATTCCCTCCGCATATTTTTCGGCGAGGATCAGGTTGGAACCTAGCGGCAGCAGAAGCGCCGTAGATTGCGGAAGCCGGGCGCGGCCTTGTTCCAAAATTGCAGCCGCTTCCCCATACCGCTGCGCTTTTTCGAGGAGAAAGGATAACGCCAGATAGGAATTCTCCCGCGATGGATCGAGCTGAATAGCCTTTTGCAAATGGGCGATGGCCGGCTCGCGCTGGCCGGAGCTCTCATAACTCAAGCCGGCGATGCCCGCCGCGGAGGCGCGCACCGGGGCCGGCAAAGCGGTCTGGCTCTCAATAGCGACCGCGTTTCGAATCGCGTCATCATAGGCGCCGACGGTGTTTTCCAGAACGGCGAGATCCAGCATGGACTGCGGACTCGTTGCGCCGGCTTTCCGTGAGCGCAGAGATTCGGCGAGCGCTAAATCCGAAAATTTATTTTGCAGAAGAAACTGAGCCAGCGTCGCGTGCAATTCGCCATTGGTGGCGAAGCGAACAGCCAACTGCGATAGGGCGGCCTTCAGGCTATCGACGTCGCCCATGGAAGCATTCACTCGAACGAGCATCGCCAAAGAAAGCGGACTGCCGGGTTGCAGCCGGTCGGCAGCGGCAAGCGCTTTGCGCGCCTCCAGGAAGTTACCGGACGCAGCTTCCATGGATCCCAGACCGTAAAAGATTTTGGCGTCACGCGGATCGAGGCATGCCGCTTCTCTCAGATCGCGTGCCGCCTGTTGAAACCGATGCTGCGCCATTTCGGTTTGCGCGCTCTTCGCTAGTTCGTTTAACCGGCGCTGTGTTTCTTCAGGTGTCAGCGTTTTCGGAGCGCAATCGCCGGCATACAGCGACGCACAGAAGATAAGCGCCATGCAGCTAGCGCACGCTGCAACTGAGCGGCGCACACCAATTGAGCTCATATCCATCCTTCCGTGCTGTATCGCGTTCGAGCGGCTGTTGGTTGCCTTGCGAATCGGTGGCGCGGCTCATCAACGAATATTCGCCGGGAGTTGCTGTCCATTTGTATCTCCAGCGAACCCAGCCATAGGGAGCAGGCGACGACTGCAGGTTCGCCGGCTCCCACCCGCGGCCGCCATTCAGGGAAACGGCCACTTCCCGTACGCTCTCGCGACCCGTCCAGGCGAATCCCCACACCTCATAGAAACCGGCCGCCAGTCGCATCTTGTCGGGCGGCCAGGCGATTGCCGATTTGACCTGGATTGCGGAGAGCCGCCGTGTTTCCATCCCGTTCGCACCCAGCCGGACGCGATTATAAAGACGATCCATCCCGCTATCGACAAAAGAAGCGTGACGATCGCCACGCCCCAGGACTACCATGCGGCGCAGCCATTTCACCGAATCCATCGCGTACCATCCCGGAAACAGCGCGCGCGCCGGAAAGCCGTTTCGCCGCGGCAGAAACAGATCGTTCATCTTGAAAGCGATCAGGCTGGCTGCATCGAGGCATTTTTCAAGCGGCACGATTTGCGTGTAAGGAAAAGAAGATGAATTCTGCCCCAGGCGGCCCGTATCGGCGCCTTCGAGAGCGACAAATGCGGCATCGTGACTGAGGCCGGCCGATTCGAAGAGAAACGAAATGGGCACGCCTTCCCACTTGGCGTTGCCCGCGGCAGAGCCATGAGTCCCGTTCCCGGAACACTCCAGTACTGCCTCGATTCGTTTGGTCGGTAACTCGAGCAGATCGCTGAAGCTCAACTGCCGCGGATGGGTGACGCGGCCTTCTATACGTAACTGCCAGGTTTCGAGCGAAAGCTCCGGCTCAGAGAAATGATCGCGAACGAAGAAAAGGTCGGGCGGTGTCAGTGAACCTTGAATCTCGCGAAGCGGATACGAGAGATTCTGGGGGCCGGGGGCGGCGGCGAGCGGGCTGAGAATCGCCGCCGCCGTCCCGGAGCGCAGTAGATCGCGGCGTGTCACCTAAAAAATCAGTTTAAGGGCCATCTGCGTTATGCGTGGATCGCGCGCCGTTGTAATTTGCCCGAACGTGCTATCGGTCACCGTCGTATCCGGATTGTTCAATTGCGTGTGATTGAGGAAATTGAAGAATTCGGCCCGGTATTGCAATCGAAAGTGCTCAGAGAAAAGAAAATCCTTGTGAACCGAAAAATCGATATTAAACGTTCCCGGCCCGATTAAGATGTTGCGTCCGGCATTGCCGAA
>JAICIH010000241.1 GCA_025924475.1 Bryobacteraceae bacterium
CCTCACCGGGGCGGTCGCCGAGTTCCTGTTGCAGCCCGAGTGCCTGCTGACAATGCTTCAGTGCCGTCTCGTAGTCGCCCAGCCGGGTGTGGCACCAGCCGAGGTTGTTGAGCGCCATGGCCTGCCAGTTGCGATTGTCGCCGGTCTGGTAGCGGGCGAGGCCCTGCTCGGCATGGTGCAGCGCGTCCCGGTACCGGCCCTGCAGGTCCAGCAGGTGACCCAGGGCGAAGTGGACGTGTGCCTGGTTGGTGTCGTCGCCGAGGCGCCGGTACCCCTCAAGGGCGTGCTCGAGGTGTGCCTGGGCCTCGTCGTACTCCCTCAGCTGCGTGTAGGCCCTGCCGAGCACCCGGTGCGAGTACGCCTGGGCGGCCGGGTCACTCAGGCACCGCGCCGCCTCCAACCCGATCTGGTGGAGGGTCACGGCGTCGCGAAAGTCCCGGCGGTCGATGAAACTGGCTATCGACCAGATCAGCTGCCAGGCGTGGCGGTACAGGCCGGCGTCGGCGGCGACGGCGGGTAGGCCGGGCGATGCCGTGCGGCAGAATCGAGTGCACTAGTGGATAGGTCGCCCACTATTGCGTGATGTGAGGATCGGCTGGTCAGATGTTGATTCCTCTAAAGTGACGTATCGTCGGTATCTCGGACCGACATTAGGTTCTATAACCCTGCGGGAGAGGCGGCGGGAGTAGCGAGAAGTCTGAAGCCATTAGTCTCGAACGCCGATAGTATGGTCTCTGCTGCCGCGATGAATGAAATCAGCGAATACCCGCCGCATCCGGTCAAACGGCCGCTCATGTTTCAAAACTGGGAGCGGCTTACGTTCCTGCATTGGCGCTATCCCGCTGACGTAATTCGCGCCCTCGTACCTTCCAAACTCGAGCTCGATACATTCGAGGGCGCGGCCTGGATTGGACTCACGCCGTTTCTCCTAACTGGCTTGCGGCCGCCGTTTCTTCCGGCGCTGCCCTGGATCTCGCATTTTCCCGAAATGAACGTGCGTACCTATGTGCGGGGACCCGATGGCGAACGCGGCATCTGGTTCTTTTCTCTCGAAGCGGACCGCCTGGCCGCGGTAGCGGGAGCGCGACTCTCTTATGGATTGCCGTATCGATGGGCAAACATGCGGGTCCGTTGCGATGCGACGCAAGTCGAATACACGAGCAGGCGTCACACCGGTCGCGGCCAGGCTCATATCGTGATCCGCAGAGGGTCGCCGCTCAAGGCCGGTGAGCGGGAGCGTTTTCTCACCGCCAGGTTTCGGCTCTATACGATTCTGGCCGGCCGTTTAGGATTCGCACAGATAGCCCACGAGCCTTGGCCATTAGAATCGGCCGCGTTACTAAAACTCGACCAGGACGTCATTGAACATTCAAATGTTCCAGGTCCAAGCGGCGAGCCGCTCGTATACTTCTCCCCAACGCTTTCGGTTCGTATCGGGCGGCCGAAATTCCTCCGGTGATTCCCAAAATCGGACAGTTGCTCTTTCCCCGTCGAAGCGGATTCCAATGTTTATGGACCGAACGAAATGGCTGCCGCCATGCGTATGTATGGATACATGAACATTGGCCAGAACTTTCGTTACGCTTTGCGGACACTCCGCCATAGTCCGGGATTTACCTGCGCGGCCGTGCTTTCCCTCGCCGTCGGAATTGGTGCGAACGCCGCTATTTTCAGCATTGTCAATGGTCTGCTGCTGCACCCGGCGGGAGTCGAACGGCCCGAGCAAGTGGTCGCTCCGCGCGTCACTTATAAGAAGCTGAACCTGGACCGGATTGCGATGTCGGCAACCGATTTCGACGATGTGCGCAGGAGCCCGGAAATATTTTCGAAAGCGGCCATGGGGGATATTGCCGGCTTCAACTATGCGAACGGCGATTCTCCGGTGCGCCTCCAAGGCGGCACCGTTACCTGGCAATGGTTCGACGTATTCGGCGCAAAACCTATCCTGGGACGCGCTTTCCGGCCGGAAGAAGACCAGCCGGGGGCGAACCGAGTCGTGGTGCTCTCCTTTGAGATCTGGAACCGCCTGTTCGGTGCAGACCGTGGTGTAGTCGGCCGCACGATCGAATTGAATCAAGAGATCTATCGAGTGATTGGTGTAATGCCCGCGAATTTTCGCTGGCCCTCGCAAGCCGACATTTGGGTGCCGATCGGATTACCCGCCGATGCCTACGCGCCCAACAACAGGTTCAACGAAAGTTACATGGTGGTGGCGCGGCTGCGTCCGCAGGTGACTCTTCCGGCCGCGCAAAGCTTCATGCAGGTATTGACCAAGCGCGCCGAAGACAGCAATCAAAGGCTTGCCAGTTTTGCGCGCAGCGCCCAATGGAGCATGGTGGTGGAGCCATTTACCGAACTCACCAGCGGAAACCTGAAGACGCCCATGCTGATCCTGCTGGGCGCCGTCGGATTCGTTCTTTTGATTGCGTGTTCTAATATTGCGGGCCTCATGCTGGTGCGAGCTACCGGGCGAGCACGCGAACTGGCGATTCGTACCTCGCTCGGTGCGAGCCGCGGCGAATTGATCAAACAGGCGTTTGCCGAATCTCTTCTGCTGTCGGCGGTGGGCACCGCTGCCGGAATTTTATCTGCCGCCTTCATTCTGCGAGCGCTGCTTACTTTTGCTCCGGCGCAGATTGGCACGGGTCTCGTGATTGGCATGGATACGTACGTTCTTGCATTTGCCATCGCGCTGGGACTCCTTACGGCCATGCTGTTCGGGCTTGCGCCGGCTTGGCACATGTCGCGTCTTAGCCAGAACTATTCGCAATTGAAGGAAGGCAGCCGCTCCGATACCGAAGGCCATCACCGGCAGCGGTTGCGCGGGCTGCTGGTTGCAGCCCAGGTGGCGCTAGCGTTAGTGCTGCTGGTTGGCGCGGGTCTCTTTCTGAAAAGCCTTGGAAAATTACGTGATGTCGATACAGGATTCCGGCCGCAGGGAGTGGCCTCGGCGTCCGTGGCACTGCCCCCGGCGCAATATTCCGCGGAGGACAAACAAGCCGCTTTTTTCCATTCCGTTCTGGAGAACTTGTCCAACAAGCCTGGCATTGAGAAGGCTGCCGTCATCGAGCCATTGCCCTTTAGCGGGGACAATGCCTCCGCCTCGTTCCAGATTGAAGGGCGACTTGCAGGCCCGAATGAGCCTGGCCCTCACGGAGACATCCGCAAGATCAGTGCAGATTATTTCGCTGCGATGGAAATTCCGCTGCGCAAGGGCCGCTACTTCACCGATGCCGATCGCAAGGATAGCGAGCCCGTCGCGATCATCGACGAAAATTTGGCGCGCCAGTACTGGCCGAATGAAGACCCGATCGGCAAGAGAATTCGGAATGGGCAGAGAGGCGCATGGGCCGTTATCGTTGGCATGGTGGCGCATGTGAAGCACACGCAATTGGCGGCGGATTCGGCGAAAGGCGTTTATTATTACCCGATTTATCAACGCCTCGATAAGAATAGTTCTCGCACCGCGTTTTTTGTCGCTCGCGGCCACGGCAATACGGCAGCTACGAGCGAGGCCATTCGCCGAGCGGTCGGCTCCGTCGATCCGAGGCAAGCCGTGTTTGACATCAAGACGATGGAACAGCGCATTGCGCTGGCGCTCGGCCCGCAACAGTTCGCGGTGTCGCTTTTGACCGCATTCGCGGGTGCGGCCTTGCTGCTCGCGGCACTCGGATTATATGGCGTTATCAGCTACAACGTGACGCAGCGGACCCGCGAGCTCGGGATACGCGCTGCACTGGGAGCGAGCAGGCTGCAAATTCTGGGAATGGTGATCCGGCAAGGCATGCGGCTGGTGGCGCTCGGCGCCGCGATCGGCTTTTTCGGCGCCGCCGCTCTGGCGCGCCTGCTCTCGGCGCAGTTGTTCCACGTGAGTGCGCTCGATCCGGCGACGTTCGTGTGGACAGCGCTGGTGCTGGCGGCGGTGGCGCTGCTCGCGGCGTACATACCGGCGTATCGCGCTACGCGCGTGGATCCTATGGTCGCGTTGCGGTACGAGTAGGGATTCAGCAGCTCCGGCCACTTGCTTACGCGCGTGGTTCTTTAAGCCCAAAAGAACCGCGACCGTGAGGGAGCGGCGACCAACTACGCTTAGAAGATGAGCAAACGGGATCGAAGAGAATTTCTTCGTCTAGCTGGTTTTTCTGCCATCGCTTCCAGGACAGTTGAAGGCGCCGCAGCATCGGCGGGCGGGCCGAATCTGCTCATCATCATGGCCGACCAGCACCATGCTGGAGTGACGAAGCGCTCCGGATTCCAGCTCGACACCATGCCTGTGCTCGATCGCCTGGCGGAATCGGGCGTGGGTTTTCATCGCGCGTATGCCTGCGCTCCGTTGTGCGTACCGAGCCGCGTCAGTCTATTAACTGGCCGCTGGCCGCACGCGCATCGGGTTCGTCAAAACAGCGCCGCTGGGCATGCCGTTTTTCAGAAGGACATTTTTGAAGTTGCGAAAGCGCTGGGCTATCGAACCGGGCTCGCCGGCAAAAATCATAGCTATTTGAAACCCGAACGGCTTGATTTCTGGCGCGCGTATACTCATCTCGATGGCTGGAAAGCGCCCAATGCCTCACGCGAAATTGTCGAATTTGACAAATGGCTGTTGCGCGAAAATTTCGCGATAGAACCGGAGGCCGCTCCTTTCCCGGCTGAGGCGCAGCATCCCTACCGAATCGTCTCGGACGCTTGCGACTTTATCGGTTCGAAGCCCGAACAGCCGTTCGCTTTGTGGGTCAGCTTTCCCGAACCGCACAATCCTTATCAGGTTTCGGAGCCGTACTTCAGTCTCTTTCCTCCTGAATCGGTTCCGGCTCGCGGCGTTGGACCGGAAGTTTTGGAGCAGAAAGGTTACAAATGGCGTTGGCTGCGCGGCCTCGAAGAAGATGCCAATCCTGGCTACGATTTGCTGTGGCGGCGGACGCGGTCTAATTATCTGGGCATGCTCCGGCTGATCGACGATCAGTTGGGCCGGCTGCTTTCCTATCTGGAAAGCCACAGCCTTCGTGAGAATACGCTTATCGTCTATCTCTCCGATCACGGCGATTATTTCTGCGATTACGGATTGATTCACAAAGGCGTGGGCATGCCGGAGGATCTGATTCGTATACCGATGGTATGGTCGGGCGCCGGAGTAAAACGCCAGGGCGCCAACACCAATGCGTTTGTCTCAACAGCGGATGTGATGCCGACGCTGTGCGAGGCTCTCGGGGTGGAAATCCCACATGGCGCGCAAGGCCGCAGTTTGTGGCCACTGCTACAGGGAAAGGCTTATCCCGAAGAAGAATTCCGCAGCATTTATAGCGAAGTGGGCTTTGGCGGGATGTATTACGAACCGGCCGATCGTATGCCGTATTCCATTGCGGAGTTTCGCTCCAAAGCGCCGGACTCCAAGCTTGGCTTCGACGAGCTCGACCCGGTGACGCAAAGCGGAAATCTGAAGATGGTCCGCATGGGCAACTGGAAATTGTTCTTCGACATGCTAGGCAATGGCGAGCTGTATCATCTGCCGTCCGATCCTTTCGAATTAAAGAATCGTTTTCGAGATCCGTCTGCCGCTGCTGTTAAAAACGAGTTGATGGCGGAATTGCTCGCCTGGACAATTCGTACGGAGGACGATCTGCCGCTTGCGGCGTACGCCACGAAATGGCCGAAGCGCAATTGGTATGCGCCGTACCGGCATGGAGATCCACCGGCCTGATTACTACGCCGTCAACTCGCCCGACAATTTCATCCTGTCGAGAATCATGAACAGCGGTAGTGCGACGGCGGCGTTGAATGCGGCGTGGATCAAGGTTTCCCGCGGATCGAGCGGCACCAATTGGCCGAGCAAGGCCCGGCGCATCAGCCAGTAAAAAAATGCGTGGAAAATATAGAAGAAGAAACACAGCACCAGCCGGATGCCCGAGTTCTCCACGTTGAATTTCACGCTGACAGTAGCCGCGAAATAGCCGACCAGCGTTTTGGTAATGCCATACATGCCGATCGGCAAATTTTCCGGCGCAAGCGAATCCTCGGCGATGCCGACAAACGCGCCAAACAGCAGGGCCAGGATGGGGCTGGGCCGTTTCAATCCGAAATAGACCGTCAACAGCAGCGGCAGCTCCAGCCACACCGTACTCGGAATGAGGCGCGGCAGGTAGAACTTGCTAATAATGGCGATCAGCGTCAGGAGAACCAGTGCGGCGACCTGGAAACGCCCAAACCAACTCGCGCGTTGCCGCCGAGGGCGGATATGTTCGCTGGCGCCGATCATTGGGGTGGCTGCGTGGGGCGTTCCGGCTTCGGGCGGGGAGCGCCCAGCGGCAGCACAGGAGCGGCTTTAGCGGGAGGAGGCGGCGTCTGCGGCGTCGCCTTTGGCGCAGGCGCCTGTGTAGCCGGGGTATTCGCGGGCGGCTTAGCATTGAAATTCGGAAGGCCGGACGCCAGGCCGCCGTAGACGTGGTTTTGCTCCTTGCCAATCTGCTCATATTTCTGCACGACCTTATCCGCTTCTGTCTGCGAAACGGCCTGCTGCTTACCTGCGGCGCCGGATTCCGGCGGGGGAGGCGGCAAAGCCTTAGTCGTCGAGTCCTCCACGACCGGTCCCACGGGAATCGGCTGATGCACGCCGTGCAGCACCACCAGCACTTCTTCCACTCCTCCAGGCGCGCCGCTCAGATTCAGCTTCACGTCCTTCATCCCCTGTCCCGGCTGTACCGCGATTACGGTTCCTACCGGGAAGCCCTTGGGGAAGATGCGATCTTCGCCGGAGGTAAAGAACCATTCGCCGGGAGTGACTTTTTCTTCTTCCTGAATCTGCTCTACCACACAGGGGCCGTTGCCGCAATCGAGTACACCGTGGACGTGGCCTTTTTGCGATTCCACACCTACTTTGAAAGTCGGGTCTGTCACGAGCAGCACCTGCGCAACCAGTGGATAGACCGCAACCACCTTGCCCACGATGCCATCCGGCGTCACGACCGCCATTCCTTTTTCGATACCGCTGGTTGAGCCGCGATCGATGAACACCGCCTTCGCGCTGGCCACCGTGCTGTTGCCGATGACTCGCGCGGCCACGGTTTTCGATGGCGATTGCGCTTGAAATAAGGTCAGCGCGCGGGCGTGCTCGGCGGTCGAAAGTTGGTTGCGAAAGTACACATTTTCCATCCGCAGCTTGTCGTTATCGGCCTTGAGCTTACGATTCTGTTCGCGCACGTCCAGCAGGATGAAATAGTCCTGCAGGAAACCGATGGTGTTGTGGCGGATAGCTTCCACCACGCCGGCCATCGGAGTAACGGCGCTGACCGCCCATACGCGAATCAACCGCTCGTCGCGGGAGGTTTTGACTTGATAGGCCAGGTAGAGCAACTGCCCCACTACAACTACCAGCAGAACGGTCAGGTTCCGGTAGCGGCTCAATAACGCTTCCATGGCGTTCTCTTTCTACTGTAGTCTCCGGCGCCTACTCGATTGCAATGCGCCTCAGCAGCTTGAAATCCGTCAACATCTTGCCGGTGCCCAGGACAACGGAGGCCAGCGGGTCGTCGGCAATCGAAACCGGAAGGCCGGTCTCTTCGCGAATGCGCCGATCCAGATTTTTGATCAGCGCTCCGCCTCCCGTTAAGATAATGCCCTTATCGCTAATATCGGCGCTTAGTTCCGGCGGCGTGCGCTCAAGCGCCACGCGGATGGCGTTCAGGATAGTGGCGATACAGTCCGATAACGCATCGCGGATTTCACTGTCCTCGATGGTCACTGTTTTCGGGACGCCTTCAATCAGGTTGCGCCCTTTGATCTCCATTGTCAGCGGTTTATCGAGCGGAAAGGCGGACCCGATCTGGATTTTGATCTGCTCGGCAGTTCTTTCTCCAATCAGCAGATTGTATTTCCGCTTCAGGTAGTTCATGATGGCGTCATCCATTTCATTGCCGGCCACCCGCACGGACCGCGAATAGACGATGCCCGATAACGAAATCACGGCGACATCGGTAGTGCCTCCGCCGATATCTACAACCATGTTGCCCGATGGCTCGGTAATCGGCAGTCCCGCGCCGATAGCCGCCACCATCGCCTGCTCTACCAGATGCACCTCGCTCGCCTTTGCCCGATAGGCCGATTCGCTGACCGCGCGCTTCTCCACTTGCGTGATTTCGCTCGGAACCCCAATCACAATGCGCGGATGTACCAACATCTTGCGCCCGTGCGCCTTGAGAATGAAATAATTGAGCATCCGCTCGGTGACTTTGAAATCGGCGATCACGCCGTCTTTCATCGGACGGATGGCTACAATATTTCCGGGCGTCCGCCCCACCATTTCCTTGGCTTCCTTGCCCACTGCCTCGATATCGCCGGTATTCTTGTTTATGGCGACGATCGATGGCTCATTCACCACGATCCCCTTGCCTTTTGCGAATACCAGCGTATTCGCCGTCCCTAAATCGATGGCGAGATCGGAAGAAATGAGGCTAAAAACGGAGCGGAAATTCATGAATTATCGGCGCAGTAGGCGAGTAAACTCCGAGGGTAACATAGGGGTACTCCTTTAGGTCGGGTTAACAAGCTCCTTATTTTCAAATGTTTGCGATTTTCCACTTATGACCCGCCGCGATTGTCTCAGCCTGGCTGCCGGGCTCGTGTCGGTTTCTTGCGAGCGTCGAAAAGTGAGGGGATATCCCGGCTACGCGCTTATCGCAACCTCCGGAGAACCATCGCTCGCCGTAGTGGATTTGCAGGATTTTCGCCCGCTCGATGCAGTTCGGTTGGGCGCTCCTCCCACCGCGGTCGTTCCCGCGCACAATGCTAGCGGGAGTTATGTGCTGACTCCATCTACCGATAGTGTGCATCGGATCGATGGAAATCTCAGAGTGGCGGTATCGCGCCGTTTGGGCAGGCAGCTTTCGGAAATTCGTCTGGATCACGATGGCCGGATACTGCTCGCAATCGCCCGTGGCTCGCGCGAGCTGATTCTGGCCGATGCCGCTTCCTTGCAGGTTATGCACCGCGTCAAGCTTTCCGCATCCCCGGACAATTTTGACGCTTCCTCGACCGGATACATTGCCGTCTCGGCTGGAACCAGCGGTGTTGTGGAACTGTTCCATCCAGCGAGCGGTCAGCGCCGCCGCATCGAGCGTGCGGGAGCTATCGGAGCGGTCCGATTTCGCGGTGATGGGCGGCTGCTACTTGCCGCCGACCTCGGAGCCCGCTCCATCCTGGCGCTTGCCGTCCCTACGCTCGAGATTGTCGCCGAGCTGCCGATTGCC
>JAICIH010000242.1 GCA_025924475.1 Bryobacteraceae bacterium
CCGATCCGGAGACTGGGCAGCTTGTGAGCGGCGGCATTGAGGCACAGTGCGCCCGTACGCTGGAAAATGTGGAATTGATACTGGATGCGGCAGGGCTCACGCTGGCAGACGTTGTGAAAACTACCGTTTTTCTGAAGAATATCGGCGACTTCGCCGCGATGAATGAAACGTACGGGCGTTATTTTCCGAAGACGCCGCCAGCGCGCACAACCGTGGAAGTAGCCCGCCTTCCACGCGATGTGCTGATCGAGATTGAAGCGATAGCGGCAGCGAAGTAGCTACTTCTTTGGCGGGTCGTCTGAGGGTTTCAAAGGCGGATGCGCGCTGTACTGTTTTTGCGGCCGTTCCAGCGTGATCTCGACCAGCTTCTCTTCACCTGAGATGTCGATCTTCTCACCGAAGGTCTGGTATGTCTTGGCGTTCACTTGTAGCCGAACAGAGCCTTCGGGAACCGGAGGAAAGTGCGCTTTGCCTTCCTGATTGGTTCGCACTTCCCAGTGGATGTGTTTCTTTTTTCCCATTTTCGTGATCTGGCGAGAGCCGAGAAAATCAAGCATGACTTCGGCGTTCGGAACAGGTTTGTCGAACTGGTTAGTAACCACTATCTTGATAACCGTTTCCGGCGAATCGGCCAGCATGCCCCCGCAGCATCCCAAGCACAGCGCGAGCAGGACTAATCGAATCTTCATGCTGAAATTATCGCAGCAATGGGAGGAGAGCGGAACGTAACGACGCTTCGTCCATAAGTCCGGGATGATAAAGCCTCACGATCCCGCGGCGATCTACCAGAACGATGGTCGGGGTGGTGCTTGCGCCAAAGCGCTCGAAGTTGGCCGAGTCGAGCGGAACGCGCACGTTCGGGATGCTCGAGTAATACCGCTCGAAGACTTTAGCGATGAAGGGAGTCTCTTTCGCCGGGGGCGCGTGATCGTCGTCTATGGTGTAGCCGTAACGTTCGGTGGGCGCGACAACAACCAAACCTTTTGGTTCGAATTCCGCTGCCAATTTGGCAATCGCCGGCACCTGGATTTTGCAATCGGCACACCAGTGCGCCCAAAACAGCAATAGCAAGACTTTGCCTTGCCAGGCCGCCGGATTGCCTTTCGCGCCGATCCATTCGGTGGCACGAAGAGGCGGCATACGCTTGCCTTCGAGCGTCATCAGGTTGATGTTCTTCTGCAAGCGCTCCACCAGAGAAGTACCGCGGAACTTCCGCAGGGCCGATTGCAAGAGCTGAATCGCCTCCGAGAGTTTATGCTGCGAATACAGAGCCTCGGCTTGTACTTCGTAAGCTGCGCCCAACGCTAACGGAAGATGAGGCTCGGAATCCAAGCTGCGCGTGCCCAGCGAAGCCTGGCTGCTGCGCTCGATATCTTCGGCTTGCTGGATCGCTTCGTCCACGCGGCCGGCGGATAACAGCCCGCGCGCGACCCACGACAGCGCTTCGAGAGCCTCCGGCGTATCGCCATTCAGCTTGCGGTACTGCTTCGCCATGGCTTCGGCGGAAGCCAGGTCGCCGTTGCGAAGGGATATGCGCACATAAGCCACTACCCGCGGAACCGCAGGCTGGCCGTAATCCTTCGGAATATCCTGGGCATGGGCAATACCCGCGAGGAGCAGCGCGGCCAACCAACGAGTACTTACTGAATGCACAAGTTCTTCAGATATGCGCGGAACGACTCGCCAAGATCGTGCCGGTTCAGCGCGAACTCGACCGTCGCTTTCAAGAAACCGAGCTTGTCTCCCGCGTCGTAGCGCGTGCCTTCGAATTTCAATCCGTAAATCGGCCGGTTGCGCAGCATGTACTTCAACGCGTCGGTGAGCTGGATTTCGCCGCCGCTCCCCGGCTCAATCGATTCCACGCAGTGGAAGATCTCTGGCGTGAGAATGTAGCGGCCGATGATCGCTAGATTGGATGGAGCATCCGCCGGCCTGGGTTTCTCCACCATATTGCGAATCCGGAATAAGCGATTGCCCACGCCGTTATCGCCGACCTGCTCCGCATCCACTACGCCGTAGGCCGAGATTTGTTCCTTGGGCACTTCCATCAACGCCAGCACCGAGGCGCCGTAATATTCGTACACATCGAGCAACTGGCGCACGCAGGGCGTTTCCGACGAGATCACGTCATCGGACAGGATCGCGGCAAACGGCTCGTTGCCGACCAGTTCTTTGGCGCGATGCACGGCGTGCCCCAAACCTAGGGCTTCTTTTTGCCGGACGTAGGAGATATCGATCATGTCCGAAATCGCACGGACCATCGAAAGCAGCTCGCTCTTGCCTTTCGATTCGAGCAACTGCTCCAATTCGAAGCTGACATCGAAATGGTCTTCGATGGAAGACTTGCCGCGGCCGGTAACAACGATGATGTTCTGAATGCCGGAATGAATGGCTTCTTCCACACCGTATTGAATGAGCGGCTTGTCTACGAGAGGCAGCATCTCTTTGGGCTGGGCCTTCGTGGCCGGAAGGAATCGGGTGCCCAGGCCGGCCGCCGGAAATACCGCCTTGCGTACCTTTGGGATCATCATTCGTCAGTATCCCAAAGGGAGTTTATTCACAGACTGTTCTGCCCAGGAAGGATCGCCATTGAAATGCCCAAATTCACCATCCGCCGTCCAGCCGTATGTAGTGTGTAACGGGTGTGCTACTTCTAAAAGTTAAAGACTAGAGGCTAAACTGGAATAAGATGGCTTACGTAATAGCAGAACCTTGCATTGGAACCAAGGACGCTGCCTGTGTGGACGCATGTCCGGTGGATTGTATCCACCCGAAAAAGGACGCCGAGAAATTCGAGACCGAAACGATGTTGTACATCGATCCGGTGGAGTGTATCGATTGCGGTGCGTGCGTCCCGGTTTGTCCGGTTTCCGCCATCTTCGCGCTGGACGATCTGCCTGAAAAGTGGGCGGATTTCGCGCAAAAGAACGCGGCATTTTTCGGACGCTAACAGGCGAAGCGGCAAGAAACTCGCTAAACGAATTTTCGGATGAGCGGCTACGGGTGTGTCAAGACGCGACCCGGCAGGATACTTGTGCGCCGGCCGTTGTCGACTGCCAATTTTCCATTCACGAACAGATAACGAACGCCCGCGGCCAGTATCCGAGGATGCTGGTAAGTCGCGGAATCGCGAATGGTTTTGGGATCGAAGACCGCGATATCGGCGAAAAATCCGGTTTTGAGCAGGCCCCGCTCTTTGAATCCCAGAGTCTCGGCGGGTAGAGACGTGCTGGAGCGAATGGCGAACGGCAGAGAGATCACGCGGTCATCGAGAGCATACTTGCGGAGCTTGCGCGGGAAGGTGCCATATTTGCGCGGATGGCCCTCAACACCATCCGAACACGTCATGACCCAATCCTCACGCATGAAATTCTTGATGTCGTCCTCGCGCATATTGAACGAAGCGACGCCGGCATCTCCTTTCTGAACGATCTGAATCGCGGCATCGACAGGGTCTTCATGCCGGGCCTTCGCAATGGCTCCGAGAGTGCGGCCGTTGAGGGAAGTGTCGCGGGCATCGATGACAAGAATGGACTCCGGCCCGCCGCGCCGCTCGAGATTTTTCTTCATGTCCGCCGCCAACCGCGGGCGAACAGAAGGATCGGAGAAGCGTTTGAAAAGCGCGGACTTGCCGCCGGCTTCCGCCCAGCGCGGAACGAGCGAAGCCTCCACACTTGTCCCCGATGCATCGTAAGGATATTGGCTTGCAGTAATGCGGATGCCTTCCCGGCGGGCTTCGCGAATGAGCCCAATTACTTGTGGACTCAAGCCCCAGGTGTCTTTGCCCAACGCTTTGATATGCGAGATGTGCACCGGCAAACCAGCTTCACGGCCGATTCGGATGGTTTCTTTCACCGATGCCAGCAGCCCGATCGAATAGCTGCTCTCGTCGCGCATGTGCGTGTCATAGATTCCGCCCGCCGCGGCGGCTTCCTTGGCGAGCGCAATAATTTCTTCGGTAGAGGCGAAACTGCCGGGGGCATAGTAGAGGCCGGTTGACATTCCTATAGCGCCCGCTTTCATGCCGCGCGCCACAAGAGCTTTCATCCGCTCCAATTGCTCCGGCGAGGGCGCCTGGTTGGACATGCCCATGACTTCTCTACGTACGCTTCCCTCGCCGATGAAAAGCGCGGCATTGGTTCCGATGCCGGCTTGCTTCCAATGCGCGAGAGTGCGCGCGATGTCCACCGGACTGCTGCCATCGTTTCCGGTTACTACCGTGGTCACGCCTTGCATCAGGTAAGGCTCGTTACCCCGGCGCTCTTTACTGTTCAAATCGTCAAGTGAATGCGTATGAGGATCAATGAATCCGGGCGCCACAATCAGGCCCGCCGCATCGATGACACGGGATGCGCGAACGTTCGCGGCCTTGCCCAGGAGAACAATCCGGTCGCCACGGATGCCCACATCCTCGGCTTGCGCCGGCGAACCGGAGCCATCCAGGACGGATCCGTTTTCGATCAGGACATCCAACACTTGCGCGTGCAACGCCGCGGCAAGCAGTATGGTGCTAAGGGCGATAAATCGCACAAGACGTATCCGTCTCCCAGACACGCACATAGGCAAGCGCTGCCGGCCTGATTTCACGCTGGATTTCATCGAAGATGAATTTTGCAATGTTCTCGGCGGAAGGATTGATGGAATCGAACGGCTTGAGCTCGTTGATAAATTGATGATCCAGATACTCGCTGGTCGTTCGCAAACGCTTCTTCAGCTCGACGAAATCGTACAGCAGTCCGTTTTCATCCAGCGCGGCGCCTTCCAGGCCTACTTGCACACGATAGTTGTGGCCGTGCACGTTTTCGCACTTGCCGTGGTAATTGCGCAGCGCATGAGCGGCAGCAAACGTGTGCTCTACGACGATTTCATACATCGAAAAATTTCTGAATATCCTCTAGTTTGGCGGTCAGCTTATATGGCGGCAAGCTATCGAAAAAAATACGGCCGTACGGCAGCTTGATAATTCTATTATCCAGGAGAACCAACGCACCGCGATCGGCGGTTCCCCGAATCAGTCGTCCGAAGCCTTGTTTTAAGGCCAGCGCCGCCTGGGGAACCTGGTAGTCGTAAAAGGCATTGCCGCCGGCCTGGCGAATGGCTTCTACGCGCGCCGCCGTGACCGGATCGCTCGGCACAGCGAACGGCAGCCGATCGATAATCACGCAACTGAGCTGTTCCCCCTGCACATCGATTCCCTGCCAGAAACTCGATGTGCCGAATAGGACAGCGCCTGGAGTAGAGCGGAACGCTTCGATGAGCGCGGTTCTTGGCGCATCGCCCTGCAGCAGTAACGGATACTCCATGCGGCTTTTCACGAGCTCGTGCACCTGACGCATCTGCTGGTAGCTGGTAAACAGCACAAACGCTCTGCCTCGAGAAGCTTCGAGGACTTGTTCGATCACTTCGCCGGCCAAGCGCGTGAAATCCGGCTGGCGCGGGTCGGGCAAATGCCGTGGAACATAAAGCACAACCTGATTGGCGTAATCGTATTGGCTTTCGATGCGCTGCGTTCTGGCATGCGGCAACCCCAAACGTGCCTGTGTGTATTCGAACCCGCCCGCGACCGCCAGCGTGGCAGACGTAAGAATCACTGATTCCACCTGATCGAAAAGCCGCGCCGAGAGGACTTCCGAGACATTGATGGGCGTGGCTTGGAGATATAAACCACGGCCGCGCGCTTCCACCCAATACACGGTGGCGGCATCGGCCGATTCCATCCAGAATTGGACGCCCTGGCGAATCAAGTTGGTCCTGCGCACCAGCGCGAGCGTATCTTCCACGGCGCCCTCCACCAGTTCGAGACGCGCACATAGTGTTTCGAGCGCCAGCAGAAATTCGCGGTACGCGATTTCATGCCGCTCGAGAAATCCTTCGCGATCCGGGAATCCCTGCCGCCCATCGTGCGGGAAAAGCCGAAAAAAGTCTTCGCTGCGTTCCCCGAGCTGTACCAGGCAGCGATCCAGCTCGGGCGAGGCAAATAGTTTGCGGCGTGAAACGGCGCCGGTGTCCTTCACGACCTCCTGCACCTGCAGATTGCTCACGCTCATTCCGAAATACTGGCCGGCGATGTCCTCAATTTCGTGAGCTTCATCGAAAATCACAGCGGCGTATTCCGGCAGGATCGAGCCGAAGGCCTGATCGCGCATCGCCAGATCGGCGAAAAACAGATGATGATTCACCACGATGATGTCGCTGGCGAGCGCCTTCCTATGCATCTCAGTAATGAAGCAGCGATCGAATTGTTGGCATTTCTGGCCGCTGCAACCGTCGGCGCGCGCATCGAGCTTCCACCAACTGCTGCTCGATTCCGGCAGCTCGCGCAATTCGCTGCGGTCTCCGGTGGTTGTGACCTTTTCCCAATCGCGGATCAGCCGAAATTCGTTAATTTCGGCGAGGCCGGTAAGAATGGGTTCGCGCTCAGCCTCATAGAGCTTTTGCCGGCACAGGTAATTCGCGCGCCCTTTCATATAACAGGCGCGAACAGGCGCCGGAAGCAGAGATTCGAGAAACGGCAAATCTTTGAAGTAGAGCTGCTCCTGAAGCGCCTTGGTGCCGGTGGAGATCACCACTCGCTTTCCGGAGAGAATTGCCGGCAGCAGATAGGCAAGGGTCTTTCCCGTGCCGGTTCCCGCTTCGACGATCAGGTGGCGCCGCTCGGCCAAGGCGGAGGCGACCGCTTCCGCCATCTCGAGCTGCCCTGGCCGATACTCGAAGTTAGGATGGGAGCCCGCCAGGACTCCGTTGCGGCCAAAGAAACTCCGCAGCGTCGGGTTTGGCGTGGGTCGCTTCACTTGTGGATTCTCAGCGCGGAGACCGCGGAGATGGCGATGAGCCCTTTCTCCAGCATGCCTTCCACAACCGGTAAAAGCCGCTCGATATTTTCCGCCGTATCCACAATTTGCACCACGATTGGCAGATCGCGGCTAAGGAGATGCGGACGATGGATTTCCGCCGTCTCGCCGTAGCCTTCGAGCCCGCGAAATACGGTCGCGCCAGCGATTTTCAACTCGCGGCATTTTTCGAGAATCGATTCGTGAAGCGCCTTCCCGCCAAAGCGATCGCTCTCAGCGATGTGTAAGCGGAGCAGCTTAGCTGGTTGGTAGGTTGGCATGGACAAGCCGGACCACGTCTACATCGGAAATCACGATGAGCCCGTCTTCGAGCATTCCTTCGACGGCGCTCGCCGCCTGGTTCAATTTCTCTTCCGATTCGATCACGGAAATCATCACCGGCAAATCGCGTGAGATATGGAAGAAGCTTTTTTTGTGACTGTGGCCTTTGGCTCCGTAGCCATCGATGCCGCGATAGACAGTCGCTCCGGCAATCTCCATCATCCTTAGCTGCTTCAGAATGGCGTCGTAGAGAGGCTCGTCATGCCAGCGGTCGGCTTCGCCAAAGAAGATCTGCATCAGCTTCGCTTTGGCGGCTTCGCGAGTGCGCGGCGGCTTGCTCTCGGACTGCCGTTTTTCTTTCATCGCGGCTTTAACAATACGCGTATCCTGAACTTCGATCAGACCGTCGGTCACCATGTCGTAAAGGGTCGGAAGGACCTCTTCCACTTTCTCCGCGCTGTCGATAAATTCCACTCGAATGGGGAGATGCTCGGCGAGCGCTTCCATTTTAGGAGTGTGCAGAACGGCGTGCGCGCCAAATCCGGCGAACGCACGCGTGGCCGTAGCGCCGGCTACACCTTTGTGCATCAAATAAGTCAGGATGGACTCATAGAGCGGGGTGAGATGGTGCTGCGTGTCCTCATTCAGGTAAATCATGACCTTCTTAGCGACGCCCTTCGAAAGCATACGCGTCTCCATCATCGCTTACCTGCGGCCATGGCGCCGAGCCATACGGCTGCGTATCCGGCCACTACGCTGCCAATGGCGTTCGCAAGACCGAGCCAGCGCGCGCCGTCCTTGAAAAGACTCAGCGTTTCCCATTCGAAACTGGAAAACGTCGTATAGCCTCCCAGGAATCCAACCACCAGAAGAAGACGCCAGTTCGGGTGTGGCCGCAAGCGCTCGGTCAGAAGCGCCATCAAGAGACCAATCAAGAACGAACCCGTGATGTTGACGAAAACGGTTCCGAATGGAAAGCGTCCACCGGTTCTCGTGGTGATCGCCGTGCCAATCACGTATCGTGCCAGAGACCCTGCTGCGCCGCCGGCCAACACCATAATGTAACGATCCAAACCGGACCTCCTCATTGAACATGCTTTTGGGGACCGCTCGAGGAGGGCAAATCTCCCGTGGCGATTCCGCCGCAGGAGTCATTGGCCGCATGGTACGGCGTTAAGCGAACCCCACCGCTACATCAACAGCATACAGTAGGCTGCTGAAGAATCCTGGTAAGCTCTCAGCAAGCAGACGAAAGCGCCTGCTCCACAGTTTATGGCGGAGGAAATTCTCTATTGGACCGAACTGTTCGGGCTGAAGGTCTATGACCTGAAGGGCCGCGGCATCGGCACGCTTCGGGATGCCGCGCTTGTTCCCTTGATCGATCCGGTACGGGTGGACCGCTTTCTGGTCGGAGCCGGGCCGGGCTGGCTCAGTATCCGCTATGACCAGGTAAAAAGCATCGGTCATAGCGGCATCCACCTCAAAGATGAGCTTCTCACCCCTTACCATTCCGACGAGTACATGCTCCGCATGGTGCGCGACCTTCTCGATCAGCAGATCATCGACGCGCAGGGCCGGAAAGTGGTCCGCATCAACGACATTACCTTTTTAAAGGAACGGGAAGAGGAGAGTGATGTCCTGCACATTCTTGAAATCGATATCGGCGTGCGTTCCATGTTGCGGCGGGTGTTGCGGGGCATTGTTTCTCCCTCGGTCATCCGCGCCCTCCAAAACCGCATCCAGCCGCATTCCATCCGCTGGGAATTCTTGAACATGCTGGAGGCCGATCCGCAGCGGCGCGTACGTTTAAACATTTCCAATAAGTTGCTCGAGAAAATGCATCCGGCGGATTTGGCCGATATCGTCGAGAAGCTGGGCCACGAAGACCGCGTTTCGATTTTCAACAGCGTGCCTGCCGAAACCGCGGCGGAATTGCTGAGCGAAGTCGATCCCGGCATTCAAACCAGCATCATCGAATCGCTCGATACGGACAAGGCCGCGGCCATTCTGGAAGAAATGCAGCCGTCGGAGGCTGCGGACGTTCTTAGCGAACTCGGCGAAGAGCAATCGGAACAGATTCTCGAGGAGATGGCGCAGGCCGACAAAGAAGAAG
>JAICIH010000243.1 GCA_025924475.1 Bryobacteraceae bacterium
GCGCGTGTCAGCGCGCATTGCAATCGCGTCGCGGTGACCGACGGTCACATGGTCACTGCCTCCGTTGAATTCGCCCGCAAGCCCACTCCCGGCGATGTGCAGACCGCGATTACCGAATTCCAGGGCGTTCCTCAACAGCGCAAGCTGCCAAGCGCTCCGCAGCAGCCGGTGATCTACATGTCGCAGGATGACCGTCCGCAGCCCCGCCGTGATGCCGGGCGCGAAAACGGTATGTGCGTTTTCGTCGGCCGTGTGCGCGAGTGTCCCGTGCTCGACATCAAGTTTGTCGCCTGCGGCCACAACACCATTCGCGGCGCCGCCGGAGCCGCCGTCCTTAACGCCGAGCTCATGGCCTCGGAAGGCTTCCTCGACTAGTGCCACTAGTGCCACGTAATTTCTTTTTATTTGTGGGGCAGGTTGGTAACCTGCGGCCGATTGGCAATCGGCCTGTCCAAGCATCATGATCGTCATGAAATTCGGCGGCACCTCCGTCGAATCCGAAGAAGCGGTCGCCCGCGTCACCTCCATCGTCAAAACCCAAGTGCATCGTCGCCCCATCGTGATCGTCTCTGCCATGGGCAAGACCACGAACAAACTGCTAGCCGCCGCTCACGAAGCCGCCGCCGGCCGCCGCGATCAGGCGCTCGCCATCGTCGACGAGCTGCGCGCCCACCATTTACTGCATGGCCTCGCTCTCGCCGGACCGGCCGCCGCCGAGCTCGACCGCTATATCCGCACCCACTTTGACTGGCTCGACGAGCTGGTCAAAGGACTCTCCGTCGTCGGCGAGCTTTCGCCGCGCTCGATGGACGCCATCGCAAGCGTCGGCGAACGTCTGTCGAGCCTGGTGGTGAGTTTCGCATTCCGCGCGGCCGGTCTCGATGCGACCCACGTCGATGCGCGCCGCGTCATCCTCACCGACGATCGCTTCACGCAAGCTCAGCCGCTCTTCGAGCAAACGTACGCACTGCTAAAGGAGCGCGTGCGTCCCATCGCCGAAACTTCGGTAGTGGTGATGGGCGGTTTCATCGGCGCGACGGAAGACGGCCACACCACCACGCTCGGCCGCGGCGGCTCCGACTTCTCCGCTGCCATTGCCGCCGCCGGCGTGGACGCCGAAGAAATTCAGATCTGGACCGACGTCGACGGCATGCTCACTGCCGACCCCCGTATCATGCCCGGCGGTCGCCGGGTCAAAAGCATTTCCTTCGCCGAAGCCTCCGAGATGGCCTATTTCGGCGCCAAGGTCCTGCATCCGGCAACCATTCTTCCCGCATTCGAAAAGAACATCCCGGTCCTCATCCTGAACTCCCGCCGCCCCGACGTGGAAGGAACTCGCATCACCGCCCTGGCCATGCCTTGCAAAAATCCCGTGAAATCGATCTCGTGCAAACGCCAGATCACGATTCTGAATATTCGCTCCACCCGCATGCTCATGGCCCACGGCTTCATGCGGCGCATTTTCGAAGTTTTCGACCGCTTTGAAACCAGCGTCGACATGGTCTCGACCTCGGAAGTCAGCGTATCGCTCACGCTCGATAACGCCGAGAACCTCGACCGCATCCACGACGATCTGCGGCAGTTTTCCGAAGTTACACTGGAAGAGAATCAAGCCATTGTGTGCCTGGTCGGCGAAAATATCCGTCATACGCCGGGTATCGCCGGCCGCGCCTTCCAGGTACTCTCGAATAAGAACATTCGCATGATTTCTCAAGGAGCTTCGCTGTTGAATCTCGGCTTCGTGATCGCGGACAAAGACCTCCCGGATGCGGTATCCGCATTACACAAAGAATTCTTCTCCGAAGTAGATCCGGCGGTGTTTGCCTGATGCCCGCAACAAACAATCTCGTCCTGGTTGGCTATGGAAAAATGGGCCGCCTGATTGAGCAGCTTGCGCCTGAGTACGATTTCGCCGTCACCGAGCGCCTGGATGAATACAACAATGTGGATGGCGCGGGAATTCCGGCGCTGCGCAATGTAGATGTTGCCATCGAGTTCTCCACACCGGAAACGGCGCCGGGCAATCTCAAAAAGCTTGCCGAAACAAAAATCCAGGCCGTAACCGGCACCACCGGCTGGCTCGATCGTCTGCCGGAAGTCGAGCAGGCGGTACGCCAAGCCGGTACCGGCTTGGTCTGGAGTCCCAATTTTTCGGTCGGAGTCGCCGTTTTCCGCAAGTTAACCGCGCTAGCCGCCGAGCTGATGCGCGATCAGAAAGAATACGGCGCCTGGGCCTGGGAAATTCATCACGATACCAAAAAAGACGCACCCTCCGGCACGCTGGTGCATCTGGTAAAGACTATGCAGGAAAGCGGCTATACGCGCGGCATCGACGTGAGTTCCAGTCGCGCCGGCAAACACCCCGGCACCCACGAGATCGGCTTCGATTCGGCGGCCGATACGATCACTTTGCGTCATAACGCCCGCAGCCGCGAAGGCTTCGCCCGGGGCGCTTTGCAAGCCGCGCGCTGGATTCTCTCACACAAAGGCGTCTACACTTTTGAAGAAGTATTATTTGGTCCAAGGAGCGCATCTTGACTCAGTTCACCGGCTGTGGCACCGCTTTAGTCACACCTTTTCGCTCCGACCAGTCGCTCGATGAGCGCGCGCTGCGTTCGCTCGTCGAAAGGCAGATCGAGGCAGAAATCGATTTTCTTTGCCCGTGTGGCACCACGGGTGAGAGCCCGACGCTTTCGCATGAAGAGCATTTGCGAGTCGTCGAAATTACTATGGAGCAGGCGCGCGGGCGGGTTCCTGTACTCGCGGGCGCGGGCGGCTACGACACCCATAAGGTAATCGAGTCCGTTACCGCTCTCGAGCGGCTCGGCGTCTCGGGTATCTTGTCCGTCACACCGTACTACAACAAGCCCACGCAAGAAGGCCTCTATCAGCATTACCGGGCCATTGCGGAATCCACCGCTTTGCCCATCGTTCTTTACAGTGTCCAGCCGCGCACCGCGGTGAACATCGAACCTGCTACCGTACTCCGCTTGGCCGAGGTCCCGAATATCGTGGGCCTGAAGGAAGCCTCCGGGAGTATTTCGCAGATGGGAAGCATCCTGGCGCGCGTGCCGGAGAGTTTTGTCGTGCTCTCGGGAGACGATGCCGTGGCTCTGCCGTTAATCGCCCTTGGCGGGCGCGGTGTAATTTCCGTTGTCTCAAACCAGATCCCGGCTGAATTCGGCGCGCTTGTGCGCGCGGCGATGCAGGGTAATTTCCAGCGCGCCCGTGAGTTGCAGAGAAAATATCAAGCCTTGATGGAGATCAATTTCGTCGAAACCAGCCCCGGGCCGGTGAAGTTCGCGATGGCGCGGATGGGATTGCTCGAGCCAGTCTGGCGCCTTCCGATTGTGGCTCCGCAGCCGGCTTCGCAGCAAAAGATTGAAGGAGTTCTGGAATCGCTTGGCCTGCTCGCGGGAGTGCGGGTTTGAGCCTCGAGAAAACGATTGAGGAGTTATTTACCAATCCGCCTTTGCAATATTCGGACGCGCAGAAAAACGTCTTCTTTGAATTTCGCGATCTGCTGAATCGCGGTGCCATCCGCGCCGCCGAACCCGACTCCGCCGCGCCATCCGGCTGGCGCGTAAACGCCTGGGTTAAGAAGGGCATCCTGCTCGGTTTCCGCATGGGCGGAATTATCCAGATGTCCGGCCAGTTTTTCGACAAGTCCACCTATCCGCTGAGGCAGATTACTGCCGCCGATGGCGTGCGCATAGTGCCCGGCGGGTCGAGCATTCGGGACGGCTGCTACATCGGCCACGGCGTGACCTGCATGCCGCCCATGTATATCAATGTAGGAAGCTACATAGCTGACGGAACTATGGTCGATTCCCACGCGCTGATCGGCAGTTGCGCGCAGATTGGGCGCAATTGCCACATCTCGGCCGCTTCGCAGATCGGCGGCGTGCTCGAGCCGGTAGGCGCGTTGCCCGTCGTCGTCGAGGACGATGTCCTTGTTGGAGGAAATTGCGGCGTCTATGAAGGAACAATCGTCAAGCGCCGCGCGGTGATCGGCAGCGGTACCATCCTGAATCGCTCCACACCGGTTTATGACCTGGTGCGGGAAACGGTGCACCGGGCTACCGACGATGCGCCTCTGGTGATTCCGGAAGAGGCGGTTGTGGTCGCCGGCTCGCGCGCCGTGAAGTCCGGCGTGGGAAAAGAGTGGGGAATTTCGCTCTATACGCCGGTGATCGTGAAATATCGCGACGCGACGACCGAAACCAAGATTCAGCTCGAAGACTTGCTGCGTTAGTCGTCTTCCGAACTTGCCGCTGCCCCTGGGCTTGTATCGAACAGGCGCGGGCTCGTCGGCGCGGAGCTGCCACCCATTGGCTCCTGGGTGATTGCTACGAACGAGATGTCCGAAAGCAATGATGCTTCGGTATATTCGACGACGGCATGGTTTTTGTCGTCAGGCGCAAAGACGCCGGCGCTCACGACCTTCGGTTCTTCCTTGCGATGCAGCCAGATCTGAAATTGGTGATCCGGCTCCGGTTTCGGCAGATTGGAGCCGACAAAGACCAGCTTCGATTTGTCGATCATAAGGACGTACGCCACCGCGCCGCTTGTGCCTTCGCCGCCGCGCATCGGTAGCAATTTTGCGCCAGCGCTGTTCAGCATGCTGATGAGCCGTGCGTTATCGCTGGTAAGTTGGCTGTCGCGCGCGATGACCGTTTTATATTCCTGCGCCTCGGCTTGCGACTGGTTGAGGGATTGCTTTAATTGGCTGGCTTGGCCGATGGCGGAGCGGCCGGAAGAGCCCAGTTGCTTTTCGGCTTCGACCCGCTTTTGAATTTCCTCCTGCAGACGAATCCGATCGTTTGCGACTTGGTGAGCGAGTCTGTCGAGATCGGCCGAGACCGGCTGCGTATCGAGCCGGATGGATTGACGCCCCGCATACCAGGTGGCGAGCAGCAGCACCGAGAGCATAGCCGCCATGATGATCAGCGTGGAGCTCAGAATTGTAATACGGCCCTGGAGTTTCGAGCTTTTGGGAAACGTCAAAACTTTACGGCTTAGCTCGGCGATGCGAACCAGGCGCGCGCGAAAATCTTCCGACGGCTCTTCATTTTGGAGCGTCGAGGCAAACACCAGCCACAGGTTCATGCTGCGCTGCACGCCGCGCAAGCACAAGGGGCATTGCTCCTGGATCTCCGTTTCTAACTGCGAGCGTTCAGGCTCGTCCAGCAGGCCGAGGACATAGCGGTCATACACGTCTGCTGGCAATCCGGCACAAGGCATACTACTGAATCCTTGAGTATACGTTGCGCCCGGCCACTCCCCAATCGGCCAATTGAGTGACTCGCGACTGGCCATAGGGCGGCGCGGCTTCCTTGATTTCGAAGCTCACGGAATCGCCCGAGACCGACACCAGCGTGTGCGCGAAAAACCAGCCTTTGTCGTATTGCTTCTCGAGCCGGAGATGGCCGCCCGCGCTGGGCATCGAAAGATACGTCACGCCGTCCACTTCGAAATGCAGCATCTGGTGAATGTGTCCGGCGATCACGTATTTCACGCCGTAGCGTTTCGCGAGCTGGTGCAGCGGAAAGTTTGGATTGCCAAGAGCGGCGTTCAGAATCCAGGACGGCCGGTGGGAAACGATGAACTTCACCGGTTGGCTCTTGTGCTGCTCAAGATCCTTTTGAAGATAAGCAAATTCCGAATCCGGTAAACGGTCGCTGCGGCTGTTGTCAAGAATTGTGAAGTGCGTCTGCCGGTAATCGAACGAGTAATGCAGTGGATGGCGGGTGTATTTTTCATAGGCGCGAGCGGACGCTTCTGACCAGACGTCGTGATTGCCGGGAGTGAAGAAGATTCGATAGCGGCGATACGGCGCGAGCATCTGGAGAATTTTGCGCCATTCGGCGTCTACTGTGCGGTCATCGCCGCCTTGAATCGTGTCGCCAACGGTCACGACAAAATCGGGACGGTCGCGATCGACTTCCCGCCAGATTTCCCGATACACGCCCTGGACGGCTTCCCCCGTGCGGTCGCCGAGTATGACAAAACGGAAGCCGGCAGGCTCGGCGGCGTAGCTAAGGAGAACGATCGCCGCAACAAACGGCAGCAGGATCTTACGAAGCACCGAGCGCGGTTGCCACTTTCGCTGCGGAAACGTAGTGTTCGAGCACACCGTTCCAGCCAATATCCATTTCGAGGGCTGCGGCCTCGTTCGAGAGCCGGAACATGACGAGCAGTCCCCAACCATCCCCGAATGCCGATCGTGTGTGTTTGCCCACGTCCGCGAGTATATCTTCGAGAGCTTTGCGCTGCCGCATGAATCCGGCATCGGTTGTAGGATCCGTGGCGGTGGACGACTCAATCGTCTGTAGCACCTTCGCTAGCTGAGGAGCAACGCGCAGCATGGCGTTGGCCCACCAGCGAATATCGGTCCAGTCCGCGGCTACCGCGCCGAGTTCGGTTGTACTCAAGCGGCGTAACCCATCGATGGTCGGGAACGCCGCTACATTTCCGGTTTCGCCCATGACGGCCCACAGCTTGTCGTCATTCAGCACGCGGATGCGTGCCGGGGCATTCGTTTCGCTGGGATCGAGCAGCGCGATTTTGGCCGTACGCCCGGTCTTTTCCAACTGGGCCCGCGAAAACCCGGCTCGCGTGCTTGGATCCGCGAAGAACAAGCGTAAGGCGCCGCGCAGGTCGTAGCTGGCCTCGACCGTGGCTTTGGCATGAGCAAAGGTATCTGCCCCGGCAATCTTCGTGTCCAGGCTGCCATCGCCGATGAGCTTAAGAGCGCGGCCCAAGCGCACCTGGCGGCGTAGCTCTTCGACTGACATTTTGGCAGCATAACGGGCATAGGTCTGCTCGACGGTGAAATCTTTGAGCGCCAGTTTCCCGGCCGCCGCGGCGGCATAAGTTGCGGTAGTGAGAAAGCCTTCGCCGATAGCCGCTCGCAACCGTTCGGAATCGGCCAGTTTCGGAGCCCCGGCTGCGCGAAGCTGGTTTGCGCTCGTTTTATCGACCAGCACGACCTGGCCATCCGGATCGCGAAGAACTTCGCACGACTTCACGTATTCGGACACGGAAATCGCGTTGTAGAAGCCGAGCAGATTGATGACGATCTTGCGGCTCTTAGCGCGTACTTCGCGCACCACGTTGCGCACCTGCCGGGCGTTTGGCAAAGTTTCAAGTAGCGTCCAATCGCCGCGTAAGGCGGCAGCGATGACCTTATCGGTAGCGGTCTGATCACCGCCAGTCAAATTAATCGAATACACCACGGCGGACTCGTCCGTGCGAGAGGCGGCGCAAGATCCGTTGATGGAGGTAGCGAGGCTGTTGTCGATGCAAGCGTTTAACGCGCCGGCGAGCGCCTCCGCCTGTTGGCCGGTGAAGCCCGCTACTGCAGGATCGATCCCCGGGAAAATCGTGCCCAGCACGGCGCCGGCTAAATCGGTATCCGTTGCATCGATATTTCCAGTGACACCGGCTGCCGCCGTAAACTGTACCTCGATGCTCGTGCCTTTCTTCTTGTAAAGCCCGAGCGTCAATTCCGTTTCGCTCGTACGATAGGTGCGAATGATGAAATCGCCGGTAAGAGCCAGCGAACCGCCCACTTCGAGCGTGGCCTGCGGGTTCAAGGCGATTTTGTAGTTGAAGGGCAGGGAAGCGGACGCCAACGCATTTGCATTGATGGGGACGCTGTAGGAACCGCTGAAAGTCACCGTGCCGCCGATTTCAGCAGTGTGCGCCGTATCGAGCGGCTGTTTACGGATTTCCTCGACCGTGCGGGGGATGGAAAAACGCTCGAGCGCCGCTTTCAGGGCGTCACGCAACGTGGGAAGAGACCCCGACGCGGAGTCGAGCCGCAGCAACGCTCCGACCCCGACTACCGTATCGCCTTCGACTTCGACGCCGAAGCCTTGCGCTGCTGCTCCCGCTTTGGCGGCGATAGCAAGCTGCAGATCGAGACCTACCCAACACGTGCCGGGCCGGATCAGCAATTGGGGTGAGAATCCGTCGTCTTCAAACAGGGTTCCGGATGACGCTTTGCGGATGTCCAGGGCGCCCGTGACGGTCGCTTCCACTCCGGTGGGAAATGCTCCACCGTTCAGCAGCCCGGGGGAATCAAGCCGCATTCCGAAGTTGGCGTGTTCGATGACGGTTTGATCGACCGGCTTTTGAAAGTCTCCAACCACGGGAAGATCCGAGAACTTGAGGCTGGACAATTTGGCGAACGAGAACGCTGAGGTATCGCTGATTTTCAGGTCCGCAGTGAGTTGCGTATTGTCCGTTATGGATATGTCCGGCATACGGCGAAATTCTTTGGAGTTTAGCAGAGAACCGCTAGAATCAAGTGAGTGATTCCCCAAACCCGAACGTTTCGCACGTATCAGCTTTTGCTGATTACTTTGCTGCTGCGGCCGTTCGGTAATCTTTCGCTCGCTTGGGGCGTTAAGCAATCTTCACAATTGCTGTCGATTCATCCCTTGCTTTATTTGAAGGCAATGTTGAATCCTTTTGTCGCGATCGGCATCTCCATGCTGATACTCGCATTGCTGACGCGTCTGGCTTTGCTGAGCTTGGCGGATTTGAGTTTTGTACTACCGCTCACAGCGCTGGGCTATATCCTATCCGCGTTGCTAGGAAAAATATTTCTTAATGAACACGTCAGCCCGAACCAATGGCTCGGGACAGCGTTGATATTTTTCGGCGTGATGCTGGTGGGTTCCACCCCGGCTAAACAGCAACAATAGTTTTACAAATATCCTAGTTACTTTGCGGGGGACCGCCACGTCATTACTGATTTATGAAAATCGGCGTATTAGGCGGCGATGGGTATTGTGGCTGGGCCACGGCTCTGTATTTGTCGGCAAAAGGGCATTCGGTCGCGATCGTCGACAACTATGCCCGCCGTCAATGGGATTACGAATTAGGCGTGCAGACGTTGACGCCAATCCGGCCTCTGGCAGAACGGCTGCGCGTCTGGCAGGAACTCACGGGCAAATCCATCCAATTATTTGTTGGCGACGTAACCGATTACGATTTTCTAGCTTCGAGCATTAAAGCGTTTGAACCCGACGCCGTAATCCATTTTGCCGAACAGCGCGCCGCGCCTTATTCGATGATCGACCGTAAGCACGCGGTTTTCACGCAAGTGAACAACGTAGTTGGAACGCTGAACCTGTTATTTGCGCTGCGGGAATACTGTCCGGATTGCCATTTGGTGAAGCTTGGAACGATGGGCGAA
>JAICIH010000244.1 GCA_025924475.1 Bryobacteraceae bacterium
CCAGCAAACGATCGATATCAATCCAAAACGTATTGCTGTTGTAGTAGGAAAGCGACCATTCCGCTTCCTCCGACGGTAGCGCCAAGCCTTCCACCAGCCGCAGCCGCCCATCCACACGGGCCAGTCCGCCTCCATGATCCTCCACCTGACGCGCAATCACCTCGACCGTCATTGCCGCGCTGCCGTCAATATGCAGACCCAGCAGACCCGGATCGAGATGTACTCCCGTCGTGTCGATGTTGTGGACCAGCAGATACTGCAATTCCGGATTCACGGCAAGAAGCTCCCGCAGCACGCCGTTGCGCAGCATGTTCGGAATCTCATACCAATGCCCGGTCGGATGAATGCATTGCAGCGGCAGATTGTCCGTGTAATCCGATCCTTCTCCCGCACTTCGCGCCCACTCCGTAAGCGCCATCCGAACGCTGTCCCGCATCTTCTCCTTCTGCTCATCCAGCGATTGCTGGGCCGTTTCTTCCCACACAAAATGAAGGTCGCGCACCATCGGCACTAAGCGCAGTCCGATGCTTCTGCCCGGCGATAGCAGCACCGGACCGCGATATCCCGAATTGCGCGTCTTCTTCAGGTAATCTTCAATCGGCCGGTGCGTCAGATAACTGGTTGTGATGACGTGGGAAATGGCCCTTCCGTATTCCGCCGACGAGCGCGCACTCTTCGCCAGATGCAATTCAATGAAACTGCGATACTGCCCGGCTAGTTTGCAGAACGGATTGAGCGCTTTCACTACTCCGGCGCCGCGCGTCCACCGGCTGCCCGCGCCGCCGGCGAGCGACACCACCGCCACTCTTCCTTCCCGCAGCGCGTCTGTTCCAAGGCGGCGCAGCCGGTCCTCTACTCCGCCGCGCGCGTCGATCACATCTTCCGGCAACGCATCTTCGATCTGCGTGTTGATCGGAAGCCGGTTCTGCGCAAGCCCGATCCGCCCGTTCTGCAGATCGGTTCGAATCGCTTCGTGTTCTACCGGATCGAATCCGTGCGCTTTCAGCAGCTCCGGCAAGCTTTGCTCTTGTCCATCGGGTGTGCTGGCCGAGGGCAACAGCCGATCAAACAGGTTCTGCACGAACCCCGCATAGCTCGATTGCGAGCGCGAAGCTGCCGCCAGGCTGTCCAATTCCCGCCGCCGGTTCGGCGAAATCAGGCGCGAGTCTTGGCGCAGCAGAAGAGGCACCGTGAGCGCGTAATATCCCTCCGGCATCAGGCTGTGCTCACCGCACAATAGCTCAGCCACCGTTCCGCGCTCGTTAATCGCGAAATCGTACACCACCGGTTCCATGGCGAAAGGCGCCGCATCCTCCAGCTCACGCTTGCTTTCGGCCATGATTCGCTGCATCGCGTCCTGCGCTTCCGCCTTCCGTTCCGGGCGGAACATAAACCCCATGCCTCCGCCCGCCATGCCGCCCAGCATCCAGAAGCCCCAGAAATCCGCGCCCATCCGCGCCCGCGCCTGCTCGATCAATCTCTCCGTGTACAAATTGCTCGCCCACGGAATAATGCTCTGAATCGGCCCGAAGAAATTTTCTTCCGTCGCCGCGCCGATCCTGCGTATGTCGCCCCGGCGCAGGTCGCCGAGAACCCTGTCCAGGATCTGAATCGCCTCGCCTCGCGCCGCCCACTCCTCAGGCGACCGCAGCAGATACTTCTCCGTCACCATCTCGAGAATCGGCCCGACGTCCTGCGCCATCCCGCCATGCACCAGCACCAGGCTGCGCTGCAACTTCTCGCGAGCTTCTTCGGAAATTTCCTTCGGATTCAGAACATGATGTGTGGGCAAAAGCCGCCCCCGGCTGATCCCGAATTCCGGATCGCCTTCCTGTGCCGGCGAACCCTGTATGATTTTGATCCCCGGCCAGACTCCGCCTGAATCCTGCCAGCCGCCGCCCGATCCTCCCAGCCACTCGCCTAGAATCGCTCGCGCTGCTACCAAACGTCTTCCCGCCTCGCCGAGCGGCCCGCACAACTCCGGCGTCTGTTTCGTCGCGCGCATGCAAACAGCAATCAGCCCGGCCAGCAGATTCGTCGATACCGCCAACCGCGATCCCTTCGGAATATTCCGCACCAGGCTCACCAGCTCGATGCCGCGCCCGTCGCCGACAAGTTGCCTCAACAGCGAACTCAGCGGCTGCACCGCGCCTTCCATCGCCGGCGGCACAATTCCGGATGCGATCACCGCCGCCTTTAACAAACCCAGATAGTCGCGCCCGAAATCGAAAACTTCGGCAAACGTATCGATATCCGCCGTAACGCCCAAATCCACGCTGGTCAGCCGCAGAACCGGTTCATCAATCGCGCGAAAGTAGGCCTCGATCGGCGGCGCAGGCTTCGCATCGCCGCTGCCTCGCACGCTCAAATCGATCGAAACGTTCAACACCCGCGCGCCTTCCGGATAATCCATTCCCAGAAAGAAAATGTCGCTCCACGCGCTGTGCGTCAAATCCATCCGCACCGGTGTCGATTCCTTGAGAATCGGATAATGCCCGCTCTGCGCCGCGCGTTCCAGTAGCTCCGGCCGCACTCGCAGCGGGTAATCATCCGGATGCCCGATGCGCGACATCCATTGATTGCCCCGCACCATCCGCACGCTTCTCCGCACCTGGTCGGTGAGCGTCTTCAGCGCTTGGCCCTTATACGCCGCCGCATAGGCGCTCGAAAGCGCCGCGCTCAGTCCCGCTTCCTGCTCCGCTCGATGCAGCGCTTCCAGCGCTTCCGGAAAACGCCGCTGCAACAGATGGCCAACCGCCGCAAACGGAATTAACGTGGTCCCGTAAATCTCGGCACGGCTCTGCAGATGAAACCGATGAATCGAGTACAGGAAAAACAGCGCCCGCACTCGCCCATACAAATTCTCGTGGTTGCGCCAGAAGCGGTCGAGCGCCGCGCATTCCTCGATCAGCCTCGCCGTCGTGCTTCGTCTACAGAACTCATCGACAGAACGATTGCGGACCACCGGATCCTGGGACGTAATGATCCCGACAAGTTCGCTCAAGCGCCCTGCCCGATCTCTCGCGCTTCCGCTTGGTGCAAAGCAACGAGTTCCAGCAATTGCGCCAGCACTTTGTCCCGATCCCGCCCGTCCAGCGCCAGCGCCAACTGCGCCTGGAACAAACCGTATTTGGCGCCTACGTCATAGCGCCGGCTGTTTTGCTCGAGCGCCAGATATTGTTCGCGTGCCGCCAACTCCCCCAGCGCGGCAGAAAGCGTCGTCCCCTCAGGCGATGCCCGCAGTTGCCGCTCGAGAATTTCCATCAGCGTCGGCGTCAACACGTGCATGCCGAAAAAACACAAATAATGCCCGGCCCGCAAACCGGAGATCTCCAGCTCCTGCTCCGCTTCTGTCGGCGTCGGTTTCTCTACCACTTTCTGAATCCGGTACAGATCCTGCCTGCCCGAAACACGCTGTCCGCCGATCGCCCCGTAGCGCGGCAGCAACGTTTCCCGCGTCGCCTGCACCGCCGAAACCGCGCACTCCTCGGCCGCAGCCGCTTCCACCAGCCGCTGCGTCGGGCTCACACCGTTTCCGCCCGCATATAAGTGGTCGCCCACCAAATGCAGAAAGGGATCTTGTCCTGTGAACGATCGGGCCAGAAACACTGCCTGCGCATACCCGTTCGCATTCGCCTGCTCGATAAATCGAATCGAGCGGTCGCCCGCCGCCCGTCCGAACGCCTCCGCTTCTCCCGGCGGGATCACAACGGCAATTTCCTCTACGGCGGACCGGCGTATTTCATCCAACACGATCCGCAACACGGTCTTCTCCTCCCCATCCCGATCGATAAGCGTCTGTAGCGGTAGCGTCCGCTGGTGGCGGGCTGCCGCCGTAATAACGGCCTTGTTGATCTTCATCTTCGCCGCAAAAACGCAATTCTACCCTGCAAAATTCGAACCCCTTTTCCGCAGGCAACTAATGAGGTCCTAAGAAACCAGCTTTTCCCGAAACAGTTTTTCTGGAAGTAAGTCTTAGGATCACTCGCTCGCATACTTAGGAGGCTCAATGATGAGAAATGTTACGGCCTTTGTCCTGTCGATTACTTTCGGCAGCGTACTGCAAGCCACGGTTATCAACACCAACGATCCCGGCGTAGTCGCCGCCTTCCAATCAGGCGCCACGGTCGTCAACTTCGAGAGTATTTCAGGCCGCACTGCTCAAAGCATCACGAGTTATACATCGGGTAACGCTGTTTCGCCGTCGGCCTTTATCTTTGACCAAATTTCCGGAGTTCAGTTTTCCGTCGGAGGCGCTGTAGGCACGAACGAGCCAGCGCTCTACAGCCTTTCGGGTGGCATCGCGGGTGATGCCCATTCGCCAACAACAGTCCTCGGCCCCGTCGATTTCGATTTCAATAGCAAGTTTGATGCCGGATCGATGATCGAAATCTTTTTCCCGACCAAGGTATCCAAAGTGGGCTTCTGGCTGAATCCCTCGCGAGGGAATGTCGAACTCATCGCCGCGGATACTAATTTTGCATTTAGCCATGAAACCGAAACCACTCTCGAGACCGCAGCCAGCGTGACAGCCGGCAATTTTGTGGGAATTGAACGGCCCACGGCCGACATCGGCGGTTTTAAGATCATTGGCTTGGGCGCCACCGGCTTCACCATAGACGACTTCACGTTCGGTGGCGCATCCGCCTCGACTGCCGTTCCGGAACCCGCTGTACTGGGTCTGTTTGCCTTCGGCTTAGTGATTCTAGCGGCTCTAGTTAGACGGCTCGTCCCATCAACGGATCGGTAAAACTCGCGCGGCCCGTTTCCACGCGTCCCGCAAAACGCGCCGCGCTTTCCTCGCCCTCGGCTTTCACCGAAAAGTCGTACCAGCTGTGGCTTCTCGCTAAATCCAGCAATACCGATCGCGTCTTGCCCGCGCCTACTGTCTTCACTACCGTCCCCGCGCCATACGAATGATCCATTACCGTCACAGTCACGGCCTCCGAACCGGCGTTTTCCAGATTCACCAAAACATTTCCCATGAGCGATGAGCCCTTCCATTCATACATGGCTGCCGCCTTTACCGCCGATTTGGCATCGCCGCTAAACGACCGGTAAAACCCGTTCGGCCCGTGTACGTCGATCGCGTACTTTCCATCCGCGAAAAAAGAAAGCGGAAACTCATCTTCGATCGCATCGCCCGCACGTACCGCGTACGTCGCCGCCCGCATCGTCTTCCCGTTCCGCACATACACATTGAACGGCGCTCCTGCCGACCGCTTTCCATGCGCTGCATTCCCGGCCTTCAAAGTCAGCACAAACTTACTGCTGTCCGCACTCAATTTGCCGTCCGCGTATAACTCATACGGCAGCCCGCACGAAGGCCGCACGCCCGGCTCCTGATGCGACATGAATTCCGAGCCGCGCGGATTTTTGGTGATTTCAGCAATCTGTTCCCCTGTCAGCTTCCGGTAGTTCGAAGGAATCTCCTTGTTCCGCGCCTTCTGAATGCCGACCACGAATTTATTCCGGTCCAGGAATTCGAGCTTGCCTTCCTTCGCGTCGTATGGGCGAAATACCGACGTCAAATCACCCGCCACCGCCCGCCGCCACGCGCTCATGTTTTCTTCCTTCACCGTCTTGCCGAATTTCCGCTCCACAAAATGCTCCAGAAATTGCAGCGTGGACGTGTGATCGAATACCTGCGAATTTACGCGCCCGCCGCGGCTCCACGGTGATGCAACGATCAGCGGCACCCGGAATCCCATTCCGATCGGCCCCGAGCGCGCTTCTTTCTTCACAACTCCCTGCCGCAGTTCGTCTTCCGCCTGCGTGTACTCCAGACTCGCGTCGATTCCTTTCGATACCCGCCCTGTCTCCGGCCGCTTTGGGTCCGGTGCGACAAACGAAGGCGCATGATCGAAATAGCCGTCATTCTCGTCATACGCGAGAATGAAAATCGTCTTCCTCCACATCTCTGGATTCTTCGTCAGCACGTCCATGACTTCGGAAACGTACCACGCCCCATACCACGGCGACGTCGGATGATCTGAAAATTTCTCCGGCGCCGTCAGCCACGAAATCGTCGGCAGTTTCCCTTCATTCACGTCTTTCCGGAATTCGTAAAGAACGTCGCCTTTGGGCGCCAGCATGGTTTGCCGGTTCCCTTGGTCCTCAAACGTAAGCTCCTCGAGCGCGTGATAATTCGGATCGCCTGAATTCACCGAAAACGCCGCGTCGTGCAGCGCCCGCTCCCGCGCGCTGAGCTGCTTGTAGCGCGCCTCCCCGCAATTGCTGCACAGCGCCGAAAGTCTCTCAATCTGTTCCCGCTCCAACCCCAAGAGCACCCGCAGATGCGCCGCCGCATCCGGATCGCGCTCCGTCTTCAGCTTTTCCGCGAGCGCCGCCACCTGCTTTTGCCCGGATTCGAGTCTCGCCTTCAGCCGCTCTACGCTCCCCGGATACGCCTCGACGTGGTACGCCGTGAAATTCTCCAAAATGTTGCATCCGAAATTCGAAAGCCACGCATGCTCTTCCTTATTCAGCCCGGTCGAGTTCGTCAGCTCGTTTTGGTAATACTTCCACGAAATCCCGGCCTGTTGCAGCCGTTCCGGGTACGTCTTCCAGGCGCCGCCCAGCCGCGTGTATTGATCGTTCCGCATAAACACCCGCGAATCCGCCCGCTGCTGATCGCGAATTGTTCCCGTCCAGAAATAGCTCCGGTTGGGCGTAGTGCTGCTCATGACTGAGCAATAATTTTGGTCGCAAACGGTAAACGCATCGGCAAGCGCGTAATAAAACGGCAAATCCTCGCGCGTGTAATGCCCCATTGTGATCGGAATCTCACCGTAGCCCGCCACATGCGACCGTTTCGCATCCAGCCATCCATCATGCTGCCCGTCATTCCACGCATCCACCTGGCTATTCCGCGAGTGCGGAATCGACCCCATCCACGTTATCCGCGTATCCCGGATATCCAATCTCCACGGCGCATACGAGTTACCCGCCGCGTCCGTCTGCACGAAAACCGAATGGCCGTCCGCCCGCCGGATCGCCCGCGGATCGTTGAATCCGCGCACCCCCTGCAGCGTCCCCAGCGCGTGATCGAACGACCGGTTCTCCTGCATCAGGATCACGATGTGTTCCGCGTCCAGATACGTTGACCCCGCCGGCGGCTCAATCGCATACGCCCGCGCCACCGCCTCGGGAATCAAGTCAGACACGCCCGCCGCGCCGGACAGCATCGCGGCCAGCTTCAGAAAATTGCGCCGAGTCTCCATAGCTCTCTATGTTGTCTCACAGATCCGTTGCAGTTTGGTGAACCAGACAGCGCGCAAAGCGGGGACTGCCTTCGAATTTTGCGGCTCCAAACTTTGAGAAGCGGCAGCATGGTGTACCGCGAAATTCGTTGGCTGTCCCCGGTTTGCACGTCCCATATACTGACTTTCAACAGAGTGGGCCCGACGAATCCCTCAAGTCAATAGGAGAGTGCTTAACTCACGAGCGAAATCGTGTCCGATACCGGACGCAGCAGCGTCGCGCTCGATTCTTTCGCAGGCTTGGTCGTAAGTAGGACAAAACTGACTCGGGCTCGAGGATCCATCCAGCAAAGTGTTCCCGTGGACCCGCTATGCCCGAACGTTGCCGGCGAGCAGCCCTTCCCGAACTGGCCGTTGTTGAGCATCCACCCAAGCCCCCAGCGCTTGCTGAGCCCTACGGTCTGATTGGTGACCATCGCCGCCGCCGTGTCCGTCTGCAACACGCGCGCATCGGGATGCGCAAAATAGTCGAGGAAGCGAGCCATATCGTCCACAGTTCCCAGGGCCCCGCCCCACGGCGAGCCGAGATTCCGCCAGTAGGAGCTGTTCCAGTCCCAATCGCTTGACCCGGCAACCTCGCAGCGCATCGTTTGGGAAATCGCTCTGCCGCCAAGCCCGATCGATGTATGCAGCATTCCCAGCGGCCGGAACACGTGATCCTTCGTAAACGCCGGCAGGCTCCGCTTACTCACGCGCTTGACGATCTCGCCCGCCAGCAAGATGCCCATGCTCTGATACCGCAGTTCCGAACCCGGCCGGAACAAAAGAGGAGTGCGGCACGTCCGCTCCACAAACGTAGCCAGCGGCGCATGCGCCTTGCGCAATTCCTGATCTTCGGGAAGCATATCGGGCAGCCCCGACGTGTGCGTCAGCAGATGTTGGATCAGGACAGCTTCCCGGCCGTCTCCACGAAATTCCGGAATGAAGCGCTTGACCGGATCGGACAACGAGACTTCTTTCCGATCCACCAGAATCATCAACGCCATCGCCGTCATGGGCTTCGTCAACGAGGCAAGAAGAAAAACCGCGTCCACGCTCTTAGCCTCGCCGAACGCCTTGCGCAAACTGAATGACGGCCCGCGCGCCAAAAGCGTCACCGCCGCGACCTGTCCGGATCGCGTCTGCTCCTCGATCAATTCAATCGCTTTGTCCGCCCGTCCTCCTCGAAGAGCCAAGACCACACTCTGCGAAAGCAATCGCCGCCGCGTCATCGACCTAACAGCTTACTATGGCGATGGGCAAATTTAAGACCTCTACCATCTGCCATGACTGTGTTGTGGAGCAGGCACTTTCGCCTGCTTCCGACATTCACTCCCGTCTACCCGGTTTCCTCTCCAAACGTGCATACAATGTGAGATCAAGTGAGCCGAAAGAAGACACGAGTATTTGTTTCCTATAGCCGCCACGACGAGGCTCTGGTGAAACCTCTGGCTGCCCTTCTTGGCGCCGCTGCACGCGACGCAGTTTTCTTAGACGTCAATTCGATAAAACCCGGGGATCTCTGGAAGCAAGAGATCGACTCGGCGCTCCAGGATGCTGCGGTATTCATTTTGTGCTGGTGCTGCGAAAGCCAAGCGTCGGATTTCGTCGGCTATGAAATCAGGATGGCGATAGAAAATCGTGCGAAGCGCGTCGTACCTGTTCGTCTCTGTTCTAGTCCTTTGCCTAATTTGCTTTCAGATAGGCAATGGATTGATCTGCGCGGACGCATCGTCCATGATTGCCAGGATCATATTCATATGGAAAAGAAGGCAAACGAGCCCGTTGAACTGGCTGCGAATGTTCCCGCCTCTTCGGCTGAAAAATCGCGTCTTGGAGGAATCGCGCGCTTTCGGTGGCTTCGACATTGGGGGGGCGCTTGGGCCACAATCTTGGCACTAACTTTGGCAATTTTAGTCTTTACGC
>JAICIH010000245.1 GCA_025924475.1 Bryobacteraceae bacterium
ATGGGGAATGCGCTCATTCGCTCTTACTTCAAGAACTGCTAGCGTAAATTCAAACAGCTCGCGCGCGCTCAGATCTTTTTCGCGGATCTGGATCAGATCGACACCCAGATGCATTTGATCGCGAATGATTTCGAGCAGCGGGCGAAAGCCGCCCACAGCTTTGCGGTCCGTGATGTAGTACCGCTTCATTTTCCAACGAAGTATACAGCAGCGGACGGCACTTCCACTGTAAGGCGCTCGCTGCCGCGGCAGAGCGCGTATTCGGCTTCGCTGATTTCGGCGATTACGGCGTGTTCGAGCTGGATGCGCACGCCGCGCAAAGACGGGCTCGCGCTTTCGATTTTCAAGAGAAGCTGGTTGGCGGCGGCGGGCGATCCCGAAGCCACAACGACTTTCGTTTCCGACTGCCGCACGCACACGTATCCCTGGTCGCCGATCAAACGACCGGGCAGATAGGGCACTTCCCACAATTGGCCGAGCACACTCAGACGGCTACAATCGCGACCGGGATCGAGCGCCTCGACCGATGCCGGCAGGATGTTGTAGATGCTGAGCGAGCGCGCGACTTCCACGGTAGCCGGGCGCGCAAATACGCGCTCGCGCGGACCGCACTGCGTGAAACGCCCGGCTTCCATCAAGCAGACGTGCCCGGCCAGCTCCATGCATTCTTCAAGATCGTGTGTCACGAGCACCATGGGCGCCGCGCTGCGCTCGCGCAGCTTACCGAGTAGTTCGTAAAATGCCTGCTTTAAGCGGCCGTCGAGCCCGCGCGTCGGCTCATCCAAGAGCAAAAGCTTGGGCTCGTTCACCAGCATGCGCGCCAGGGCGGCCCGCTGCTTCTGCCCGCCGGAAAGCTGCGCGGGCTTGCGGCCGGCGAGATCGGCCAGCTCGAAGGTCTCTAGCAGCTCCGCAATACGGCGGTGCCGGTTCAGTCCGGAATTTCCGCGGCCGGCATTCGCGGCAAAGCGCAAATTTTCGCGCACGGTCATGTGCGGGAACAAGGCGTGGTCTTGAAAGATGTAGCCGCAGCGGCGCTGCTGGGGTGGAAGCCGCAACTTCGTGGGCGCGTCGAAATACAACTCATCGTTCACCAGGATGCGGCCTTCATCCGGCGTGGCGAATCCGCCGAGGCAATTTAATGTGAGTGTTTTGCCCGCGCCGCTTGGACCCAAAAGCACGGTAATGTCGGCATCCGATTTCAGATGTACGTTGAGCTCGAACGCTTCCGAGCCGCCTGTCGGGGGCAGGCGCTTGATCAATCGCGCGTCGATTCTCATTGGTTCATCCGGCGCTTTGCGCGCGCGCCGGACGCGACAGGTAACCCGCGGCCCACAGCAGGGCCAGCGCGGCGGCCGAAATCACAATTACGAGAATGCGCGCCAGCCGGCCGTCGCCGGATTCCACCGCGTCAAAAATTGCGACGGAGAGAGTTTGTGTTTGGCCGGGAATATTTCCCGCCACCATGATGGTTACGCCGAAATCGCCCAGCGAGCGCGCAAAGCTCAGGGAAGCGAGCGAACTGAGACCGCGCCAGGCGAGCGGCAGAGTCACGCGCCAGAAGGTGCGCCACTCGGAGGCGCCTAAGCTATGCGCAGCCCATTCATAGCGCGTGTCAACCGTTTCCAAAACCGCCCGGCCGGCTTTGATGTAGATGGGCGCCGAATGCAGGAACGCAGCGACGACGGCCGCTTGCCAGGTAAACACCAGCGGTTGCCCGAATAGGCCTTCATATAACTGTCCGAGAGGGGAATGTCTGCCCACAAGAACCAGCAGATAGTAGCCCAGCACGGTAGGGGGCAAAACCAGGGGGAGCGTAATCAACGAATCCACGAGGTTTTTACCCCGAAATGACTTGTGTGAAAGAAGATATGCAACGAAGGTTCCGGCGGTTAAAACGAAGAACGTAGCCAATGCGGCCACGCGCAAGCTTAACCAAAGCGGGAACCAGTCGATCATGCCTGAGCGGTTTGCTGCTGCACCGCGAAGTCGCGCTCGGATAAGGTCACCGGAGTGGCGAACTTCAATTCGCCGATAGTAAGGCCGCGCCAGCGCGCGGTCTCATAGGCGGCGATTTGCATGGGAACGACATCTATAAGCGGAACACAGCGCTCGGGGATATCTTCCGGCCAGGCGCAAAGGGAGACGACTTTGCTCGCGGACCAATCCGGACCGATGGAACGCACGTGGGCCCCCATGTCTTCGAGACGCTCCGCGAGAGTGCGGTCGAGTTCGGCCGTTTTCGGTTGCGTGCCGAATACGATGGCATGAAATTGTTCGTCGACCACTTCGACCGGGCCGTGACGGAACTGCGCCGCCGACATGCCGATTGCCGGAATTTTTACGACTTCCTGGAGCAGCAGCGCTCCGGTGAACGCAGAGGTGAGCGAAGCACCGCGACTGAGTACGTACATCGGCGTGTTGCCGGCAAAAAAGCCAGGCCAGCTTCCGCTGAACCGCAGCCATTCGGAAGACCAGCGCGAGATCGCATCGGCGGTTCTTTCCAGATCGCTGCGGATGCCGCTGTCGAGACCGTAGGCAACGGCGGCGCCGAGCAGCAGGAGAACCGCTATCGAACCGCCGTAGGTTTGAATAGCAGCCATATGATCCGGCGGGCTCTCGATGTAGATTGCTTGCGTGGCTTGCGAGGCGATGGTGCTGGTGGGAGTGTTCACGACGCCGATTACGTTCGCGCCGCGTTCTCTCGCGACGTTTAGAACTTTGGTGGCCTCCACGCTTTCGCCGGAACGCGAGACGAGCACGAGCGTGCTGTCGGGCGAGAGCATCTGGCGCTGAAAATATAACAGCTCGGCGGTTTCGATGACAGGCGCGAGAATGCCCTGCTCGGCGAGAAGATTGCTCAATGGGATGCAGACGTTATGGGAGGCGCCCATACCGCTAAGCACAATCTGCTTGCTCGACCGCAGCAGTTGCGCCGCATGTTCCAGCGCCTGCCGTCCGGCGCCGTACTGGTGAGCTACAACGGCTCGAAGGGAATCTCCCTGGGCCAGGATGTTGTCAACCATTGGCAGATTCATATTGACATTCTCACCCATGTAGAAAGTTAAGCTTAAAAGGTGGCAGAAACAGCAATCCTTGGACAGAATATCGTAGGCTTTGCGCGTTCGGCGCGCGGCACAAAGACATATAGAGGCTTTGATCCACGAGCGGCGGTGGCGCTCGAGCCGGCATTCCATGAAGCGGACGCGAGCGAAGTAGATCGAGCGCTCGAACTGGCCGAAACGGCGGCGGCGGAGCTTCGCGTGGTGGGACCGGCGCGTATTGCGGCGCTGCTTCATGCGATTGTCGAAGAAATTCTGGCGCTCGGCGACGCATTGATTGAACGAGCAGCTTCGGAATCGGGATTGGATGCGGAGCGCCTCAAAGGCGAACGGGCGCGCACCACAAATCAACTCAAACTTTTTGCCGAATTGGTGAAGGAAGGATCGTGGGTGGATGCGCGTATCGATACGCCGCTGCCCGATCGTAAGCCGATTCCGCGGCCGGATCTGCGCCGTATGCTGCGCCCGATCGGACCGGTGGTGGTTTTCGGCGCGAGCAATTTTCCGCTGGCTTTTTCGGTGGCGGGCGGCGATACGGCGTCGGCGCTTGCGGCAGGCAATCCAGTGATTGTGAAAGCGCATCCGGCGCACCCTGGAACTTCGGAGCTGGTGGCCGGCGCGATTGTTAAGGCGGTGCGCGCGCAATCGATGCCCGAAGGCACATTTTCGCTGCTGCACGGCTCTTCGCCCGAGATCAGTCTTGCGCTAGTGGGACATCCGAAGACGAAGGCGGTGGCGTTTACGGGGTCGACCCGTGCCGGCCGAGCGCTTTTTGACGCCGCTGCGAAGCGGCCGAATCCGATTCCGGTTTTTTCGGAAATGGGGAGTGTTAATCCGCTGTTCCTTTTGCCGCGCGCGCTCGAAGAACGCGGAGCCGCGATCGCCGAAGGACTTTTTCGTTCGGTGATTTTGGGTGTGGGCCAATTCTGTACGAATCCCGGATTGGTCTTTGCCGCCGATGGGCCGGCGTTCGAGGCATTTTCGGCGAAGCTAGGCGATTGGTTCGACCAGGCCACACCGGGGACCATGCTCAATCCTTCTATCGCGAAGAGTTTCGAAGAAGGATTTCAACGCGCCGCGGCGGTTAAAAATATACAGGTCCGATGCGCGAGCCGCGCCGCCGATCCTGCCCGTACGGAGGGACGACCGGGCTTCCTGACGACGGATGCCGCTACTTGGCTCGCTAACCATACACTGCGAGAGGAGATCTTTGGTCCTGCCACCGTTGTGGTCCGCTGCAGTTCTCCGGAGCAATTTTTGGAATGCGGCCGCGCGCTCGACGGAACGCTCACGGCCACGATTCACGGCACGGCGGAAGAGATTGCGCAGCACACGGCGTTGGTCGAGATTCTCACGCAGAAGGCGGGGCGACTGTTGTGCAATGGCTTCCCGACGGGCGTGGAAGTAAGTCCCGCGATGCATCACGGCGGCCCCTATCCGGCGACGACGGACGAGCGCTTCACGTCGGTAGGCACGGCGGCGATTTACCGCTTCGCGCGACCCATCTGTTATCAGAATGCGCCCGAGGCTGCGCTGCCGGCGGAGCTGAAAAATGCGAACCCGCTTGGAATCTGGCGCACTGTAGATGGCGCTCTCAGCCGCAATCCACTGTAGCCTGGCGCTGGCGCTCAGCGCGCCAACGTTCACGCACGATGTCGCGCCGATCGTGTTCCGGTCCTGTGGACCGTGCCATCACAGCGGCGGCGCCGGGCCGTTGCCGTTGCTGACATACGGAGATGTGCGCAAGCATGCGCGGCAAATTGCGGATGTTACACGCAGCCGTTTCATGCCACCCTGGCTTCCCGAGCCCGGCTATGGCGATTTCGAAGACGAGCGCCGGCTGACCACGCGCGAGATCGAGACGATTCAAGATTGGGTAGCGCACGGTGCGCCCGAAGGCGCTTCCGCTGACTTAGCCGCGGCGCCTTCGTTTCCAGAAGGCTGGCAGTTGGGTAAGCCGGACCTGGTTGTCACTGCGCCGCGGGCGTTCGCGGTACCGGCGGCGGGCCCGGATCGTTTTTGGAATTTCGTGCTTTCTCCGAAAATCGATTCCCGGCGGTACGTACGAGCTGTTGAGATTCGCGTCGACAATCCGCGCCTGTTGCATCACGCCAATCTGGTGATCGATCGTACCGGCGCGCTCTCTTCCCGCGGTGGCGGTTTTCCGGGGATGGAGCTGGGGTTGGAGCGCAGTGTCTTCGATCTGGACGGGCATTTCCTTTTCTGGAAGCCCGGCTCGCTTCCTTACTCCGAGCCGGATGGATTTTCCTGGGTTCTGAACCCGGGCAACAATCTGGTGCTGAATGCGCACATACAGCCTTCGGGCAAGGCGGAGAAATTGCAGCCGTCGGTTGGACTGTATTTCACCGACAAGCCGCCGGCGCATTTTCCGTTGTTGATTCAGCTCGAACATGACGGCGCGCTCGATATTCCAGCGGGCGACAAGGATTTCGTGATATCCGACGATTTCCCGCTGCCGCTTGCGGTGGATGTGCTTGCGATTTATCCCCACGCGCATTATCTCGGCAAATTGCTCGAAGCATATGTCACGCTTCCCGATGGCGAACGCCGCTGGCTGATTCGCATCCCGGACTGGAATCTGAATTGGCAGGCGATTTATCGCTATCGCAAGCCGGTTTTTCTTCCTAAGGGTTCGGTTATTTCGATGCGATATCACTACGACAACTCGGCGGCGAATCCCAGAAATCCGAACCGGCCGCCGAAGCGAGTGCGGGCGGGCAACGATGCCAGCGATGAGATGGGCCATTTATGGCTGCAACTGCTGCCGCGGGGTGTGGGCGACCGACGGCGGGAATTGGCGGAGGCGTGGATGCGGCATCGGGTGGAAAAATATCCGAACGATTTCTCGTCGAATTTGCAGCTCGGCGCGCTGGAGCTTTCGCGGTTGAACGCCTCCGGGGCGGCATCGGCGCTTCGGGTGGCGGTTCGCGTGAAGCCGGAAGATGCTATTGCGCATAATCTGTATGGCTCGGCGCTTCAGACGCTGGGCCGCTCGCGCGAGGCGCTCGAGCAGTTTCAGATCGCGGTTCGATTGAAAGGCGATTTTGTGAATGCTCGTTATAATCTGGCTCGCTCCCTGATCAAAGCGGGAAGGCTGGATGAGGCCATTGAAAATTTGCGCGCTGTTGTGGCGGCGTATCCGAACGATCAGGCCGCGCACGAATATCTGACGCGGGCGCTGGCTCTGCGGGAGAAGAGGAAGTGAGTATCAGCGGAATGGATTGAGCCGATATGGCGAACATGTGGGATGTGTTTTTCAGTTATCGCCGCCACGATCTCGAGCGCGCCCGGCCTCTCCTCGAAGAACTTGCTCGTGCAGGAGTATCTGTTTGGCGGGATGAGGCAGGGATACCCGAGCAGGCATCGATTACCTCCACAATTCATGAAGCAATTGCGAGTTGCAGAGTCTTTCTTGCTTTTTACTCTTCCACATATCCGGAGAGCAATCCGTGTCAAGAAGAGATTGCGACTGCCTGGCTGGCGGCGCAGAGGCTTGGAGAGTCTCCAAATCGTCGCATTTGGATCGTAAATCCCGAAACGAGCTTCGACCACATACCAGATCTATTTCGAGATCAGCAGTCTGGTTCCCTCGTTGAAGAAGCGGTCAGACAGTTAAAACGGGCGCTGGCTGCTATCAGCGGAACATTGCCGGGCCGGGCCAATCGTCCCGTCTATCACGGGATGAGCGCCATTCAAGCAAGTAGGTTCATTGGCCGTGCGAAGCAGTTCTGGGATCTCCACGGAAAGCTCACCGCGAACCGAATCAGCATCATTACGGGCGTGCATGGCCAAACGGCCGCACAGGTGCGTGGGCTCGGCGGCAACGGCAAGTCATTACTCGCCCGTGAATACGCCATTCGATTCGGCTCGGCCTATCCAGGAGGCGTGTTTTGGCTGAATGCCTATGGGCATGATGATTCCCAATATGCCGTGAATGCCGATCAACGAAAAGCGCTGCGCCAGATACAGATTCGTGAGTTTGCTATTGAATGCGGTGTGCCAATTGAAGGCGTCAATCCGGAAGAAATTGAGGTTAGATTTTGGCGAGTGCTCCAAAATCAACAGCTAAGCTGCCTATGGATCGTTGATGATGTGCCGTCGAGGATCACATCGGCTGAGTTCAGCGAGATTTGCCGCGTGGGGTGGACAGGGACATCCACGCTGATTACGACACGGAGCAAAGAACATGGCGCCCTGGGCTCGACGCTCGACCTTGGGGTGCTATCTCCCGGGGAGGCTTTGCGGCTACTCTACTTGCACAATGCACCGACAAATCCGGCCGAAGAAACCGCTGCTCAGAGAATTGTAGAGCTTCTCGGATTCCACCCGCTTGCCGTCGAAGTTGCCGGGAGTTACCTGGCTTTCAGCGCCGAGAGTATCGAGGAGTTTGTTGGAGCACTCGAGAATCCGACGGAAGATGCAATGGAATTTGGCGCACTTCTAAAAGAGTCCTTGCCAACCGGGCATGAGCCAAGTATCAGCGCCACGCTTCTCAAAAGCATTCGGCAGCTTGGTCCAGAAGGACTTGATTTTCTTCGCCTCGCTTCTGTTCTGGCGGTAGCACCAATACCGATCGCTCTCTTATCGGACACACTTGCCATCGCAGATTCCGAAGACATCGCAAAGAAGCACACGATCAAGGCAGTTGCGCAAGCAGAGGCATTGAGCCTATGCGAACGCTTCGGGCACGATGCGCGCACGGTGCATACATTAGTAAGCCGTACGATGCGATTTAAACATCCCGATGACGTTCGGACCGGGCAGATTCGATCCGCTGTTATACAAGCGCTTATGTATAGAATCTCCGCCGCCTCGCATCATGGACACGGACAACATTCAGCGGTAGCTATGGACATCCCACATGCTCGACACTTAGCGCCGGAAAGCGCAGAAACGGAAGAGGAGATTACGCTTGCTCTTTGTATTGCCCAGTTCGACTTCGAAAGGGGAGACTATGGCCGCGCGCGGCTAGTTCAGGAGCATGGATTGGCGGTTCGGCGAGAACGGCTCGGCGAAGAGCATGAGCACACGTTGGCCGCGATGAATAATCTAGCTCAAACTCTTTATGCCCAGGGCGAAAGAGAACAAGCGCGCGTATTCCAAGAACATGTGCGTGAAGTCAATATTCGCGTTTTCGGAGAGCAACACCCGAATACGGTGAGTTCGACCGGCAATCTCGCTTTGACTCTGCATTTACAAGGTCACTTTGCCGAAGCCGAAGTGCTTGAACGACAAGTACTCGCACAACGCATCCAATTGTCTGGCCAAGACAGCCGCGAAGCCTTTGTGGCCATGAACAACCTTGCTCAAACCCTTCGTGCTCGGGGCAATCTGGCTGAAGCCCTGGCGCTGCAACAAACGGTGGCGGAAGCAAGCAGCCGCGTGCTCGGCAACGAGCATCCGAATACTCTCACCGCCCTGAGCAACATGGCACATACTCTACAAGCTTTTGATCGATTACCAGAAGCACGGGTTCTGAAGGAGCGCATCTTTGATGCTCGCCGCCGTCTGCTAGGAGACAATCATCCAGATACGGTCAGAGCGATGAGCAGTCTGGCTCTGACTGTTTATGCCCAAGGCGATTGGACGAGTGCCCACGCGCTCCAGGAGCAAAGCCTGAAAATTAGCGCTCGTGTTCTAGGCGATGAACATCCAGAGACATTGGCGGCAGCAAATAATTTGGCTCAGACTCTGTGCTCGCAAGGAGATCTCGCAGGCGCACGCGTTCTGATTGAAAACGTACTCACAATAAGGCGTCGCCTATTCGACGAGCGACATCCCGATACTCTGACTGCAACGGACAACCTTGCCCATATATATGGAACCTCAATGCAGTTTGAAAAAGCGAGCAATCTCCACAAGAGCGTCCTGGTAGCACGTCGCGAGCTGCTGGGCCCGAATCATCCGGGCACGCTCGCATCAATGAACAATCTAGCTCAAGCACTGTCTGCGATGGGCGATTTGGCCGAAGCCCGGCCATTGCAAGAACTCGCCTTCGAAGGGATTCGCAATCGCTTCGGCGAGAGACACCCGACTACTGTCGCCATGATGAACAA
>JAICIH010000246.1 GCA_025924475.1 Bryobacteraceae bacterium
ACCACGAGAAGGACGTGAAGGAGTTCGAGCGCGAAGCTAACAAAGGCAAAAATGATCAGATTAAGGGATTCGCTTCCGACACGCTGCCCGTCCTGAAGGGACATTTAGAAAAAATCAAATCCATCCAGTCCAAACTCGGAGGCTGAATCCAGTGCTCTACACAATCCTGATCATCGTTCTGTTTCTGCTCCTGCTGGGAGCGTTGCCATCCTGGCCTTATAGCGCTGGCTGGGGCTATTATCCGAGCGGCGGTCTGGGACTGTTGCTCATCATCGTAGTTGTGCTGCTCCTGGTAGGAAGGCGTGCATGATTAAAGGATGCGCACTTTCGCCATCGATATCGGTGGCACAAAATTCAGCGTAGCGGGTTTCGAAGACGATAGATTGATTTGGCGCGAAACGGCAGTTACGGACCGCGAGCGCGGGCCGGACTGGATGTGTTCGCAAATTGAGCGGATGCTGGCCTCCCGGCAATTCCAGCCGGATCGTTGCGGGATCGGATTCGGCGGGCCGGTGGATTTCCCGACTCAGACCGTGACGCTCTCCACGCACGTGGGCGGATGGGCCGGCTATCCGCTGGTAGAACGTATCGAGCGGATGACCGGAGCGCCGGCGGTGATGGACAATGACGCCAATACCGGCGCTCTGGGCGAAGCCTTTTATGGGGCCGGAATCGGCGCCGATCCGCTGTTTTACATGACACTCTCGACTGGAATCGGCGGCGGAATTGTCATAGACCGCCGCGTTTACCGCGGGGCGGATTCCTACGCCGGTGAAATCGGGCACTTGAATGTGGAACCGGACGGTCCGGACTGTTTGTGCGGCTCGCGCGGCTGTCTGGAGCGAATGTGCTGCGGCCTCTGGCTCGAGCGCGATTACGGCAAACCGGCCAAAGAGCTGCTGAAGGACCCGCAATTCGCCGAGAAATACGTAGTTCACCTGGCGCGCGGCCTGAAGGCAGCGCTGATGCTGCTGAACCCGGCTTGTATTGTGATCGGCGGAGGTATTTCCAAAGCCGGGGACGCGCTGTTTGTTCCGCTGCGAGCGGAATTGGGCCGGCAGATGACGGCGTGGTCGCGCGCCCGCCGCGACGTAGTACCGGCGGCTCTAGGCGACGACAGCGTACTTTGGGGCGCGCTGGCGTTGGCCCGGATGTAATAGTCTCGAGATCCCAGGCGTCTAAAAGGCAAATGCGGATACTTGGCGGATTAGTGGCAATTCTTTCGATCGCAATTGGGTTGGCGTTTGCGGGCGATCACGGCCGCGACCGCGACTATTCGGACCTGCGTAGCCTCGTCGATCGCGTGCAGAGCGATCTGCGAGCGGCCTCCGATCTCGAGCACGGCAACAAGCAGCGCGACCGTTATCACAACGCGCAAGACAACCTGTCTAAGTTCGATCGGAATCTGGCCAAAGGGAAATTCGACAAGGGAGCGCTCAGCCACTCGATCGATAGCGTGAACGATATCCTCGAGCACAACACGCTCCAGGCCTCGAGCCGCGACCTGTTGCGGCGGGATTTAGCCGATCTGAAATACGCACGCGACGAACACTAACGATCTCGTTTCCTGAGCTCGTTGAGCGTTTGGCGCAGAATAGGCAGCACAGCGAGATCTTTGTCGCCACCGGTGTGCTCTTTAACGGCGATCAGGGTTTCCAAATTGAGAACTGGAATACGAACTCCGTCCGCGATATCTAATTTTGAGGAATGAGGGAGCAGGTCCACATAGGCCAAACCTTGACCGATGGTGGCGAGCAGGTCGAGCGGGCCGTAGCGCGTGAGCAAATTGAGGTGACCGCTTGCCTCCAGATGGCTGGCCTGCGGCTTTAGGCGTCTCTCTGGCTGGATGCGGAAAATCGCTTCTAGCGAGTCCAGCACAACGAGAAGGCGTTGAATGTTGGCGGGGTCTCGAGAGTAGACAATATCAACATCATATGTCTGGATGGGAGCACCGTTGAGAACAGCGGCGAGCCCGCCGACCAATATGAATGCAACATTACTTTCCTCAAGGGCTCGCAGAGTGGCGACAAGCCTACGCTCGGGCATTCAATTCGCGAATCGCCAGGATTTCATTGATGCGCTCTTCTAGAAAGCGCAAGCGCTCGGCCGGTGTCAGAGACAGTGTCCAGCGAATCAAACTGAGGTCCACGCCGTCAGCGCTATAGTCGGGCGCGGGCGGGGAAGCAGCCGGAGAGGCTTCCGGATCTGTCATAAGCTCAGCTTACCTGGGTAGAACCGGCCAATCCGAGCTCCGCGGCGCGGGCTTGCATCGCTTCGATGCAGAAGGCGATGTGCTCGTCGAGGGGCACGCCCAACTCGCTTGCGCCGTTGATGATGTCGTCGCGATTTACGTTGCGGGCGAAGGCTTTGTCTTTCAGCTTCCGGCGTACGGATGCGACGTCCACTTCGGCGATGCTCTTGCCGGGTTTGACGTAGGAGCAGGCGGTCAGAAAACCGGCGAGCTCGTCGCAGGCAAATAGCGCGCGCTCGAGAGGCGACTCGCGAGGGACGCCGCTATAGTTGGCGTGCGAGAGGATGGCGCGGCGGATTTCGTCATCAACGCCACGCTCCGCCAGAATGGCCTCGCCTTTCATAGGATGGTCCGGCGCGTTGGGATGAATCTCCCAATCGAAGTCGTGCAGGAGCGCCGTGATTCTCCAGCGCTCCGGGTCTCCGCCCAACTTCCGCGCGTAGGCGTCCATACAAGCTTCGACAGCCAGCATGTGCCGCCGCAGGCTATCGCTCTGTACGAACTCGCAGACGATGTTCCAGGCCTGATCTCGGGTCATCGACGCGCGAAGTCAGTTTTCGTCGATTTTGACGGATTTCAGGGTATCACCCTGCTTGACTGTGTTGACCACATCCTGGCCCGAGCGCACCTGGCCAAACACAGTGTGTTTTCCGTCGAGCCACCCGGTCTCCACGTGCGTGATGAAGAACTGGCTTCCGTTGGTGTTGGGGCCGGCATTGGCCATCGAGAGCGAGCCAACTTTGTGTTTATTGGGATTGTTTTTTGTCTCGTCCTCAAAACGGTAGCCGGGACCGCCGCGGCCGGAGCCGGTCGGGTCGCCGCCCTGGATCATGAAATCGGAAATGACGCGATGAAAGACGGTGCCATCGTAGAATCCATCGCGCGCCAGAAAGACAAAATTATTCACGGTTTTGGGCGCGTCTTTGGCGAACAGATCGACTACGATTGTTCCGCTGGAGGTTTCGAGCGTAGCGGAATACTTTCTCGCCGGATCGATTGTCATAGATGGAGGCGCACTATACTGTTTGCTCATCACCTATCAGTGTAGGCGAGCAACTATCCTAGACCGTGCACAACGGGCACCAAACGCCCTGTGCAACTATCCTCAAACTATGGACTACGGCGCTCGTGTATCGGCGTTGCTTCAATATTCGTCACAGGCGCTTCCTCTGACACGAGCGGAATTTGTCGTGCATCCAGAACTTCGGGCAATTGAGCGCGAGCCGGCTGTTACGCTTTTTCCCGGCGCCCGGGATGCCGATGCCGCTCTCAGCGGGCTGCTGCTATTGCTCGGCGGCTGGGAACAGAGTCACGAGCTTTCGCAGAATAATTCGTCGCCTGAGGGTAGCTACTGGCACGCGATTGCTCATCGCATTGAGCCGGATTCCGCGAACTCGGGCTACTGGTTTCGCCGGGTAGGGCGGCATCCGATTTTTGCCGAATTATACGAGCGCGCCTCCACAATTCTTGCCCAGCACAGTCCTGGCTGGAAGCTGAAATCGGCCTGGGACCCGTTTCTGTTTATCAACTGGTGCGAGGAAGCGCGTCTCGATTCCATGAGCGAGCGTAAATCGGTAGCTATGGCCATCCAGCAAGCGGAGTGGCGTTTGTTGTTCGACTGGTGTGCTACTGCTTCTTCTCGGTAAGATTGTTGCCGAAGATGAATCCTATTTCCGCCATGGCGCGCGGCTGATTTGCGTTCACGCCATTGGGACCAAAGACGAACCCTGGCGTGTAGTCGATCGCATGAACCCAGGAAAGGTCGCCTCGAACGAAGAAGCCGCCGTGTTGAAACGTCGGCGTGAGAGTGAACGAAGTGGCCGAGCTGCCGGGGCCGAACATCAGATTGACGGATTGCTCCGCCACGCTTCCGGAACTCCCAATATATTCCCAGCGGCCGGCGAGTGAAGCGCCATGTTTCAACGCACGACTTACTAAGATCGCGCCGCCATTTGTCGAGGCGCCTTTCACGACGCCGATACTCGCGTTCGTCGGAACGTTCGAGTACTGATAATACGGTTGCACGATCCATGGTCCATTCGTATAGGTGTAGATCACGTTATAGATGCTGCTATTGTTTTGCACGGGCGTGGCCAGATTCTGAAACACTGTCTGGCCCAGGTTTCCGCCCGCCGCAAACGCTAAAGCATGATGCCCGTTGACGTAGGCTAAGGAGCCCGTGAGCCAGGTATATCGGTTGGAATAGAAACCGTCATTCCAACTCAGCGAAGCAGTGAACTTGCCGAAAGTCTGATTCACCTGGACACCGCGGTTGACGGCGTTTTCCTGACCCCACAAGAGGCCGCGCTCGATGTTCATGTTCTGGAAGCTGTAGGTGTACTCGGCGCCAATCAATGTAGGCAGCGCTCCGATTTGGAATGAGGTGTTCTTTCCGGCTTGCAGCTTCAGATATCCCTGTGGCAGCGGGCCAAAGAAGGTAGTCATGGTCTTGTCCGTATCAAGGAACGGTGTCGCCAGACCCGGGATCGTATAAGCGCCCGCTTGCAGGAAGAACTGAAACCAGCCATCCGTCTTTTGAATGAATATCTGTCCGTTACTTAGAGCCGCCTGCGTGTTGCTATCACCTGGAACATGGTTTCCTTGCCACATGCCCGTGCCGCTGAGAATACCGTTCACGGCAATTTTGCCAAACGGTCCGCCGTCGAAGGTAGCGGGGGGAAGCGCCTGCAGTGGACCCGTCATCGGGGGCGTAGTGAGTGGCGCCGGCGCTGGAGCGGTATCAGCGGGCTTCTGCTGATCCGCCGGCACATCCTGGGCAATGGCAAGCGCGGCTAGGCTCGACCACAGTGCGAACATGGCGAGGTTCTTGAGCTGGAATTTCATAGATTCTCCTCAGACAATTTGGGTCCTTTGGACCTGCGCGAAGAACGCCAAGAGCGGATACACTGCGGGGTGTAAACCTAGAGCCGGACGCGGGCTGAAGAGTTTTGCTCCGGATGTTTGATTAAGAGTAACTGCACGGGAGCGCCGCTACAATTCAAAAGTTTCTATCTTGTAAATAAAAGGAGCCTATGCGAAGTGTGATGATGTTAAGTCATTCATTCTAAGGAAAATGAGACTCCATTTCCGAATCAAGTGGCATATAAAATGAGGTATGGACCTCGGGACGCTTAGCCTGGCGATGGGCTCGGCGTGGCTGTCGGGAATCAATCTGTACGCCACCGTGCTGGCGCTCGGACTGCTCCAGAGGTTTCATGTCGCGCACTTGCCCGGTGATCTCGCTTACCTGAGCCACACCTGGGTTTTGGTGGCAGCGGGCGCACTGTATGCGATCGAATTTGTCGCCGATAAAGTGCCGGCTGTCGATTCAGCCTGGGACATGCTGCACACCTTCATCCGTGTTCCGGCTGGAGCGATTCTGGCGGCCACAGCGTTCGCGCATTTCGAGCCTTCCGTACGGCTGATTGCGCTGCTGGTAGGTGGTGGTGTCGCGCTCAGCTCACATAGCGCGAAGGCCGCGACGCGATTGACGGCGAATACGTCGCCGGAACCATTTTCGAACGTGGCTCTCAGTCTGCTGGGAGACGGTATCGTGTTTGGCGGCTCGGTACTGCTTGCTAAACATCCGTACGTGCTCTTCGCGATCGTGTTGGTTGCGGTGCTGCTTTCCATCCTGCTGATGCGGTGGATCTGGCTGCGCATGAAACGGCTGTTCCGGCCGCGGTTGAGTACCCTGAGCGAAGGGTGATAAAACCGATAACCAGACAAATCACAACAACCCAGCTCTCCGCACGCAAGAGGAGCGGAGAGAAGATTACGATGCTGACCGCGTACGACGCGACCATGGCGCGGCTTCTGGATCGTGCCGGCATCGACGTGCTGCTGGTGGGCGATTCGCTGGGAACCGTGATTCTCGGATGCGATACGACGCTGCCGGTGACGCTGGACGCAATCGTGCATCATACACGCGCGGTGAAGAACGGGACAAACCGCGCCTTGATCGTAGCCGATATGCCGTTTTTGACGTACCAGGTGAGCGCGGCGGAAACCGTGCGGAACGCGGGGCGCTTGCTGCAGAAGGGAGGGGCCGCGGCGGTGAAGATGGAAGGCGGCGCGGCCATTGCGGATATGGTGAAGCGGCTGGTCGCGATCGGGATTCCCGTAATGGGGCACGTGGGTTTGACGCCGCAATCGGTTCATCAGCTAGGCGGGTTCCGCTCGTTTGGGAAGCGGCCGGAAGAAGCGGAGAAGGTGGCGGAAGATGCGCGGCAACTGGAACGCGCGGGCGCTTTCGCGGTGGTACTCGAATCGGTGCCGAGTTCGCTCGCGGCCGCCGTTACGGCCGAGCTGAAGATCCCGACGATCGGGATCGGCGCCGGTCCGGATTGTGATGGTCAAGTGCTGGTGAGTTACGACGCGTTCGGATTATTCGACGCGTTCGTTCCGAAATTCGTGAAGCAGTACGCGAAGCTGGGCGAAGTGATTACAGAAGCGGCAAAAGAGTACATTGCCGAGGTACAGAGCGGGCAATTCCCGGGACCGGAGCATAGTAGCCGGTGATGCCCGAAGTGATCCGGCACATTGCCGCGATGCGGACGCGCCTGGCGCAAGTTCGTCATTTGGAAATGTTGAAGACCGCTCCCTCGCGGTCGCGGCTGGGTAACTCGCTCAAAGCGTCAGGGATCGGCTTTGTTCCGACAATGGGCGCATTGCACGCCGGTCATGGAGCGCTGATGGATGCGGCGCGAAGCGAGTGCGATGTGGTGGTTGCGAGCGTCTTCGTGAACCCCACGCAATTCAATAACAAAGAAGATTACGAGCGGTATGGGCGCAATCTCGATGCGGATGTTGCATTCTGCGGCATTCATGGCGTGAATGTCGTGTTCGCTCCAGAGGTTGAGGAGATGTATCCGGCCAATAGGGACGTTTTTGTGGAGATTCCGGGAGTTTCGGAAGGTCTGTGCGGCGCGTTCCGGCCGGGGCATTTTCGCGGGGTGGCGACCGTAGTTACAAAGCTTTTTAATATTGTTCAGCCCGATATTGCCTATTTCGGCGAAAAAGACGCGCAGCAGCTTGCGGTGATTCGCCGGCTTGTGGCGGGCTTGAACATGCCGATTACAATCGTGGGCGTTCCTACGGTGCGGGATTCCGATGGACTGGCATTGAGCTCGCGAAACGAGCGATTGACGCGGGAGGATCGGCAGCGCGCGCCGCTTTTATATCGCGCACTAGAGGCGGCGCGGAGAGAGATCGAGAACGGCGTGACGGATGCCGGGCGGATTCGGGCGCGCGGTTTGGAAGTGCTTGCGCAAGAGCCCTCCATTCGGGTCGAATATTTCGAGGTTGTGGATGCGGAGAGTATGCAGCCTGTTACGAGGGTGGCGGGACGGGTTTGTATTGCCGCGGCGATTTGGCTTGACGGGGTGCGCTTGATTGATAATGTGGTCAGTTCCTGATAGCGATCGCTTTCAGCTATCGCTATAGCTTTCAGCGCTTAGCCATCAGCTTTCAGCTTTTGGAAGAGGAGTTGGGAAACGTCCATGATCGCTGGAAATGTACTTCAGGAAGAATAACGAATCGAGCCTATTGACCGTTCCAGACAAAATGGGATACGCTCGAACTCTATCAGCCGATGCATTTCAGGCGGCTGTGAAGAACACCGTCGCTAAAGGAGAAGCTTATGGCAGCCAAAAAAACGCCGCCTCGTAAGACCGGCGAAACCAAGGTTACACCGACGCAACTAAAGCGCCAAATCCTGAAATCGATTGATCGCGAGTTGAGCGCGCATGGGCTGGTGTTCGAATCGGGCACCTATAGCCGGGACGACGGAAGCGGCGGTCATTACACGCGAAGCGATTAACGTCTGAGCCAAACCAAGCGTCGAGACGAGTCTCGACGCGGCACGCACGAATGCGTGCGCCACATGAGCCCGGGTTAGCGGCTCAGTCACGATATGGATGCGCTTTTGCCGGGATTCGGGGCGCCGTGCGGCAAGCAAGGCGAAGATGTAGCCGCCACGGTGGCTCGCGAAAACGCGCGCGAAGTCGTGTGCCGTCTCATGCGGGCGGTTCCACTCCCACGGGAAATTTCCGAGCTATTCGAGCGTTGGGCTGCGCGGAAAAATTCGACGATTAGCTCGTGCTGGCATGAAGTCTTTAGCCGGATTGCTTTTGCGTTGCGAAACCAGGATAGAGATTTGGCAGCGACCGAGAGCATCCGTCTGGCCATCCATTTGGGGGAGTGCGGCGAGCCGGGTCAATGGAATGCGAGTGTAGCCTTTCCCCTTCAATGCTCGTGGGGACAGTGGCTGCTGCCTCCGTTCGAGCGGATCGCGGTGGAATCGGACGGAGCGCGGGTTTTCCTGAGGCTTGAAGGGAAGCGACTCGTTTTTGCGAAGGCCGGCTCGGCATGGGCCCTGGTGAAGGGGGCCGCCGCGCCGCTGGCTATGGTGGGCTCCCGAAGTCCTAAAATAATGCTGCTGCCCAGGATCTCGCACCAAGAGAATCGGCCAGCGGCCTTTCCCGAGGCCGTGGATTGCGTCACCCCCGAGATTGCAGATCGCTGGCAGAGTGCCTTTCAGTTTCTTCGTTCGTATGCGCCTGGCTATCTACGTTGGGTGCAGCGGGCGGTCCGGCAAATCGGTGTGCTTCGTGCCGTACCGGGAACGGTGCATAGCGGCAGCTATGAAACACGCCACGGATTCATCCACGCTTCGGCTCTGGCTTCGATTCCTTCGTCGGCCGAGATGGCGGTGCATGAAGCGGCCCACCAATATTATTTGCTCATCAGCCGCTTGGGATCCGTGGACGATGGAACGGATGGGACGCTCTACTACTCGCCTCTGGTCGAGAAGAAGCGGCCTCTGAATCGGATTCTTTTTGCCTTTCACGCCTGCGCCAACATTCTTGCCTACTATCG
>JAICIH010000247.1 GCA_025924475.1 Bryobacteraceae bacterium
ATGACGGGAACCGTGACATTTCCAAATTGTTCACCCTTTCGGTAAATCACAATCCTCTGGCCAAATCTCATCTGCATGAGAGTGTTTTGCTCTCGCGCGACGGCGGCGTAAACAAAATAAACTTCTGGTGTGAAAGGAGCCCTCAAATAGAAATGCCCTAGGGCATCAGTCGTGGTGGTGGCGCCGAGATAGTTTGGTCCACGATCTAGAACGACACGAATGTGAGGAACGGGTCGGCCAGTCTTCCAATCAATCGCGACGCCAGAGACGATAGTCGGTTTCGGAGGTAGGAGCCGACTCAGCAACCAACAAGAGATCGCGCAAGCCAATGCGATGAGTAAAAATTGCGCCGCGATGCGCATACTACTAGTGACACCGTTCTAGCATGCTGTGTTCCGCCTGCTCCTGAATCCCGCGCAATCCGGACAAGAGCACGGGCCAAAATGGAGCCCTCAACGAAGGTTCCCCGTTGGTGCAGTTGAATCAGAATCGACAATCCTTTGGGAACAGACTGATCGCGTTGGAATGAGTCGCCTACTCCATTCATGCGCGACAATCGCTGTACTCGCGGCTGAACGCACCATACATAATCCGTACCTGCCCGAACGGCGGATGTGCAAATCCACTCCGGCGTTCACACTGGAGCTATGTCCGTTCCAGTGCCCGGCCGCATCGTAGAATTGCTTCGCAGATCCACCGTCCGAATCGCCAGCGGACGCGGCAGCGGCTCGGGCATCGTTTTATCGGGCGAGCGAGTCGTTACCAACGCTCACGTGATTGCCGGAAAAAGCGTAAGCATCGAGTCGTGGGAAGGGAAGGCGCTTGCGGCTTCTCTAACGAAAATCGATCCAAGGCGCGATCTCGCCATCCTCTCCGTGCCCTCTCTCGACGCCCCTGCCGCAGTCCTCGGTGATTCCAGCCGGCTCGCCGCCGGAACGCCTGTGATTGCTGTCGGAAATCCTCTCGGCTTCACCGGCGCCGTCTCGAGCGGCGTCGTCCACAACACGGGTTCATCCGATTGGATCTGCGCCGACGTCCGCCTTGCGCCCGGTAATTCCGGCGGTCCGCTCGCCAACTTTCACGGCGAAGTCTTAGGCGTCAATACCATGGTCGCTTCCGGCGGCCTTGCACTCGCGATCCCCAGCCGTGCTGTCCAGTCCTTCCTGAATCGCGTCGTCTCCGGCCGCTCTCTTGGAGCTACCGTGCGGCCTGTCCGCCTCCGCTCCGGTGGTATCGGCATGCTGATTCTAGAACTCGAACCCGCCGGCGCTGCCGAAAATGCCTCACTCCTCCCAGGCGACATTCTTGTGGGAGCCAATGGTTCCCGATTTGCAAACTTGGATGATCTCGAAGCCGCCATCCACCGTTCCCGCGCCGCCTTACTGCATTTCGACTTTTATCGCGCTGGCCAGAACAATCTTCGCAGCGTATCAGTGAAACTTTGTCCCGAGCCCGCTCTGAGCGCAGCGTGATTTCATAAAATTGTTGTACAGTCGTAACACGTGCCCCAATTCGTAATCGAACGCGAAATCCCTGGCGCCGGTGCACTCTCAGAAGTGCAAATTCGCGAGATCTCTTTGCAATCCTTAGAGACCTTGAAAGAAATGGGCCCGCAGATTCAGTGGCTGCATAGCTACGTTACCGAAGACAAGGTGTATTGCCTGTATCTCGCTCCCGACGAGGATTCTATTCGCGAACACGCTCGCAGAGTAGGTATTCCGGCCGATCGAATCGCCGCGGTACGCCGCCTGATCGATCCGGTTAATGTGAAGTAGCCGGCCTGACCTTCGCCGAAGAGAACTCGCTCAAAGAAAATTGGATCGCCCTTTCCAGGCTCATTGCTGCGCCTTCCGCCCAGGCGTTCTTGCCCGCCGCCTCGTCGAGTGATTGCCACGCCGGCAGCAGCATCTGATCGAGCTTCGATTGTTCCGCTTGATGTAAAGGCGCACCGATCGATTGCCGTAAATGCGCGGCGGTTGCGGCCAGCTTCAAAGCGCGTTCGGCGCACCCTTGAGTCTGTGCCAGGCAGGCGGAAGCCTCCAGCGCCCGCGCAATACCGCGCCGATGCCCGAGGCCGGCAAAAATCTTCAGCGCTTCGCTGCAGGCCGCATGCGCGGCCAAATGCTCTCCCTGCGCGCAATCGATATAAGCCAGGTCCGTGAGAGAGCGTGCGCAACACCATGGATCGCCGGCTTGTCGAAAAATGGAAAGCGCGCGTTGGTATAGTTCTCGAGCGGAAGTCACGTCACCTTGCGCGCGCGCAATATCGCCCTGCTGGTTGATACACCACGCGCCGCCGGTACGGTCGCCCAGCTCCTCGAAAATATTAGCTGCCTCGTGTAGCGCCCATAACGCGCGTGGATAATCGCCGCGAACCTTAACCACGTTCGCCAGGTTGTGAAGACAACGCGCCGTCGCCAGACGGTCCGGCAGCAGGCGCCAGCACGCCAGGCTCCGCTCGAAATTGCTCTGCGCCGCCGCGTAATCGCCTCGATCACGCGCCGATACTGCCAAAGCATTTAACGACGTCGCGATGCCCGGGTCGTCGGCCAACTCTTCGTAAAGAGAAAGGCTAAGCTGCAAAAAGTGCTCCGCTGCCGGATAGTCGCCCTGAGCCGTGGCCAACGCGCCGATGAACTGGGACACCCTCGCGCGTTCTTTTGACCACTCCGCGCCCGCCAGCCGCAAAACCGTTTCCAGTCGTGTGCGCCCCTCCAGCAAGTGCTCCCGTGTATCCCAAAATCGAAACAGAGCCACGCAAAGACGCAGCGCCCACTCTACATTTTGCGATTCAAACAGCCAGTCGAGCGCGAAACGGAAGTTGTCGATTTCCATAGCGCATTGCGCCAGCCAGCGCGCCCGATCGGGAGGACTCAGTTCCGGATTTCCTTCCTCCGCTACCACGAGGCAGAACGCCGCATGCGTCCGCCGTGTTGCAGCTTGCTCTCCGCTTTCAACCAGACGCTCGAGCGCGTGCTCTCGAATCGTTTCCAACATCGCAAAGCGCGGCTCGGCCTCGGTTCGGTCCACGGACTGAATCAGATTTTTGTCCACCAGGGAGGCGAGTCCTTCCAATAAATCGACTCCCAGATCGAGCTTCGTATTGCATACCGCTTCCGCCGCTTCCAATGTGCACCCGCCGGCAAACACCGATAAGCGGCGAAACAGCTTCCGCTCGCCCTCGTTCAAAAGATCATGGCTCCAATCGATGGTCTTACGCAGCGTTTGTTGCCGCTCCGGCAAGTCGAGCGGGCCGCCGGTTAGTAGCTGCAGCCGGCTTTGCAGCCGCTCCAGGATGGCCGCCGGCGGCAACACTTTGATGCGGGCCGCCGCCAGTTCAATCGCCAGCGGCAATCCATCCAGCCGCAAACAGATGTCCCGAATCGCGGGCGCATTTTCCGCGGTGATCGCAAAGTCGGGCCAAAGGGCGGCCGCGCGCTGCACAAAAAGCTCCATCGCGGATTTCTGCGCAAGCGGGGTCACCGGAAATTCCTGTTCGCCGTAGACACGTAAGCACGAACGGCTCGTAACCAGAATTTTGAGAGCAGGACATGCTTCGAGTGTTTCAGCTATCACCGCCGCTGCCGGCAGCACCTGCTCGAAGTTATCCAGCAGAAGCAGAAACGGCCCCAAGTTCTCCAACTGATCGCCAATCAGTTGCGGAATAGTGCGATTGCCGGCTTGCCGGATTTCCAGCGCGTCCGCCAGAGCCGTCGCCACCAGATCCGGATGTCTGATCGAAGCCAGACCGACAAATTGGACGCCGGCCGTAAACCGCTCCGCGATGGCAGCCGCCGCGGCTAGCGCCAGTCGCGTTTTGCCGGCGCCTCCCGGCCCCGTGAGGGCCAAAAGCCGCACATCCGGCCGCAGTAAGAGTTCCGTGATTTCCGCCAACTGTCGCTCTCGTCCAATGAGCGAAGTCCGTGGTACTGGCAGATCGCGGTGCTTTCTTCCAATCTTTCCCGAAGGCAAGTTGTCTGGCCCGGCTGCGCATTCGCTTACTTGCGCGGTGAACACATAGCCCCGGCGAGGGACGGTCTTGAACAGCCGTTGTTCGCGATCGTCGAGGGCGCGGCGCAGTTCGAGCGTGCATTGCACTAGCGAATCGTCCGTAACGGCCGAATCGGGCCAGATCACTTGCATCAATTCCTGTTTGCCGATCAGTTGCCCGGCGTGCTTCACCAGGTAGAGGAGCGTTTCATATACTTTCGGGCGAAGCTTGATCTCCTGGCCTGCCCTGTGTACACACCCTCTTAGGGGATCCAGCGTAAATTCCCCGAATTGATAAGTGAACGGCCTCGCCTGCAAGTGTGGCTCTCCGCTCAGCAAGGTTAAGCAGCCAACGTGTGTTTCAAATTTTGGCTTTTCTTTGGTTTTCTTTCGTTACTTGCCGTGCTGATGCTTGTTACTTTGCAATCTAGCAGAAGACGAATTGCGAAAAGTTTGTAAACAATACGCAAGGAAAGATGAGTACCAAAAAATAACTCAAGTGAATACATCGGAGGTTTCCAAGAATATGAAAGTAAGACAATTTTTGACGCGAGCGCCGTATTGCATCATGGCTCTCGCTTTCCTAGGCGTTTGTTCCTCGTCCGCTTCGGCGCGCGACGAAAACTCGCATTCTCAACACGAAATGACGCCGGAGCAGCAGAAGAAGGCTAGCGCGCTTGTCCGGATTGTGCGTGAAGCGACCGCGCGTTTTAAAGACGTGTCGGTAGCGGAGGCCGAAGGTTACGCCCTGCAATTCGGCTGCGTCAGTGGTCCGGATTCGGGAGCGATGGGGCTCCATTATGTAAACGGGGATATCTTAAACCGCGGCGAGTTGGATCCCTATCATCCCCAAATCGTGATCTACGAGCCCACGCCTAACGGCGGCCGGAAGCTGATTGGCGCGGACTTCTTGGTTTTCGCCGAAGCCTGGGATAAGAAGAATCAGGGGCCGCCGGAACTCATGGGACAGCTTTTTCACTATTTCGAAGCCCCAAACCGCTTTGGTCTTCCGGCCTTCTATACGCTGCATGTCTGGGCTTGGAAGGACAATCCAAACGGCGCATTCGTAAACTGGCACCCGAACGTCGCATGTGAGTCGTTTTCGGGCCAAAATCCCTGGTCACGCTAAAGCTACAAAGCCCCGACCGTAGGGAAGGGGCACAAAAAACAAGGAGGAAATTATGAGTACAGCAACAGCTCCCGCTCTGGACATGGACAAACTCCATGCCTTTGTTGGTCAATTCGTAACCGATCTCGGGGCCGCGGCGCACGCCGGAATGGTCGTTATCGGAGAAAAGTTAGGCCTCTACAAAGCCCTTGCCGGCGAGCCGGTGACGCCCGCGCAGCTTGCCGCCAAAACCAAAACCGATGAGCGCTATGTGCGCGAATGGCTGGCTTCCCAGGCCGCTGGAGGCTATGTCACCTACGATGACAAGACCGATACATTCAGCCTGAACGCGGAACAGGCGTTCACGCTGGCAAATGAAGAGAGTCCCGCCTATCTGCCCGGAGCGTTTGAACTGGCATTGGGTTCGCTCGCGGCGGTGCCACGCATCACCGAATCGTTTCGCACCGGGGCCGGCATGGGCTGGCATGAACATGCGGACGGCGTCTTTCATGGATGCGAAAAATTTTTTCGCCCCAGTTACGCCGCCAACCTAATCAGCTCCTGGATTCCCGCATTGAGTGGTGTCAAGGAAAAACTCGAGCGCGGCGCGCGCGTTGCCGACGTAGGCTGCGGGACAGGTGCGTCCACAATCCTAATGGCCAATGCCTTCCCCAATTCTCGATTCTTCGGATTCGACTATCATGACAAGTCCATTGAAGCGGCGCGCGAGTCCGCCTCGAAGAAGGGCCTTGCCGGACGCGTCACTTTCGACATCTCGGCCGCCAAGAATTTTCCCGGTAAAGACTACGATTTTGTGGCTATTTTCGATTGCCTGCACGACATGGGCGACCCCATCGGCGCTGCGGCGCACATCCGGCAGTCCATGGCCAAAGATGGTAACTTGATGATCGTGGAGCCCTTCGCCAATGATCGTTTGAAGGACAATCTGAATCCGGTGGGGCGCGTTTATTACTCTTTCTCGACGCTGCTATGTACGCCTTGCTCGCGCTCGCAGGAAGTCGCACTTTGTCTGGGCGCTCAGGCCGGCGAAGCGCGCATTCGCGAAGTAGTAACTGCTGCCGGTTTCACTCGCTTCCGCCGCGCTACCGAGACGCCCTTCAATATCGTCTACGAAGCTCGGCCATAGCTCGGTCGTTTCCGCCGGGGTTTCTTCGCTTTGTTCTGCATCTCTTCGAGCAAGCCCTCCAGTCTGGCGTAAGAGGCCTCCCAAAAACGCCGGTAGTTTTCCAGCCATTCGGTTGCTTCTCGTAGCGGCTTCGCCTCTAATCGGCGGGGCCGCCGCTGCGCGTCGCGGCCATGTGAGATCAGCCCAGCGCGCTCGAGCACCTTTAAGTGTTTCGAGATCGCCGGCTGCGTCATCGCAAACGGCTCCGTCAATTCCGTTACTGACGCCTCGCCCGACGCTAGCCGCGCCAGAATCGCTCGCCGCGTCGGGTCTGCCAGCGCCGCGAACGTCGCGTCCAGTCCATAACTCTGGGGTTGCATAACTAATAGGTAATCTATTATCCAGCGAGCCGGTTGTCAAGCTCGCTTGTTATCGTGGGCGCATGAAGTCGCCTTTCGACCGAATGCATCAAGTGCTCTCCGGTCACATCGACCGGAAAGAGTTGCCCGGCCTTGTTGCGCTTGTCAGCCATCGTGGCGGTATTCACGTCGAGACGCTCGGCACGTTATCGTTCGACAGTCCGGAGCCCATGAAGCGCGATACGATCTTCCGCATCGCGTCGATCACTAAGCCCATCACGGCGGTCGCCGCCATGATTTTAGTCGAAGACTGTAAGTTGCGGCTCGACGATTCCATCGAGCCATGGCTGCCTGAGCTTGCCAATCGCCGCGTGCTCAAATCTTTATCCTCCGAGTTGGACGACACCGTTCCCGCGAAGCGCGCCATCACTCTTCGCGATCTGTTGACTTACCGCATGGGTTTCGGCAGTGTCATGGCTAAGCTCGGTACGTATCCGATTCAGAAATACATTCGCGAATACCGCATCGGTGGCGATGGTCCCGCGCTGCCTTCCGACGCGCCTGGCATGGACGAATGGCTGCGAAGGCTCGGATCGCTGCCGTTATTGGCGCAACCGGGTGACCGCTGGATGTATCACGTGAGCGGCGATGTGCTCGGAGCCTTAATTGCGCGTGTTTCGGGACAATCTTTCGGCGCGTTCCTGCGCGAGCGCATCTTCGATCCGCTTGATATGAAAGACACCGGCTTCCATGTGCCTCCCGAAAAGATCGGCCGGCTACCCGCATTTTATTTCTTCAATCGCGAGACCAATAAACTGGATTTCTTTGACGATCCGGTGAATAGCGCCTGGCGAGTGGCGCCACCCGGTGAATCGGGCGGAGGCGGCTTGGTCTCGACCATCGATGACTACTTCGCCTTCAGCCGCATGATGTTAAAAAAGGGTCGGCACGGCCGCGAACAGATTCTTTCACGCGCCAGCGTAGAACTGATGACATCTGATCACCTCACCCCGGAGCAGCGCGCCGGCGCTGAAATCTTCTTTGGAACGCATTCCAGTTGGGGATTGGGAGTGGCGGTCGACATCCGGCGCGAGGAGATCTATCACACCCCCGGCCGTTTCGGTTGGACCGGCGGTTTCGGCACAACCGCCTACACCGATCCCGCCGAAAACAAGATCGGCATCCTCTTTACACAGCTGATGATGGATTCCCCGGAGTCGCCAAGAATCTTCACCGATTTCTGGACACTTGCCTACACGGCGATGGAATAGGATCCATTTTTCTATTCGACCTGCGCTCCATCATCCAATCGGAGCCTTGCTGTTTGCCATTGGCGCGTAGAACTCCTCAATGTACTGCTTTACCATCCGGCGCGCGCCAAAGTTGGGAGCCACGGTTCGAATTGCCTCCTTCACCATCGTCAGCCAGCGTTTGGGTACACCATTCCCATCGAGTTCGTAGAAACTCGGTACAACTTCCTGCTCTATCACCCGATAGAGCGCATTTGCATCAGCCGCATCGACGTCCGTCTCCTCGGCGGCGCCTTGCCCATCGATGAGCCAGCCATTTGTTCCGGTAAAGCCTTCATGCCACCATCCATCACCTACACTGAGATGAATCGCACCGTTGATCGATGCTTTCATGCCGCTCGTTCCACTTGCTTCAAGCGGCTTACGAGGCGTGTTCAGCCAGACGTCGCACCCTTGGATAAAGAAGTGCGCCACATGAAGATCGTAGTCGTCCACAAAGGCAATACGTCCGCCAAAGGCCGGATCCATTGCCCGCTTGTAGACATGCTGGAGATGATGCTTGCCGATGTCGTCCGCAGGATGCGCTTTGCCGGCAAAGATAATTTGAACCGGATACCGGGAGGAATTTAGGATTTCCGCCAACCGCTCCGCGTCAGTGAAGATTAACTCCGGACGCTTGTAGCCGGTAAATCGACGAGCGAAGCCGATAGTGAGCGCTGCCGGATCGAGCAGTGTTCCCGCCGCAACAACTTGAGCCGGACTTACACTCTGCTCCACCCATCTTGCGCGTGCCCGCTCGCGGATAAACGCAATAAGATACGCTCTCAATGCCTGTCTCGCGGCCCACAATTTTTCGTCCGGAATCGAGAAAATTCCGTCCCAGACGCTCGGGTCATCTCCGTGCTCCCGCCAGTCATGATCGAGATATTCATCGAGAAGTTTCGAAATGGTTGGCGCGATCCATGTCGAGATGTGGATGCCATTTGTCACCGCTTTCACCGGGTCGGCCTTCTGGTGATCGGCATCGTTCGCCCAGATTGGGGACCACATCGAGCTCGTCACTTCACGATGCCGCCGGCTCACCGCGTTGACTCCACCGGCGCTCCTGAGGGCAAGAGCGGTCATGTTGAAAAGTGATCCGCCTCCATTGTCGTGAGCCCCGAGAGCC
>JAICIH010000248.1 GCA_025924475.1 Bryobacteraceae bacterium
ACAGGATGTGGCGGCGGCGCTCGATGCGCTCGAATCGAATCTGTCGATCGAATTAGCGCATGGATATTTGAAGCCGATCGAAGTGGACGAGAGCGTCGGATTATTGGCGGTGGTTGGTGAAGGCATGCGGGGAACGCCCGGACTCGCGGGGCGTGTGTTCACGGCGATTTCTCGCGAAAAGATCAATATTATTGCGATTGCGCAAGGTTCGAGCGAGTTGACGATTGGGATTGTAGTTCGGATCGATCAGCTGCATGCGGCGGTACGGGCGGTGCATGCAGAGTGCCAGCTCGGGCGGATTCAGTCGACAGCGAGCCGAATGGAAGTGTAAGGCTGTGGCGATTCGCTGGATTGTCATCGGCGTGGGAGATATTACGACCAAGCGGGTGCTACCCGCAATTCTGGCAGAGCCTCGCAGTGTGTTGGCTGGCATCGTCACACGAAATCCAGCGAAGGCGAAACCATACGGTGTGCCGGGCTGGACATCTCTGGATGCCGCATTAGCTGAGCAGGAATGCGACGCGGTTTATGTGGCCAGTCCCGTGATCCTGCATGCGCCGCAGACGATCGCGAGCCTTCGCGCAGGCCGGCATGTGCTCTGCGAGAAGCCAATGGCCATGAACCACGAAGACGCGCTCTCCATGCAGCGGACAGCCGAGGAGGCCGGCCGGATTCTCGGCATCGCGTACTACCGCCGCATGTATCCGCAGGTGATTCGTGCGCTGGAACTGATCCGTCTAAAAGCGATCGGCGAACCGGTGTTCGCCGAGGCTACCTCGCACTACTGGTTTTGCCCTGGTCCTGAAGACGAGCGGAGTTGGTTCATCGATCCCGCGATGGCGGGCGGCGGACCGTTGTACGATATAGCCTCCCATCGCATTGACCTGATGAATTATTTGTTCGGTAATCCAATTCGGGCCACGGCCCATCTTTCCAATGCCGTTCATCAGTATGCAGTAGAGGACAACGCGACCGTCATGGTCGAGTACAATTCCGGCGTTCGGGGCGTAATCGATGTTCGCTGGCATTCACGGGTTTCGCGGGACGAATTCCGAATCCGCGGCACAGACGGTGAGATTGAAATGACGCCGCTGAACTCAGGCGTCCTAATCTATCCAGGCGGAAAAGAGGAACTGCCGCCTCATGAAAACCTGCACTATCCGTGTGTGGCGGACTTCGTGTCAGCCGTGCTGGCGGGTACGGAACCGCACTCGTCCGGCGCGACCGCGCTCGCAACCGCATGGGTGACGGATGAGGTCATTCGCATGTCGAACAGTTTCGGCCGGGCGAGGCGATGAAGTTTCCGTGTACTATTTTGCGACCCTGCAAACCCACGAGCGAACAATTCCGGCTTCCCCCTTGCGGCCAAATAACAGCAAATAGAGAAGGTCTACTTCGGATATCCACTTGCCCGGTTCTTATTGCGCCGCTAGTTGATAATTTCAACTACTGTCACAGGAGACTGTTTAGATGAACTGGATGCAAGACGTTCGCTATGCAATAAGGCAGCTAAGAAAGGCTCCGGGCTTCACCGCAACGGCCATGTTGACACTGGCTTTGGGGATTGGAGCCAATGCATCGATCTTTACGCTGATCAATGCGATGCTGCTGAGGAACCTGCCCGTAGCCGATCCGCAGACTCTCGTTCGGATTGGGGATAACAACGATTGCTGCGTGAATGGCGGCGCGAAGAGCGATGGCGATTACGGTTTATTTCCGACTGAAACATGGCGGCTCATCAAGAAGAGCACGCCTGAGTTCGAGGATCTGGCAGCGATGCAGGCGGGCTTTGCCTACCGGCCTCTGACGGCGAGGCGCGACGGAGAACATACGGACGCGCACTCAGTAATGGGCGAATTTGTCTCGGGCAACTACTTCCGCACATTTGGGCTGCGACCGCACGCCGGACGGCTGCTGACCGACCGCGACGATGTCCCGGGCGCGCCCGTCATGGCAGTCATGAGCCATGAAGCCTGGCTGGGTGACTACGCGGGCGATGCTTCCGTCGTGGGAAGCACATTCTGGATCAATACGAAACCGGTAACTATCGCCGGAATCGCTCCGGCTGGATTCTACGGCGATCGGTTGTCGGCCACTCCACCCGATTTCTATTTGCCGATTGAGTCGATGGACGCGCTAGCGAACGCGCCTTACGTACACAATCCAGACGTGCGATGGCTGTATCTGGTCGGGCGCGTGAAGTCCGGCGTGCAACTAGCGCCTTTGCGCGAGAAGTTGAACGCACTGGTCAGGCAATCCTTTGCGGAGACGAAGACGTTCTCCAAGGGCGAAGGCAAGAAACTATTGGCGAAAGCGCATGTCGTGCTAACACCCGGCGGCGCCGGTATTCAGGCCTTGCAGGAAGCGTATGGTTCGAATCTGCATGTGCTGATGACGATCTCCGGCCTGGTCCTCTTAATTGCCTGTGCGAATGTAGCGAACCTTCTGCTGGCACGCGGGATGGCACGTAAGGCGGAGATATCACTGCGAGCAGCGCTGGGCGCGAAACGCGCGCAGATCATTCGACAACTGCTGACGGAAAGCGTGTTGCTGGCATTGCTGAGTGGTATCGCCGGGCTGGTGGTTTGCTATGCGGGAACAACAATGCTTCTGACGCTCGCCTTCGGCGATGCAAAACGTCTGCCGGTCGATCCAAGCCCATCGCTGCCGGTTCTGGCGTTCGCATGCGCACTGGCGTTACTCACCGGAGTTCTGTTTGGCATTGCTCCGGCCTGGATTACGTCGCAGACGGACCCGGTGGATGCGTTGCGGACCGGGATGCGCACAACGAGTTCGGGCGCTTCCCTGGTGCAGCGTGGGTTAGTAGTGCTGCAGGCAGGCCTGTCGCTGATTCTGCTGACAGGAGCGGGGCTATTCTCCGAGAGCCTGAACAAGCTTCAACATTCGAACTTGCGGCTGGAGAGTAAGAACCGCTACATCGTACATATCAATCCGCAGGCCGCGGGCTATTCGCAGACACAACTGGAATCTCTTTACAGAACAATTGAAGAGCGATTCCATGCGATCTCTGGCGTGAAGAACGTTGGCATCAGCCTGTATACGCCGATGGAGGACAACAATTGGGGAACCGGCATACAGCTCCAGGGGCAGCCGGATCCGCACGCGGGCGCCTCTATTGTGAAAGTCAATTCCGAATATTTCGATTCCGTAGGAACACATGTTTTGACGGGGCGCGGCGTCAGCAAGAGGGATACGCCGACAACGCCAGCGGTAGCCGTCGTGAATCAAGAGTTCGCGAAGAAGTTCTTTCCCGGCCAGAATCCGATTGGCCGATACTTCGGCACGGGTGCGGAATCAGCCGGAGATTACAAGATCGTTGGGGTGGTAGAAGACACAACCTATACCAGCGTGCGGTGGAAACAGCATCGGATGTACTTTCTTCCGATCTTGCAGCGGCCGGCGAGCGATAAGGAACCAATCGAAAAGGACCTGTCGCTTTATGCCGGCGCGCTGGTTGTACAAACCGAGAAGCCTGTTAACCAAATGGCTGCGATTGCGCAGCGAACACTGGCAAGCATCAATCCGAATCTGACGGTGGTGAAATTCCAGACCTTCGATCAGCAGATTGCGGACCGGTTTACCGAAGAGCGAATGGTAGCGCGTCTGACGACGTTGTTTGGAGCGCTCGCTCTGCTGCTTGCGACGGTGGGGCTTTACGGCGTGACCGCGTACACGGCAGCGAGACGGACAGGCGAGATCGGTATTCGCATGGCGCTCGGCGCTGCGCGATCCCGAGTAATTGCAATGGTCATGCGGGGAGCCATGATCCAGACTGCCTTGGGGTTAGCGATCGGAATTCCTACGTGCCTGCTCTGCGTTCGCTTTATCGAGTCACAGCTCTTCGATATGAAGGGCATGGATGTTGGCGTACTGATGACATCGATTCTCGCGCTGGCCATAGCTGCGGCTCTGGCGGGCGCCATTCCCGCACGACGCGCGGCATCGATTGATCCGGCACGGGCGTTGAGGACTGAGTAAGGCAAATTTCCTTTTAGCCTCAGCGCCCCAAAAAAATTATGCAAGCGCATACATATTTCTATTGACATCCATCGGCGCCAGGTCCAAGATACTAATCAACCTAAAGTTGTAGGGCGCATACTAATACCCTGCAACCAGGCAAAGAGTTGGCGAAGTTGCACCGTCAAGCTGTACTTTGTAGGGGGGTTGGATGACCACGTTTCGAGTCACCGTGAGATCTCTCGTCCTGCTATACCTAGCAGGATTTCTTTTCGCAGGATTCCTTTTCGCCCAGCGCGCGGATCGCGCCACCATTACCGGCATCGTCACCGACCCCAGCGGCACGGTGATCGCGGGCGCCACAGTGAAACTGCATAACGACAACACCGGTATCGACACAACCCTCACCACCAACGATGCCGGCGCCTACACGTCGCCGCTCTTAGTGCTCGGCACATACACGGTCACTGTGGAGCACCCAGGATTCAAAGCCGCTGTCAGATCGTCTCTCACTTTGCTGGGCGGCCAGGAGTATCGCGTCGACATGAAGATGGAACTCGGTACGGTCAGTGAGAAGGTCGAAGTCTCCGCCGCCGCGCAGATGGTTAACACGGAACAGCCTGACGTCGCGAACACAGTCAATGAGACCTACTATCGGAACCTTCCCATCGTGATGGGCGGCGACATACGGCTGGCTGAATCCCTATTGCAGATGCAGCCCGGCTACACGCCTATGCGGCCGAATGGCGATCCGATGTTCCGCGGAAGCCAGTTCGGCTCGCGCATCAACGGTGGACAGTCGTTCGCCACAGAAAATTTCTTCGATGGAGTCGCTTTCGGTTACGCCTCCGGCCATCAGAATAGCCAAGAAAGCGCACCGCCTGTCGAAAGCGTCGCCGAAATGAAACTCACCGAAGGAAACTATTCGGCTCAATACGGCCACACCAGCGGCGGTACTATCGAATACACGTCGAAGGCCGGTAGCCGCGATCTCCACGGGAGCGTTTACGAACAGTTTGCCAACGACGCGTTAAACGCTCGTGGCTTCTTCAACGACAAGCCAACGAAAGCTCGCACCAACCAGTTCGGCTTCACCCTATCCGGACCCGTGGTAATCCCGAAAATCTACCACGGCCGCAATCGGACCTTCTTTTTCACTAATTTTGACTGGTTCAAGTACCGCTCCGGCGTGTTGCCCGGCTTTGGCAATACGACTCCTATCGATGCTTTCAAGCGCGGAGATTTCAGCGCACTCCTCACTGGCACACAAGTGGGAACCGACGTCCTCGGCCGGCCGATTATGGGCGGGCAGATCTTCAATCCATCCACCACACGCCTTGTTGGCGGCATCCCGGTGCGCGATCCGTATGCCGGTAACATCATCCCTGCAAGCGATCCGTTCCGCAGCCAGGTTGCGGCAAATCTCGTCCCGCTGATGGCGCAACCTGGCCGGTCCGGTATTACCAACAACGTCGCTGGAAATCCCGCCGGCGACCAAACGTGGATCGGCGACTTCCGCACGATTCTGTTCCGCGTAGACCATCAAATCACCGATAAATTCAAAACCGCATCAAGCTTCTACTGGCCGCATCGCCCCGCTATTCGCAATTGCGGCGAGGTGCTCGGGTGCACCTCTAGCTTCGATCCGCAAAATAACCAGAACTATATCGGCAACGGTTTTTATCAGCGCATCGCCACACAACATGCGAATCAGCAGTTCGACTACATCATTCGCAATAATCTGTTATTCCACAGTGTAATTTCCTGGGATCGCTGGTTCATGGGCGGCAGTCCACTTTCCTCCGGCTTGGATTGGCCGGATCGCCTGTGGGGAACCGATAAGAGCGGCATCGTCGATAAAACCGCTGGCCCGCCGAACATGACGTTTAGTGGTAGCACTCCATACACCCAGCTCGGCATGCAGTGGACGGGCTTCGGCTTCGAAGCGATCAACCGTTGGCAGTGGGCGAACGATTTAACCTGGATCGCCGGCCGCCACACTATCAAAGTTGGTTACGAGTACCGGCTCCATCAATTCAATTTCCACGGTTGGGCCGCTAGCACTGGTGGAACATTCAACTTCAGCAATCTCGGAACCGGCGGCTATGATGCACGAGGAAACTCCCTCACCTCCACTGGTGATCCATTTGCCTCTTTCCTGCTAGGCCAGGTAAACACATCTAATTACACAATTCCGGCCTTCACGTCGTGGCGAGGTAACTACCACTCGACTTATATCAACGATGTCTTCAAAGCCACCAACAAACTCACCTTGACTTTGGGTCTCCGCTTCGACTATCAAACTCCTTGGCACGAGCGCTACGATCGATTCTCAAGTTTTAGTCCTTCTACTCCCAATCCCGGCGCAGGCGGCCGCCTCGGTGCAATGGTATTTGCCGGGACGGGACCCGGAAGGACGGGTTCCAGCACTTTTGACGACGTCCCTGCCAACGCCTGGGGGCCGCGTTTCGGCTTCGCTTATCGGATCAACGATCGAACCGTCCTGCGAGGCGGCTATGGCATGTATTACGCGGGCGTTGCTTTTGGCGACGGTACCACGCCCATCCAAGGTTTCCAAACCAATCCGACTGCGCCGAATCTCACCAATGGTTTGCAACCCGCATTTAATCTCGATTCTGGATTCCCGCGGCCGAACATTATCTTTCCACCCAACATCACGCCAACCGTTGCGAACGGTATCGGCCCAGTTGGCTATGTCGCCTCCGGATTGACTTTGCCTCGCTATCAGAACTGGTCATTCACAGTTCAGCGCCAGTTCACCAATACTTTGTTGTTTGATATTTCGTATACAGCGAACCATGGCACGCGTCTCCCTCAGGACGGCGACTATCTGGGAGCTGGGGCAAACATGAATAATCCGAGTATCTTGGGCCTCGGTTCGGCAGTGTTGCAATCCGATATCAACTCTCCGACAGCGAAGGCGGCCGGGATCGCTCTGCCCTATCCCGGCTTCACCGGCACGGTAGCGCAAGCCCTTCGTCCCTATCCGCAGTACCAATTAATCGACTGGAGAGCCTGGCCGATTGGCGCGAGCATCTACCATTCCCTCCAGGTGCAAGTTAATAAGCGCTTCACAAACGGCTCTATTTTCCGGGTCTTCTATACGCGCTCGAAGCTCATCAACAACGGCGCGGAGAACGGCCAAAATGGGAGCGATGGTTTTGGCAACACCCCGCAGAATCCCGCCAACACGTCGAGGTTGGAACGCACCGTAAGCGCCGACGACGTCCCGAACACGTTCGTCTTTACCTATTCCTATCAGCTTCCCTTCGGCCGGAACAGGAGCAACGGCTTGGTTCGCTACTTGATCGCGGGCTGGGGTATCAGCGGCCTGCTGCGCTACGAAAGCCCGCGTCCTCTCCGGATCACGATGAATAACGACATGGGTGGTCTGCTCTTCAACAACTTAAAACGACCGAACGTTGTCGCAGGCGGCAACCCCGAACCCATCGACCGGAGTGATTTTGATCCGAACAGAGACCGCTTCTTGAACAAGGCTGCCTGGACGGATCCCGGTCCGCTGCAATTTGGCAACGCCCCGCGCGAAGACGCACATATCCGCGGTTTCCGGAATGCCGTCGAAGACATCAGCATCTTTAAAGAAACCACCTTCGCCGAGCGCGTCAAGTGGCGTCTCGAGCTGCAAGGCGGTAACATAACCAACCGGGTGGTCTTCTGCGATCCGAACCAAAACTGGAGTTCCCCCGCTTTCGGCCAGGTCTCGGTGCAATGCAATTATCCGAGGTCGTTCCAACTATTCACCCGAATCGAATTTTGAGACTAAGCCGCGCGCATAAGCAAGCGGGAATCACTCTCTGTATATTTCTAGCTGCTTTCGTAAGTAATGGCCAGCCCACCACCGAAGAATCCGAAATCCAGCGCGCCATCGCGCTCCAGGAATCCGGCAAACCGGACGAAGCCATCGCGCAATATCAGCGTATTCTCAAGCGCTACCCACAATCCGCCGCCGCACACAACTGGCTAGGCGTGGCCTACTTACAAAAGAATCAGCTCGCTGCGGGCGAAGCGCAATTCCGAGCCGCCATCAAGCTCGATCCCAAGTACCTGCGCGCCTATAACAATCTAGGCTCCACGCTAGCGCAAGCGAGCAACATCCCTGCCGCAATAGAAATCCTCCGTAAGGGTCTGCGGCTCGCCCCCAAGGATCCCGCACTGCGCCTCAATCTAGCGATGGCCCTGCGCGCCGAAGGCAACGCCGCCGAAGCACTCCCACTCTTTGAATCCCTCGCAAAAGAACATCCGGAAGAAGCAAACTTCTCCTACCAACTCGGCCAAACGTTACGCCAGAACGGTAACCTTTCCGCGGCCATAGAAGCCTTCGAAAGAGCTCTCGACGCAAACGGCGAAATGCGCGAAGCCTACTATGCCTTGGCCACTGCTTTAAAAGAAGAGGCTCCACACCTCCGCTCTCGCCCGGTCAAACCTACGGACGTGCCGCGCGGCGACCTATCTGCCGCCACAGCGGCGTTCCGCCGCGCCGTCGAAGCCGACCCCAGCGATCCCGACGCGCACTACAATCTCGGCGCAGCGCTTTGGTATAGCGGAAACCATACCGAAGCCCGGCTGCAGCTCGAACAGAGTGTGAAGCTGAATCCCGCCGACGCGCACGCTTCGAGCTTTCTAGGCATGGTGTATCGCGAGGCTGGCGACCTGTCAGGCGCACTCCGCATGTTTCAGCGCGCCCTCGCTTTGAATCCGAATGCTCCTTATCCATACTTCGATTTAGCCGTCATTTACTTGCGTCAGCACCAACTGGCGCGCGCCCTCGGCCAGTTTGACGCCGGCTTGAATCTCGGCCTGCCGGAAGCGCACATCCCCGATCTCGACCTGGCTGTGAGAGAGCTGCGCGCGGCGCTCCCGACCGATCCAAAGAACGCTCAAGGGTACAACACATTGGGGCGGCTGCTGGGCTGGGCCGGCGCCGGCGACAAGCAAGTTATCGCCGCTTTCGAAGAAGCGATCCGCCTGCAACCC
>JAICIH010000249.1 GCA_025924475.1 Bryobacteraceae bacterium
CGCACCACGGAAAGCAGATACAGCGCCTGCGGAATCTGGGAAGGATTGCTTTCCATAAAGCTGATCAGTTCGTGGTAGCTGGCCGTACGCATGTTGTCGACCGCATCGTCGGAGGCAAGCACGCTGCGCGCCATCTCGGCGTCGCGATTCACAAATGCATCTAACGCTTTCCGGACCATGCTCTGCGCGAGACCAGCAATATGCGGAATGTCGATCAGGGGGCGAATCACCGGCTCCTTGATCAGCGCCATTGCGCTCTGCGCAATTCCCGCCGAGAGGTCGCCCATGCGTTCCAGGTCGTTGTTGATCTTGATGGCCGCCGTCACCAGCCGCAGATCCGCGGCTAATGGCGCTTGCAGCGCAAGCAGGCTGATGGCCAGATCGTCAATCTCGATCTCAAGCTGATTGATGCGCGCCTCGTTTTTGAGGACGGCCTGCGCCAGCTCTTCGTTTTTTTCCACTACGCCCTGCACGCTGTGGTAGACCGCGCTCTCGACCAACGCGCTCATTTCGAGCAGCTTGCTTTTGAGCTTGTCTAATTCCTGTTCAAAATGGAGCACGCTCTCCTCGGCTAACCGAAACGTCCGGTGACGTAATCCTCGGTTTCTTTCTTCCCGGGATTTTGAAAAATCTTCTTTGTGTCGTCGATTTCCATCAGTTTCCCCAAAAGAAAGAAGCCGGTCAAATCCGCTATCCGCGCCGCCTGCTGCATATTGTGCGTCACGATAACGATAGTCGTCATTTCCTTCAATTCGAAAAGCAGTTCCTCAATCCTTCGCGTGGCTATCGGATCGAGCGCCGAACAGGGTTCATCCAGCAGCAGGACCTCGGGCTCGACGGCCAGCGCCCGCGCGATGCAGAGCCGCTGCTGTTGTCCACCCGAAAGCGCCGAAGCGGGTTTATGCAGCTTGTCCTTGACCTCTGTCCAAAGCGCGGCGTGCTGCAGGCTGCGCTCGACAGCCTCTTCCACCACCGATTTCCTGGAGATTCCGTTTACGCGCAGGCCGTAGGCAACATTATCGAAAATACTTTTAGGAAATGGGTTGGATTTCTGAAACACCATTCCCACGCGCCGCCGCACGGTCGTCACATCCATGGACAGGATGTCTTGCCCATCCAGGCGCAGCTCGCCTTCGACGCGCGTGTTCCGCAAGGCTTCATTCATGCGATTCATGGTCCGCAGAAATGTGGATTTGCCGCAGCCGGAAGGCCCGATAAACGCGGTAATGCGATGGCTTGGTACGTCCAGGCTGATACTGTGTAGCGCCTGGAACGAGCCGTAGAAGAAATCGATGTTTCTGGCAGTGAGCTTACATGCCGCTCCGGGGGTTTTGGAAGCGGCTGTCTCGGCTGGACGCGTCACACTTTCTCTCGTCATTATTTGTTGTTGCTGCGGAGAAGCCATTGCCTATCTTCTCGAGGATGCGTGTCCCCGGTTAATTACCATCCTAGCCGTTACGTTGATTGCAAGCACCAGCATCAGAAGCACGAATCCGGCGGCCCATGCCTGCTGATGGAGATCCTCTTCCGGAGCGATTGCATAGTTATAGATCATTACGGGAAGTGTTGCGATCGGCTCCAGCCAGCCCTTGCTCCAGAACATGTTGCCGAGCGCGGTGAACAGCAGCGGGGCGGTTTCACCGGCTACGCGCGCCAGGTTTAGCATCATGCCTGAAATCAGGCCCGACATCGCGGCTGGAACCACCACCGTGAAAATCGTTTGCGCCCTGGTTGCGCCGAGGGCCATCGCGCCTTCGCGCATGGAATTCGGCACAGAGCGGAGAAATTCTTCCGTAGTTCGCACGGCAATGGGAATCATCATGATGCCGAGAGCCACGCCGCCCGCGAGCGCCGAAAAATGGCGCATGGGCCGCACCACTAGCGCGTATGCCACAATGCCGATCACAATCGAGGGAACGCCGTTGAGCAAATCCACTACATAGCGAATAGTGAACGCGAAAGTTTTACCGCTGAATTCAGCCAAAAAAATCCCGGCCAGAAAGCCGATAGGTACGCCAATCAACGTGGCTAGCAAGAGCACTTTGCCGCTGCCTACGATCGCATTGGCCATTCCTCCGCCGGTTTCTCCGGATGGTTTCGGGAGCTTAGTGAAAAAATCGAAATCGAGCGATTTTACGCCGTGAACGAGCAGATAGCCCAGGATGAAAAACAACACGCTAATGACCAACAGCGTGCAGATACCGGAAAGCGATAGCATCACGGCGTTTACGATCCGGCGCCGCGCTGAAATTTTCATCACGCGGTGGCCGCCTTTTGCGATGTGGCAAGAATCAGAATTCTGGCAAGCGCGTTAATCACAATCGTCAAGCCAAAAAGGACCAGGCCGGCAAAAATCAGGGACGAAACATACAGATCGCCACTTGCCTCGGCGAATTCATTGGCAATTACCGCGGCTATGGAATACCCCGGCGACAACAGGGACGCGGTGATCTTTGGCGTGTTGCCGATGACCATGGTGACCGCCATGGTTTCTCCGAGCGCGCGCGCCAATGCCAGAAAAATCGAACCAAAAATACCCGAGCGCGCGTAAGGGAGCACGATGTCCCAGGTGGTCTCCCATTTCGTGGCGCCCACCGCCAGCGCCGCCTCGCGTTGCTCCGTGGGAACCGCCAACAATACTTCGCGGGATACCGATACGATAAACGGAATAACCATTACCGCTAGCACCAAGCCGGCCGACAGGAAACTCACTCCGTAAAAACTGCCCTGAAATAACGGCAGAAATCCGAAAGTACTCTTTAGCGCCGGCACAAGGTAGACGCGAATCAGCGGCAGCAGCATAAAAATACCGAGCAGACCGTAAATCACGCTTGGAACCGCCGCCAGCAATTCGATCAGAAACGTGAGCAGGTTCGAAAGTTTGGGAGGCGCCATTTCGGCAAGAAAAATGGCCGAGGCTACCCCGGTGGGCACGGCGATCAGCAAAGCGATGGCCGAGGTCACGCAAGTGCCATAGAGAAACGGCAGTGCGCCGAACTTTCCGCCGTTCGGATTCCAGCGCGAGGTTCGCAGGAAATCCCAGCCGAAGGCCCGTATTGCCGGTTGAGAATTGCCCCATAGTTTCGCGACGATGAGAGCTACGACAACGAATATCAGCACCGCGCAGGCGAGCGTCACCAGATAAGAAATTTCATCGCCGCCGCGTAATCGGGCAAGCACGCCGCGATTCGCGCGATGCCGAAGTGAGCCGGCAATAGAGGAACTCGCCATGCAGCAACTATCGGGAGTTAACGGGACAATGCACCGTGACTATTTGATCCGGGCAATTTGTTTTTCTTCCTGGGCCACAACTGCCTTAGGTAGCTTAGCGTATTCGAGCGATTCTACTTGCTCCTGGCCCTTCGTAATAGCCCAGTGCAGAAAGCCTTTTACTGCCTGAGCTTTTCCTGAATCGGCATAATGAGCGGGGACGAGCAGCCAAGTGAACGTCGAGATCGGATATACACCCGCGCCCGCGCCATCTGTAATCGAAACGCGGAAATCGGCGGGCATTTCTTTCATGGCCGCAGCAGCCGCGGTCACCGACTTCAGGTCCGCTTTCACGAATTCGCCGGATTTATTCTTCACGCGCCCGAACGGCAGTTTATTCTTTACGGCGTAAATTAACTCCATGTAGCCGACAGCACCTTCCTGCTGCTTCAGCAGACCGGCCACTCCATCGTTGCCTTTGCCTCCTATGCCGGTGGGCCATTCCACCGAGGTATTCGCCGCTCCTACTTTGGATTTCCATTCGCTGCTCACTTTCGAGAGGTAGTCGGTCCAGCAGTAGGTGGTTCCACTGCCGTCGGATCGATGGATCACCAGGATGTCCATGTCCGGCAGCTTCACTTTCGGATTAGCGGCAGCGATTTTTGGATCATTCCATTTATGGATTTCGCCCAGGTAAATTCCGGCCAGTATTTGCGCTGTGAAATTGAGCTCGCCCGTTACACCAGGCAAGTTGTAGCTGGGCACCGCGGCGCCAAGCACCGTAGGAAACAACAAAACGTCGTATTTGTTTTTAGCCTTGTAAGCGGCTAATTGGGCGTCCGTCAACGGTGCGTCACTCGCGCCAAAATCGACTGTGCCTTCCGTTACGGCCTTGATTCCACCGCCCGACCCAATAGGCTGATAGTTGATCTGCACGTTTCCGGCGGATTGATACGCCGCGAACCATTTCTGGTAAACCGGCGCCGGGAACGTCGCGCCGGCACCAGTCAGGCGCGTCTGGGCCGCCAACGGAAATGCCAGCGCCAGCACGGCGAGGCTTCTCGAAAAATTCGACACACTTGTCTCCAAGCACCACCGTACGAAATGTAAGTTACAAAGAGATGAATGCGCCGCTAACCTATTGTTTTTGCGCGCGATCGTTCCGGTAAACGACGCCTTCTTTCATCACAAACAGGACGCTCTGCGTCGCACGAATATCTTGCAGCGGATCGCCGGGAACGGCGACGATATCGGCGAGTTTGCCGGGCTCGAGCGTTCCGATCTTGTCCGCAAGTCCCAACAGCTCAGCGGCGGACGAAGTGCCGGTGCGCAGGGATTGAGCGGGTGGCATGCCGTCGGCGGCCATCAGAACAAACTCCAGCGCGTTATTTCCATGTGGATAGACGGCGGCATCCGTGCCCAATGCGATCTTGACGCCCATCTGCAATGCACGCCGCACCATCCCATCCTGCGCTTTCACCGCCAAATCGGCTTTTTGTTTCACGCGCGGAGGGAATTTCGATTCGGCCAGCCCGCTACGAGTAGCGAGCGTGGGCACCAGATACGTCCCATGCTCCCGCATCATGCGCATGGCTTCGTCGTCCAGAAACGTGCCGTGCTCAATCGAATCGATTCCCGCGCGAATAGCGCGCTTGGCGCCTTCGGCTCCGTGTGCATGCGCGGCGCTTTTGCGCCGCAATTCGTGCGCTTCGCTGACGATCGCATCCAGCTCGGCCTGGGTAAGCTGCGGGACATCTACATCATCGGTGGTTGAGAGCACGCCGCCAGTGGCGCACGTTTTGACCACATCCGCTCCGTATTTGATGTTGAATCGCACCGCATAGCGAGCTTGATCGGGCGAGTTGATCACGCCATCTTCCGGCCCCGTTTCATGGTGGAGCAATCCGAATCGCAGGCCGGCGCTATCGTCGCAATGCCCGCCGGTGGCTCCGAGAGCATGCACTGCCACCAGCATGCGCGGGCCTGGAACCACGCCGGCGTTGATAGCATTGCGCAAGCCGACATCCAAAAAATCCTGTGAGCCGAGGTCGCGCACGGTGGTAAATCCGGCAAGCAACGTTTTGCGCGCGTTCACCGATGCTCTGATGGCGCTTTCGGCAACCGTGCGGCTGAATCCTTTCAAGCGTGCGCCATTGTAATCGGGATCGAAATCCGAAGTAAGGTGTGTATGCGCGTCGATGAATCCCGGCAGAAGCGTGGCATCGCCGAGGTCGATGACCGTTGCATTCGCGGGAGCCGCGCCTCCAAGGGCTTCGATCCTGTTACCCACGATGATGACCAGGCCGGGCTCGACCAGGCGGTCGCTGCGGCCATCGAATAATCGCGCCGCTTTCAGTACATAGGCGTTCGTTTGCGCCGAGAGCGAAGAAACAACAAGAAAGAGGCAAACCCAGGAGCGATACATTTTCAAGCCAGTTTACTTCGGCTCGATGTATTCTTGGGCCGCTCTCAGCAAAACGATAAATTTCGAACCTCGTCCCAACTGGCTCTCCACCGAAATCGTTCCGCCCATCCGCTCCACCATTTGTTTGACGATGGATAGGCCGAGTCCGGTGCCGCCGGCCCGCCGCGAACGCGCTTTATCCACGCGATAAAAACGCTCGAATATCCGTTTCAGATCGTCGCTCGGAATCCCGATGCCGGTGTCGGCTACTGAAATTCGCACTTGTCCGGCTTCCGCCAAGCTGCATTCTACGTTGACTTCTCCTTCCGGGCGATTGAATTTCACGGCGTTGTCCATGAGATTGACCAGCACCTGCTCCAGCCGGAAACGATGTCCCAGGACTACGCAGTCTTCACAGCGATCCTTCAGGACGCGCACGCCGCGCAGATGAGCGGCGCTTCCGACCGTGTGAAAGGCAGATTCGACTACCTCCATCACACGTACGCGCTCCGGCGGCATGGCATGCCCGCTCGAAGAATCGAGCTCCGATAACACAAGCAGGTCGGACGCAATATTGTTCAGTCGCACCGAGTGCGCCAGAATAATTTCGACGAATTTCCGGTTGTTGGCGGCATCTTCCAATGCGCCGTCCAGCAAGGTCTCGGCATAACCCCGAATCGCGGCAAGCGGAGTACGCAGCTCATGCGATACGTCGGCGACAAAATCCTTGCGCGCTTGTTCCTGCCGTTCCAGATCCGTCACATCGTGAAGGGCGATGACGGCGCCGCGCCTCGGCCGCTCTCCGAGCGGCAGCGCCCGCACCTCGAACGAACGGCCCGCAGCGCTCGGCAGGCGCCGCAGATCCTTTTCCGCCTCCCCGCCATTCACGACGCGCTCCAGAATCTCGCGCAGAGCCGGTTCGCGCACCACCTCATAAAGCGGCCGGCCTTCCGGTACCGGCGTACGGGCGCCGAAAGCCGCGGCGAATGCGTCGTTGCAGAAAATAACCCTAAGGTCCTGATCTACAGCGAGCACTCCTTCCGCCATGCACGCCAGGATGGTCTCGCGCCGGGAAAGCTCCATGTTGGCCCGCTCTACTACCTGCCGGACGCGCTCGCCCATCGAGCGCATGGCGCGTTCTAAATTTTCTAATTCGCCCGGACCGCTTCCGGATAACTCCGGCCGGGCCGCCGGTAACGCACTCGTGAATTGTTCCAGCAACCGTATTTCGCGCGCCCATCGCCGCGAAATCCAATGGGATAGCGCCAGCCATGCCGTACCGACAACCGCGAGCGCCAGAAACAGCTTTCCGAGCGCGCTCCCTTCGCGGCCGGGCGCGAAATCCGCGTGCAGCAGGAAATACATCACGAGCGCGAACAGCATCAGCGCGCACCACATGCTAATGAGCTTTTGAGCGGTCTTTCCGTTCATCTGTTATGTCGCTGCCGCCGGGCCGGGCCCGCCGCTACGCTTCGTGCTTCAGAAACCAATCCTGCGCGTTCAAGGGATGCTTGCCCGGGCGTATTTTCGGTCGTTGATACTGCCCATCCGCCTGCATAATGTGCGCGCATGCTTCGTCCGCAAGGTACTTATCCAGAATCCTGTCGCGAATACGCCGCACCATCCGCTGGTTCTCAATGGGAAACAGCACTTCCACGCGCCGGTTCAAATTGCGCGGCATGAGATCGGCGCTGCCCGCATACACGATTTCCTCGCCGCCATTGCGGAAATAGTAAATGCGGCTGTGCTCCAGAAAACGGCCGATGATGCTGCGCACGCGAATGGTTTCGCTCACACCCGGCACTCCCGGCCGCAATGAGCAGACGCCGCGTACGATCAAATCGATCTCCACTCCCACGCGCGATGCTTCGTAAAGCAGCCGGATCATGCCGGCATCCTCGAGCGCGTTCATTTTGAAAATCAGATGGCCGTCGCCATGCTCCTCGTGACGTTTCATTTCATTCCGGATCAGGCGTTCCACGCCGCTGCGCAGGCCGTGCGGCGCCACTAATAATTTGCGATAGGATTTCTTCGCCGAATATCCGGTCAGGTGGTTGAACAAGTCGCTTACATCGGCGCCGATTTCCGCGTTGCAAGTGAATAGTCCCAGATCGGTGTAGCCGCGCGCCGTTCCCGGGTTGTAGTTGCCGGTGCCCAGATGCAGATAGCGAAGAATCGAGTCGCCTTCGCGCCGCACCACCATGGCCATCTTGCAATGCACCTTCACGTCCGGCAGGCCGTACACTACGTGTACGCCCTCGCGCTCCAGTTTTTGCGCCCACTCGATGTTGCTTTCTTCATCGAAGCGGGCCTTTAGCTCTACCAGTACCGCCACTTGTTTGCCATTCTGAATCGCGTCGAGCAGCGCTTCCACGATTGGTGAATTGCGCCCTACGCGATACAGCGTCATCTTGATAGCCAACACGCCCGGATCCTCGGCCGCCGCACGCAAAAAGTCGATTGTCGGCTGAAAGGATTCAAACGGCTGGTGCATTAAGACATCGCCTTCGTGAATGGTGGCGAAAATTTCATTGCGCGGTCCAGTAAATCCTTTGGGTGTCGAGGGGATGAATGGCTTGTCGTTAAGCGCCGGCCGGTCGATTCCAAGCAGCGCTTTCACGCGGCTGATGTCTACCGGTCCATCTACCCGGTACACATCGTTTTGATCCAGCTCCAGATTGCTGGTCAGAATCTCGATCAGCTTCTGCGGCATGCCGGTTTCGATCTGAAGGCGCACGGCATCGCGGAACCTGCGTCTCCAAACGGCTTCCTGAATGCTCTCGAGCAGATCCTCCGCTTCGAGTTCCTGGATGGCCAGCTCGGCGTCGCGCGTGACATGAAACACGTCGGCCTTCAAAATATCCATTTCCGGAAAAAGCATCCGCAAATTGGCGATGATCGCCCGCTCGACCCAAACGAACACCAGCTCCCCGGATTCGGCAGGTACAGGCAGAAGATGTGGCAGCGTGCCGGGCACTTTGATGCGCGCGAACCGTTCTATTCCGTTCCCATTGCTGACCGAAGCTCCGATGTTGAGGCTCAAGTTGGAGATGTGCGGAAAAGGGCGCCCCTGATCGACAGCAAGGGGCGTGAGTACCGGATAGATCTCGCGCCGGAAATACTCATCGATAAATGTCTTTTGCTGTGCATCGAGATCCTCTATATTGAGGATGTGAATCCCCGCACGGCCTAGCTCGGGCTTCAGTTCCTCGCGCCACAGCCGGTAGATCTCGCTCATGAGTCCGGTAATCTCGTGCCGGATCATCTCCAATTGTTCGAGAGGAGATCGCCCGTCAATGCTGATCTCAGTGGTGCGCGTCTCGATCTGCTGCCACAGGCCCGCCAC
>JAICIH010000250.1 GCA_025924475.1 Bryobacteraceae bacterium
ATGCGGAAGGGCTCGACCGGCCACGCGAGATCAAAACCGCTCCGAACGGTGACATGTTCGTTGCCGAGAACGACAGAGGCGAAGTCCTGGTATTTCGGGGCATTTCGCAAGACGGCAAGCCGTTGCAGAAATCGACTTTCGCAACGGGATTGAACAGGAATTTCGGAATCGCTTTCTATCCGCTGGGCGCGAATCCCCAGTGGGTGTACGTCGGCAATACAGATTCGGTAGTGCGATTTCCTTATAAGAACGGCGATTTGAAAGCCACGGGTCCGGCGCAAACCATTGTCGGCAAACTTCCGGCGGGGGGAGGCCATTCGACTCGCGACATCGCGTTCTCACCTGATGGTACGAAGATGTTCGTCTCGGTGGGTTCGCGCTCGAACGTGAACGATCCGGATACGCATCCGGATGAGCATCATCGCGCCAACATTCTCGAATTCACTCCGGAAGGCAAGTTTGTGAAGGTTTACGCTTCCGGTATCCGTAATCCGGTTGGCATCGCGGTCAATCCCGTTACAGGCCAGCTATGGTGCTCGACGAACGAGCGGGACATGCTGGGCGACAATCTCGTGCCGGATTACATCACTTCGGTGAAAGAAGACGGATTTTACGGCTGGCCGTGGTATTACATCGGCGACCATCAGGATCCGCGGCTAAAGGGCAAACACCCGGAGCTGGCTTCGAAAGTGATTGTTCCAGATGTTCTCCTGCAGCCTCACAACGCATCGCTCCAATTAACTTTTTATTCGGGCAAGCAGTTTCCATCGCAATATCACGGCGATATTTTTGCCGCCGAGCATGGATCGTGGAATAAAGCCGCGCGCGCCGGTTATGAAGTGATTCGCGTTCCTCTGAACAATGGCAAAGCCGCGGGCGAGTACCAGGATTTTCTCACGGGTTTCGTTACTGCCGATGGAAAGGTCTGGGGCCGGCCGGTGGGAGTGGCAACAGCGCCGGACGGCTCGCTGATGGTGGTCGACGACGGCTCGAATTCGATATGGCGAGTCAGTTACACCGGTAAGTGAAAGATCGCGGCGCCCTCGGCTCAGCCGGATTGTTTGTTTTTCTCTCGGCATTCACGCTCTCGACGCTGGATGGCGGAGAAATCGCGCCATACGTGATCTCCGCCGCCATCTTCCTGCTGGCTGCCGCCTACTTCGCAGTTCCGTTCACGCAGCGGTTCCAATTGAATCTGCCCGCGGTCTGCCTGCTGCTCATGACCGGCTACGGCGTCGTGCAGACGCTGTGGTTCCCGCAAAAGATCGTCTATTACGGCTGGACCGGCGTGCTCTTCTGGTTCACCGCCGCAACGATCGTTCTGCTTGCGACGCAGCTATTTCGCAATTCCCGCATTGCCGTGCTATTCCGGCTCGCGTTCGCGATTTTTGCCACGGCTGTGTGTGTCTTGGATCTGCTCGAGCAAGCATCGCACACGAGCAAATACTATTGGCTTATCCCGAGCCGCTATCACGCAGTCTTCGGCCCATTTGCTTACTGGAACAACTTCGCGGAATTTGTCGAGCTGGCGCTGCCCATTACGCTATGGCACGGACTGGCGCGGCCGAAGCCCTCGATCGTGTTTTTAGCCATGGGGGCGATCCAGATCGGTGCGGTCGTTGCTTCGGGCTCGCGTGCTGGGACCGCCCTGGTGTGTGTCGAGCTCCTGGCAGTGCTGATGCTGGCTTATTTTCGCTTCCGGAACAAATCGTTTGTGTTCGGGGCCGCCGCGGCTATCGCGTTGAGTCTGGTCTTTATCTATGCCGCCGGCGTGGATCGCGTTGTGGCGAAGCTCCAGCAGAACGATCAGTTGGCCGTCCGGCGCGAGATCAACAAATCGTCGTTGGCCATGATCCGCGAGCGGCCCTTTACCGGCTGGGGTTTGAATACGTATGTTCCGGTGTATCGAATGTTCGCGCGCTATGACGACGGCACGTTCGTCAATCGTGCCCACAACGATTGGCTGCAATGGGCCGCCGAAGGGGGGATCTTTTTTGCGGGGCTGATGCTGGCGATATTCGTCTGGAGCATTCGTCCGGCATATCGTTCCGGCTGGGGTATCGGTGTGATCGCCATCTGCCTGCATGCGATGGTCGATTATCCGTTTGCCCGTTTGGGTGTTTGCGCCTGGTATTTTGCTTTGGTTTCGATGCTGGCGGCGGCCCATCCACCGCCGCCGTCGCTTCAGGTGGCCACTTGGAATATCGATCATGGCGGCAGACTCGATACGATCGCCTCCGAGCTTCAAAAGAATCCGGCGGATCTATTGCTGTTGCAGGAAGTCGATCAAAATGCGTCGCGTTCCGGCCAGCGAGATATCGCGCAGGAACTCAGCCGGCGACTCGGCATGCATGTGGTCTACGCGAAGGAGTTCGAGGAGTTGAGCCAGGAGAACGGACGTCCGGCGTATATTGGACAAGCCACGCTGAGCCGCCTGCCGATTCTGAGGTCGAGAGTTCTGCATTTCCGGAGGCAATCGGGTTTCTGGAAGCCGCGCGCCTGGATTCCGTCGTCGTTGCCGTTTATGCAGCGTCGGCTTGGCGGACGCGTGGCGCTGGTGACCGAACTGGAGTTTGCCGGCCGCCGCATGGTGGTATATAACACGCATTTGGAGAGCCGCAGTGCAGGCCGTATTCAGGCGGCGCAGATTGACGAAATGTTAGCCGATCTGGCGCAATATCCCGCCGGAACTCCCGCGATCCTGGGCGGCGATCTCAACACGAAGTATTTTCCTTCGAAGTTTCTACATAAACTCGAACGCGCCGGTTTTCGCAGTGCCATGGGCGAGCGAATCGAAAAAACACACAGAATCGTCTTTGCCCTCGATTGGTTGTTTGCGCGAGGCGGTATCCGATTTAATGGTGGCGCGGTGCGGCGAGATATCAAAGGATCGGATCACTATCCCGTATATGGGCGTCTGATTGTGGCGCAGTGATGCTAGTTGTTGAGCAGCCGTGAGCCGATCGACTATCGCTGCGCAGCAATCGGCAGCCGCGTTAAAATGAGTCGAGATGGATCGTATGCCAACACAGGCCGAAAAAGCGCCCCCCAACCTTCTTCGGAATCATCCGTTCTCACTAGATCGGTTGTTGAGTCACGTCGATCCCGGAACGAAGGAGGAATCCGAAGAGTTCGTACGACGCATCTATGAGCAGCGCCATACTGACCTCTCCTCCGATCACGGCGGCGAGACTGGTAATTGATACCGACGTCGCTAGTTTTATTTTCAAATGGCATCCGGAATGGGCGCCACGTTATATTGTCCTGATACGAGGGCTCGAATTAGCCATCTCTTTTATGACAATTGCGGAGATGCGACAGGGAGCCCTCAACGCCAACTGGGACACACGCAAGTTGGACGTATTGAACACATACTTAGCCGATTTCTCGGTACTCCACTCGGGCGACATTCTCTGTTCTACATGGGCCTCGCTCCGAAATGAAAGCGCACGCAAGGGACATCCCATTAGTTCTGCTGACGCGTGGATTGCTGCCACGGCGTTGGTGCTGTCAGCACCACTCGTTACGAACAATCCGAAGGACTACAGCCACCTCGACAATCTCCTGCTTGTTTCCATGGCCAGCGGATAGATCCCGAACCCGCCGGATGCTTGAGGTGAGGCTCAAACGCGCTCGATATTCTTGAACACGTCTGCGATGTTCGTTTTCACTCCGGCGCGAACGCGTGCCGGCGCGTCGAGATTCGGCTCGGAGTGGTCCTGGTTCGCCATCAGGTACGCCGCATAGCCGTTCGATTGAATCGATTTCAGCGATTCCACAGTGATTTCCGATTGCAAGGCGGCCAGCGTTTTGCCGGCTTTTTTCCCAGCGGCTACTTTTTCGGCGAGTTCCTCAATGTAATTGCGCTCGTTGGTCATCGGCGTGCGATCGTGCTGCGCCGGGCCGTGTCCGGGCATCACGTGCGCGAAGTCTAACTTTGCCACGGAGTCGATAGTCTTTGGCCAGGTGCGCGGATAGCCATCCGCGATGAATGGCAATGTCCCGAGAACCATGTCGCCGGTGGCGACCGCGCGGGCTTGCGGGCAAAATACGACTACGTCACCCCCGGTATGCGCGTGGCCGTGATATTCGATGTGTAGGTCGTGTGCTTTGTCCTTGATGACGTGCGACGTTGCGAATGTGATCGTCGGCAGTTCCAGGTCGTAGTTCTTAAGCTCCGTTTGATAAGCGCGCAATTGCCGGATGCGGTTCTCGCACCATGTCCTCTCGGCAGGCGATCGGGATTTGCCGGCGCGCGCCTGGAGCGAATCGATCTGCTGCGGCACGGCTGCCAGCGATGCCAGAAGCCGCTGCCCGGCTAGATCCGCCATTAGCTTTTTTGTCGGCTCGCTCGCGATGAAGTCGATTTTCTTCTCTGCGGCGCGATAGGCGTGATTGCCTTGCGTGTGGTCCCAATGGAAGTGTGTATTTACGACGTAGCGCACGGGTTTAGGCGTAATCTCGCGTTTGATTTGCGCGATCAGCGCGGCGGCGGCCGAGGGTTTCGAATGCGCATCTACGACCAGCACATCGGCGGCATTCTCAAAAATGGCGGCATTGCAATTCGTCATCGCCTGCGGACGTGCTCTCGCGAAGTAGGCGCCTCCCGCTATCTTCTCGATATCGAACAGAGTTGCATCACTTTGCGGGGCCATGGCGCGTGCCCAGGCGGCACGGTAATGCGCCAACTCGAGCACCGATGCGCCCGCTAAGCTACGAAACAAACTTCGTCGAGATAGATCGTGCATGCTTCATACTATATAGACTTCAAGCGGAGAGTAAACTTTGAAACGCTCAGGCGGAGTAACTGCCAGCGCCATCGCGATTTTTGTTGGATCGCTGATTTTTTGCACTTAGCCGGCAGCTTGTTTGCCGCGAGGAGCTTTGCAAGATGGCCGACGGAAATGATTTGGTTCCTCGTCAGGCGACGGCGTGTTTTCTGTGGGTAGTGAATAATAACACAAAAGCTGCTATAGTTCTCTCCACAACCCGGAGGGAATGAAATGAAGAAGTTCCGCGCGCTACTTGCGACAGCATTTTGCGCCGTAGTAGTGGCAGGAGCTGTAAGCTCCGCTGCCAGTCCAAGTGATTTCGCCGGAGTGATCCGTGCTAACGATCTATCCGTTCTTCGCAAACTTGCCGGTACTCCGGCGGCGGCAAACGTCGAAAACAATCTCCGCTGGAGGCCGCTTCACTACGCGGCCATCTACGGAAGCGCCGACTCCGTGCGGATTCTGCTCGAAGCTGGCGCCGACCCGAATGCGCGCAATCAGCAGCAAGCGACGCCCTTAATTTACGCAGCCTGGAACTTTGAGAAAACAAAGCTCCTTATCGATAAGGGCGCCCAGGTCAATGTTGCGGCCAAAAATGGCATCACGCCTCTGATGGTTGCTGCTTCGGCTCTCGGCAACACCAGCAGCGTGCGCTACTTACTGGCGCATGGAGCCGATGCCAACGCAATCGACATGTTGGGGGCCGATGCCCTTATTCGCGCGGGTTGGATGAGTGATCCGCAAGCTGTCGAACTGCTTCTCGCCAGAGGCGCAAGCGCGCGCAACGCTGACCGTGCCGGCTTCACGGCGCTCCAAATGGCGACGAGTTTTGCCGACTGCGAGCGGATTGCTCTGCTGCTAAAGGCTGGAGCCGATGTGAACTCCTTCAATACGTTTGCCGGACAAGTTAAGAATGGGCCGATAGCTCTTGTGCATCGAACTCCCCTAATGCTGGCGGCTCCCTATGGGGACGCGGAGACTATTGGCGCTCTGCTAAAAGCAGGCGCGCACGTGGACGAAACGGACATCCGCAAAATGAATCCGTTAATACTGGCGATCGCAACGGATCAGGCGAAGCCTGCAACCGTCCGGCAACTCATCGCCGCGGGAGCGGATGTCAACGCCAACGACAAAGATGGCGAGTCCGCTCTCGATTGGGCCCGAAAATTCCGCAACCCCGAGATACTTTCGATTCTCGAACGCGCTGGCGCGCAGGGCCGTGATGTAGCGCCCGCTCCACGGCCTCCGGACAACTCGCAGGCCGGTAGCGCCGCGCAAGCTCTAGCAAGGACGTTACCCTTACTCGCCAATACGGGCCCGCGGTTCTTCAAAGAAGGCGGCGGCTGCTCCGGCTGTCACCATCAGCCAATGGAAGCGCGCGCTTTTGCCGCCGCTTCGGCTGCGCACGTGCAGGCGGACGAAAGCTTACGGCAGCCCTTCCGGGATGCGATGCTTGCCGAGCGACCCGTTTATCTTACGGGCCTTCCGTTTTTACAAGCTCTTCCGGGAGATGTCGACCGGCTCCTTCAGCCTTTGATGGCGCTCGCCGATCTCGCCGAGCCGGCCAACGATTTCACCGATGCGGCCGTTCACTACCTGGCGGCGCGGCAGCATCCTTCCGGCGCGTGGATAAAGCTTGGGATTGCGAGGCCGCCGATTGAAGAAAGCACCATCTCGCGCACTGCGATGGCGATTCGCGCCCTGAGAGTGTATGGCTGGCCTGCGCGCCAGACCGAGTTCGACGAGCGCATCCGACGGGCCCGCCAATGGCTCGAAAATTCCAAGCCGATCACTACCTATGAAGAGGCGGATCGCATTATGGGGTTGCGTGGGGCTGGAATCGAGGTGCGGAACTTGCAAGCCGCTGCCGCCGCCCTATTGAGCAAGCAGCGCGCCGATGGAGGATGGGCGCAAACTGTCTATCTCGACTCCGATGCCTATGCGACGGCGCTGGTGTTGCACACGCTGTATGTCTCCGGCCTGACGACGCCCGCTGCACCGGCATATCGGAGAGGCATTGCATTCCTGTTGCGCACGCAATTCCCGGATGGCTCCTGGTACGTGCGAAGCCGCGCTCCCAAGTTCCAGCCCTACTTTCAAAGCGGTTTTCCCTTCGATCACGATCAATGGATATCGAGCGCCGGCACTGCTTGGGCGGCGATGGCCCTTGCTCCCGCCGCGGTCAGCGCGTCGCCTGCAAATATGCAATCCGGACCATTCTGAAGACCGCGGCATCGCACAAATCGAGCGCGCCGGGAATCGCAAAGCGAAAAAGCAGACTCGCCAACGCCAGCATGGCGCGATAACGCAGCAGCGCGGCTTTTTGCGACAGGCCGGTTACCGGGCGCGAGATCTCCAGTTCGAAAAGTTTGCGGTAGCGCCTGTAGATCGCTATGCGTTCGCGCCGCAATCGCGTGGCGGCCGAGCGCGTTTCGCCGAATTCCAGCCAGCGAAAGTCCGTCTCGTCGAGCGCCGCGCGCATCTCGCGATAATATTCGGCTGCCGCCGTGACGCGCTGTTCCTCTTCGGGATCCTGCGCCACCAGGCGTTTGAAGAACTCGTTGCGGTCCATTGAGCGACTGTTGGGTCGAGAACAACAGTGTGCGCGCCGCAGCCTGCTTTTCTCAGTGTTTCGCCGTACAGTCGAATTGGAAGGTTTTCATCAATTGCGAGAAGACAGGTTCAAACCGGCTTAGCCGATCGAGGCGGCATTGCAATTCCAGCCGGTAGAGCGTGCCATTGCGATTGATGAACAAAATCTCTTCGGCCCAGTGAGAGCGCTCCTGCGGATCGTAATAGCGATTCTTGGTGAAGAGCGCCGGATATCCCAAAAACGTCAATTCGCGCTGCTCGAGGATTTCCATGCGTTCGGCCCTTTCGAACTTTTGGAGACCCGCCAAATGGAGGCGCAGATCGTCAGCCAGATTGATAGGAGCGAGGCGCGCGTCGGCCGGCGGCGTATCGATTACGCCGAAATCCATCGATCCGAGGGTCCGCGAATATTTGGTTTCGCCGGTCTTCACGAAGAGACCGGCGCCATCGAACGCTTCGCCTTTGAACCACCTCGACGGGTAGCTGACGCAATAGCCATAGCGCTGATTGTGGTACTGCTTCCAGGCTCGGTCCTGTTTCGGAACACTGTCGGCGGTGAGTAGCGATGAAAAGGCGAAGCAGGAGAGAATCCCCAACAGCCAGCCAATTTGACGCCCCATGTAACACGCCAGCATATGACAGTCGCGGTCAAATGCGCTAGTACTATTGCGCAAAAAAAGTAAGGGGGCCTAATTGAGTGTGAGACGCCGCGGTCCTGGCTCCGACTTCTTGAATGTTCCTCAAAGGAGATGCATGGACGATCGGCGTAAGCAGATACTAGCGACACTGGCGCAGATGGATAAACAATTCGGCAAAGGCTCGGTGCTGATGCTGGGTTCGCGGGCGGCTCTGCCCGTCGAAGTGATATCCACCGGCTCGGTGGCGGTCGATAGCGCATTAGGCGCCGGCGGGTTCCCGCGCGGGCGCGTGATCGAAGTGTTCGGTCCCGAGTCGTCGGGGAAAACGACGCTGGCTTTGCAAGTGATCGCGCAAGCGCAGCGCTCGGGCGGCGCAGCTGCGTTTATCGACGCCGAACATGCGCTGGATGCCACCTACGCGGCCAATCTGGGCGTACATATCGAGGATCTCCTGGTTTCGCAGCCGGATTATGGCGAGCAGGCCCTCGAGATTGCGCAGGCGCTGGTGAATTCGCAGGCCCTCGACGTAATCGTGATCGATTCGGTGGCGGCGCTGACGCCTAAAGCTGAAATCGAAGGCGAAATGGGCGATAGCCACATGGGGCTACAGGCACGCATGATGTCGCAGGCGCTGCGGAAATTGACTGCCTCGGTTTCACGGGCGAATACCTGCTTGATCTTTATAAATCAATTGCGCGAGAAGATCGGGGTGATGTTCGGCAATCCGGAAACCACCACCGGCGGGCGAGCGCTGAAATTCTTTTCGTCGGTACGGGTGGAGGTGCGCCGGGCGAGCGCCATCAAGGATGGCGAGACCGTGATCGGCAATCGCACCAGGATTAAGATCGTCAAGAACAAAGTTGCCGCGCCGTTCCGTGAGGCGGAAGTGGACATCCTGTACGGCAAGGGCGTTTCGCGCGAAGGCGATGTGCTCGATCTCGGAGTGCAGCAGGGCC